>DASXSE010000116.1:0-10692 GCA_036506175.1 Gaiellaceae bacterium
GTCTTTCCCGGACAGGGAGAGGCGCCGCTCGAGCTGTGCGTTCTCGCGCTCGAGGGCAGCGAGCTCGCCGCGACGCTGCTCGACGCGCCCGCGCGCTGCTTCGTAGCTCCGCAGTGGGTGGATGTACGAAAGCCCGATGACGACGAAGACCGCAACTCCGAGCCAGCGGAGGACGAGGGCTGACCGTGCGGGTCGTCTTCTGCGCCGAGGCATGGACCCGGGGCTTTCGACCGTTTCTGGTGAGCTCCTGCCTAGGTTCCGATGCGGTAGAGCTCGTAGCGAGAGTCGCGGTACTCGGGCACGAGGCCGGGCGGGAGCGCCGGCCGTCCGCGGGTCTTGTCCACGACCACCCACTGGACGCCGTACCGAGCCAAGATCTGTTCCCGCTGTGCGGGGGTGGCCGCGGGATCGAGGAAAAAGAGGCGTACGGCTCGTTGCCGCTTCGCGTAGTCCTCGCTCGTGTTGAAGGCAACGTGTCCAGGCGGCTCCGTGACCACGCGCACAGGGGCGTAGCCGGCGATGCGATAGGAGGTGGATCCCGGTGCCAGCACGACGGCCAGAGGCGGAACTTCGTCGCGCAAGGCAACGGTCAACCCGGGGCTCAGTCCAAAGGGATCAGGCTCGTCCCAGCGCTCGAGGTGTCCGGGTCCCGAGACCGCCACCGGAAGCGTGAAGGCGGCCATGGCAGCGGCGCCCCACGCGCTGGGCCCGCCGTAGTTGAGGCGCTTTTGAAACGCGGCGATGAGGACGAGGCCGCACGCTGCACCGAGGAAGGAGAGCCAGACCGCCCACGCAGCTCCAGTGGCGGGGTGGTCGTACGTGAGCTCGGCGGCGATCCCCGCGCCGAGAGCGGCTGCAACGCCGAAGGCTCGCCAGCGTCCGGCGAGCAAGGCCGCGCCGGCGAGCGCGAAGGGAAGGGGCAGAAAGCTAGCCAGGCGCACCGCTTGCGAGAGCGAGACTGCGTCCGCGAAGCGTTCGAAGATCTGTGGGACGAGCGCGGTGAGCGCGATCGCGACCGTCCCGCCGAGTACGTAAGCGGCCCAGCGGCGTCCAGCGGCGAAGACCGCGAGCGGGACGGCCAGCAAGGCGGCGATCTTGACTCCTCCGCCCCACGCGATCTGCTCCGGTCGGACCTGCAACCCGGAGCTGAGGGTCTCGACCTGCTGTGTGAACCGCACCGCATGGCGTTGTGCTGCGGTATCGCCGACGAACTGCGCCAGCCACGCGAAGAAGAGAGCTGCCGGAACGACGACGGCTCCCAGCCCGGCGACGAGCCGGCGGGTCTCAAGCGCGTCGCTGAGCAGCACGCGCGCGAGTAGGAAGCCGGCCAGGGGAAGTGCTGCGAACGCCGCATACGTTGGATGGACAACGGCGAGAACGAAAGCCGCGGCCGCCGTCGAGGCCAGCAGCGCCCGGTCGCCCTTCGCGACGAAAGCAAAGACGAGCGCGAGCAAGCCGGGCACGAGCATCAGGCGCGCGGCGCCGCCCGGCTGCGAAAGGAACTGGAGCCAGCCCACGCCGTTGCGCGGGAAGACAACGAGAGCGAGCGCGCCCAGGGTCGTGGCGATGCCGCCCCACGTCGAACGAAAGAGCGCCGTTCCGGCTCCGTAGACGACGACCAGCGCGATCGGCGTCAAGATCGCGGGCAAGTAGAGGACGACGAGCGCGGGATCGACGCCGGCAAGGCGGCTAACGAGGGCCAGCGCCCCGTGCCAGAGGGGGAACGCGTAGCCGGGATTGACCGCTCCTCCTTCCAGGTCGTTCGGCATCCGAATCGAGGTGAGCGCCCCCCCGTCGTCCAGCTTGCGCACGCGAGCGAGGTGGAAGAGCGCATCGCTCACCGTCGGACCGAGACTTCCCCCGATCGTCCCTGTGGCCCACCACAGGACGCTGGCCAGCGCGGCGCCACCGGCGACGAGCGCGAGCACGGCAAGGGCGTCTGCGCGTTGAACCGGGGAGGCCACCTTCCCGATCGAAAGGGCGAACAAGGCCAGAACGAGCCCGAAAAACAGGCCAAGCGTCAGACCGAGGGTGCCGTTGACCGCGAACGTGACCGCAAGGGCCAAGAAGACGCCGACCAGGCTCCACGCCACGGCTGCCGCCAGCGCGACGCCCAAAGATTCGGGACGACCCACGGCGCGAACCGCGAACGCGCCTGGAAGGATGAAGACGCAGGCGGCTGCGCCCGCGAGCCGGAGGGCGAGCCCCAACCCTTCCGCGGGGAGGAGACGCCCGACGCCAAGGGCGATCGGGGCAAGAGCGGTGAAAGCGAGCCAGAGCCTGGGCGAGCCCAGCACTCTCGAAGCCTAGTTGCGCTTAGGCCGTCTCCACCTTGATCACGTTCGTCGTCCCCGGCACGTTGACCGCCGTGCCCGCGGTGATGACGACGCGGTCGCCCGGCTGCACGAGCCCGGTCTCGCGGGCGGCGTCGAGCGAGCGGTTCCAGAGATCCTCCACGTCTTGGCACTCCACGATCTCCGCGGGGATGACCCCCCACTCGAGCGCGAGTTGCTGAACGGCGTAGCGCTTGTGCGTCACCGCGATGATCGGGCGCTGCGGACGATGGCGGGCAACGGCCGAGGCCGTTCGTCCGCTGTACGTCGGCACGAGGATGGCGACCGCGCCGAGCACCTCGGCGATGTCGCAGGCGGCGTTGGACATTGCTTCGCCCACCGTTGGAAACGGCGCGTCGGCGGCGCGGGTGAGCTCGTGCCGGGGACCGAGGCTCGGCTCGACGGCGCGCGCGATCCGGTCCATGAACGAGACGCTCTGCACCGGATACTCGCCGACGGCGGTCTCGCCGGAGAGCATCACCGCGGACGTGCCGTCCAGGATGGCGTTCGCGATGTCGCTCGCCTCCGCGCGCGTCGGCTCGGGCTGGTGAATCATCGACTCGAGCATCTGCGTCGCGGTCACGGCGGGCTTTCCGTGCTCGAGCGCGCAGAGGATGATTTGCTTCTGGAGGAGTGGGACCGCAGTAGGCCCGATCTCCACGCCGAGATCGCCGCGGGCGACCATCACCGCGTCCGAAGCGCTCACGATGGCGTCGAGCTCCTCGAGCGCCTCTGCCTTCTCGACCTTGGCGATGATCAGGGTGTCCGAGCCGGCGCTCTGGATCACCTCACGGAGGCCGCGGATGTCGTCCGCGGAGCGCACGAACGAGAGGGCGACCCAGTCGACGCCGAGACCGAGAGCGAACTCGAGATCGGAGAGATCCTTGTCCGTGAGGGACGGGATCGGAACCGGCACCCCGGGCACGTTCACGCCTTTGTGAGACTCGACTCGCCCGCCCACCTCGACGGTACAGCGCGCGCGACCCTCGGCGACCTCGGCCACCTGGAGGCGAACGAGCCCGTCGTCGATGAGCACCTCGTGGCCGGGCTGAAGGATCTCGGGGAGGATCGGCGGGCTGATCGGCAGGTCGCCCGGACGGCCGTTGGCGGCGCCGGAGACGACGACCTCCTCGCCCGTTGCCAGGGTGATTGGGGCGGCGAGGTCGCCGATGCGCAGCTTCGGGCCCTGCAAATCGGCGATGAGTGAAAGGGGGCGTCCGGCACGGTTCTGCGCATCGCGAAAGAGCTGAGCGCGCTCGGCGTGCTGGTCGTGAGAGCCGTGGGAGAAGTTGAGGCGGCCGGCGTCCATTCCCGCCGCGACGAGGCGGTCGATCTGCTCGGGCGTCGACGACGAGGGGCCAATCGTGCAGACGATCTTCGTGCGGCGCGGGATCACACGCTCACGTTAGCGCGAGCGGAAGAGCACATATACGGGGCCACCCCGGACCACCACCCGCCTTCGAGCGTAGCGCCCAAACTCGCCGAGGTGGTCCGCGCTTTGCGCCAGATTGGTCAGGAAGTTCGCGTAAAGCGCGGAAATGCGTCCCAGCCCGGATACGAGGCGCGCGGCCCGAGCTCCTCCTCGATCCGCAGGAGCTGGTTGTACTTCGCCACTCGATCCGTCCGCGACGGCGCCCCTGCTTTGATCTGTCCCGCGCCAGTCGCCACCGCGAGGTCGGCGATCGTCGTGTCTTCGGTCTCGCCCGAGCGGTGCGAGATGACGGCCGCATAGCCGTTGTCCCGCGCGAGGGAGATCGCCGCTAGCGTCTCCGTGAGCGTGCCGATCTGGTTCACCTTGATGAGGATGGCGTTCCCGGCCCCAGTGTCGATGCCTTGACGGAGCCGGTCCACATTCGTCACGAAGAGGTCGTCACCGACGAGCTGGACGCGGCCGCCCAAAGCCTCGGTAAGCGAGACCCAGTCGTCCCACTCGTCCTCGGCGAGCGGGTCCTCGATCGAAACGGTCGGAAAGCGCTCGGCAAAACCACCCCAGAACTCCACCATCCCGGCGCTGTCGAGCGTGCGTCCTTCGAACCGATAAGCCCCGTCCAGCCAGACCTCGGTGGCGGCGGGGTCGAGCGCGAGGGCCACGCGCTCACGATGCCCTGCGCGCTCGGCGGCCTCGAGGATCGCCTCCGCCGCCTCCTCGCTCGAGCCCAGGTCGGGCGCGAACCCGCCTTCGTCGCCGACGGCTGTTCCAAGGCCTCGCTCATGGAGAAGTGTTTTCAGCGCGTGAAAGACGTCCGCGCCGATGGCGAGCGCCTCTGCGAACGTCCCGGCTCCTGCAGGCACGACCATGAACTCCTGCAGGTCGAGCGCGTTCTGCGCGTGGGCCCCGCCATTGACGACGTTCATCAGCGGCACCGGCAGGACGTGAGCGTCGTCGCCCCCGATCCACGCGTACAGCGGCTTGCCCGCCGAAGCGGCCGCCGCCTTCGCCACGGCAAGCGAGCACCCGAGAATCGCGTTGGCGCCGAGGCGTCCCTTGTTCGGAGTCCCATCGAGGTCGATCAGCGCGCGGTCGACGTCTTCCTGCTCTGCCGCATCGCGCCCGAGGAGGAGCGCCGCGATCTCCCCGTTCACGTTGTCGACGGCACGGCTCACGCCTTTCCCGTCGGGATCGCGGAGCTCGACCGCCTCGAAGCGTCCCGTCGATGCGCCGGACGGAACTGCCGCGCGTCCGAAGGCGCCGCCTTCCAAGCCGACGTCGACCTCGACCGTCGGGTTGCCGCGGGAGTCCCGGATCTGGCGCCCGTGGACGCCGGCGATGCGGGTGCTCATCGCGCCTCGAGCTTGGCCTGGTCGTACCAGCGGTCTTGCTCTTCGAGGGAAAGCTCTCCGAACTCCTTCCCCTCGGCGGCCGCGAGCTCCGCCGCCCGCTCGACGCGGGAGACGAATCGCGCGCTCGCCTCGCGTAGGGCAAGCTCCGGATCCACGCGCAGGTGACGCGCCACGTTGACCGCGGCGAAGAGGACGTCGCCGACCTCCTCCCCGCTCGGCTCGGCCCGGAGCTCGCCAAGCTCGTCCTCGAGGTCGGACAGCGCACCGTCCAGATCCGGATACTCGAATCCCGCTGCGGCCGCCCGGCGCTGCACCTTCTGGGCGAGCAGCGGCGCCGGAAGCGTCTCCGGGACGTGGTGGAAGATTCCTACGCGTCCTTCCTCCTCGGACTTGATCTCCTCCCAACGCTTCTTGACCTCGTCCGGGGAGCGCAGCTCGCCGGTCGCCGCGAACACGTGCGGATGGCGCCGCACGAGCTTCGCGTGAATCGTGCGCGCGACGTCCGTGAGGTCGCCGGCCCCCCTCTCGTCGACCAAGAGGGCGAGGAAGAACGTCTGGAAGAGGAGGTCGCCGAGCTCGTCGAGGAGCTTGGCGTCGTCCTCGGCCAAGGCGGCATCGGCGACCTCGTAGGCCTCTTCGACCGTGTGCGGCACAATCGTCCGCTCCGTCTGAGCGCGGTCCCACGGGCATTCGCGGCGCAGCTGCTCGGCCAGCTCTTGGAGGTCGACGAGGGCCCGCGCCAACCCGTCCCGCCCGCTCATCTGCTCAGCCGGTCGTCGTGCCCGCCGCCTGCGCCGGCGCGTAGCCCGGCGCATACGCGACGTCGTCCTTGTACTTCGCGGTGACGTCCTTCGTCCACTTGTCGAGCGCCGCCTTCTGCCGTTGCTGCAGGAGCGTCGTGTGGATCTGACTCTTGAGGTCCTTGTTGAGCGGCGTCGTCGACGGGGGCTTGATATCGGAGAGGACGAGGATCACGTGCCACCCGAACTCGGTCTTGATCGGATGGGAGAGCTCGCCCGTCTTGGCCGCGAACACGAACTTGTCGAAGGGAGCCACCGAGCGGCCCTTGTACGCCGTGTACTTGCCGCCTTGCTGCGCCGTGCCCGTGTCGGTGGAGTACTTGCGCGCGAGCTTGGCGAAGTCGGCGCCGCTCTTGATCTGCTCGTAGAGCTTCTCGGCCTGCGCCTTCGTCTTCAGGAGGATGTGCCGGACGTCGCGTGAGTCGGGCTGCTTGTAGTCCGCCAGGTGCGTGGTGTAGTAGGTCTGGACGTCGCCGTCGGTGACCTTCACCTTGGAGTAGACGGCCTTCTTGATCTTGTCGGAGAGGAGCTTCGCCTTGAGGCGTTCGCGGACTTGCTTGTCGGTCAGGCCTGCCTTCGCAAGCTCGGCCTTGTACTTCTCGTCGTTCGTATCGCCGGGGAAATACTGCTGCTTGAGGGCGTCCAGCTGCTTCTCCACTTCCTGGTCTGAGACCTTGACCCCCATCGCCTCGCCTGCCAGCTCCCACTCGGCCTGCTGGACGAGGCCGTCGAGGATCGTTTTCTTCACGTTCTCGTACTCCGGCGTGCCGACTTTGGGGAACTCCTGGCCCTGCGCCGTGAAGTTCTGCTCGGTCTGCTTCATCAGCTGGTCGAAGTCCGATTTCTGAATCGGCTTGTCGCGGACGACGGCCACGGCGCCCGGAGGGACGGACGGTGCGCTGTCAGAGCTTCCGCAGGCAACGGCAACCAGCGCCGTCACGAGGGCGAGCAAAAGCAGGGGTGGCAGCTTGCGTAGCGAGGAAGACATGAAGCGAGACTAGGCGGCGAGCCGCAGGTCGAGGATAGCATCGACCAGTCCGAGCGCTCGATCGAACCCGTCGCCGCGTAGAGTGACCTCCCGGCGCGCGCTCGAGTACACCGCTGTGTCGGCGAGTCGGCGGAGCTCCCGCAGCTCGGCGGAGCCGAGGACGAGCGGCCCGACGACCGTGCGCCCGCCGCGGAACACGAGGTAGTCCGCACCAAGCCGCGCGAGCTTCAGCTTCGCCTCCTGGATGGCGAAGAGGTGCTCGACCGGCTCGGGTGGCGGCCCGAAGCGATCCGCTGCCGCCGCGCGCAGCTCCCGCAGCTCGTCCTCCGATTCGGCCAGGGCGAGGCGGCGGTGCAGGTCGATCTTCTGCGCCTCACCCGGCACGTAGGCAGACGGAATGTAGGCATCGATCTGAGCCTCGACCCGCACCGGCCGCGCGACCGCTCGGCGCGTCCCGGCGAGCTCGGCGACGGCCTCGCCCAGGAGCTCCACGTAGAGCTCGAAGCCGACGGCGGCCACGTGCCCGGATTGCTCGGCGCCCAACAGATCGCCGGCGCCGCGGATCTCGAGATCGCGCATTGCGATTGCAAAGCCGGCGCCCAGCTCGGTGTGGTCTGCGAGCGTGGCTAGCCGCGCGCGAGCCTCGGGCGTCAGCTCATGTCCATCCGGATAGAGGAGGTACGCGTGCGCAGGAACGTCGCTGCGGCCCACGCGCCCACGGATCTGGTAGAGCTGCGCGAGACCGAGCGCGTCGGCCCGCTCCACCACGAGCGTGTTCGCCTGCGGGATGTCGAGTCCCGACTCGATGATCGTCGTCGAGACCAGCACGTCCGCGTCGCCCGCGAGGAACGAGAGCATGCGCTGCTCGAGCTCCCGCTCCGCCATCTGTCCGTGAACGACGAGGAAGCGCAGGTCGGGCAACAGCTGGCGAAGCTTCTCTGCCGCTTCGTCGATCGTCTCGACTCTGTTGTGGAGGTAGAAGGCTTGCCCCTCGCGGGCGGCCTCGCGGGCGAGGGCGACCTGGACGAGCTCCTCGTCGTACTCGCCGACGTGCGTGCGGATGGGACGGCGCCCCTCGGGCGGCGTCTCGATCACGCTGATGTCCCGAAGGCCTGACAGGGACATGTGCAGCGTGCGCGGAATCGGCGTCGCCGTCAGCGCAAGCACGTCGACCTCGAGGCGCAGTTGCCGGAGGAGCTCCTTCTGCGCCACGCCGAAGCGCTGCTCCTCGTCCACGATGATCAGCCCGAGCTTGTTGGGGATGACATCGCGCGAGAGGACGCGGTGCGTCCCGATCAAGACGTCGACCTTTCCTTCGGCAAAGTCTCGGAGAACCGTCTTCACCTCGGCCGGCTTCCTGAACCGCGAAACCATCTCCACTCGCACGGGGAGATCGCGGTAGCGCTCGCGGAAGGTGTTCCAGTGCTGCTGCGCGAGGATGGTCGTCGGCGACAGCATGAGCGTTTGCTTTCCATTGGCGGCCACCGCGAAGGCAGCGCGGACCGCGACCTCCGTCTTGCCGAAACCGACGTCCCCGCAGACCAGGCGGTCCATCGGCCGCGGCGTCTCCAGATCCTCTTTCACGGCCTCGATCGCGCGCTGCTGGTCGGGTGTCTCGTCGTACGGGAAGCTCGCCTCCAGCTGCTCCATCAGGTCGCTCTCGACGTCGTACGCGTCGCCCTCGACCCGCTGGCGGCGCGCGTAGAGCGCGATCAGCTCGCCGGCGAGCTCGCGCGCGCCCGCGCGGGCGCGGGACTTGATCGTCTGCCACGCCTTGCCGCCGAGCTTCGAGAGGGCGGGCGCGTGACCGTTTGCGCCGACGTAGCGCGAGACCTTCCCGATCTGCTCGTGCGGCACGTACAGGCGGTCGTCGCCCCGGAAGGCGAGGAAGAGATAGTCCCGCGTGACGCCCGCGACGGTCTTCGTCTCGAAGCCGAGCAGCTTGCCGACGCCGTGGTCTTCGTGGACGACGTGGTCACCCGTGCGCAGGTCGGCGAAGCTCTGCAGTGCCCGACCGACGCGGATGTCGGCGCGCGGGGGGCGCTTGCGGAAGACCTGCGTGTCCGGGAGCAGAACGAGGCCCAGGTCGCGCAGGACGAAGCCGCGCCGCGCGGGCGCAACGGCGAAGACGAGCGCAGGCTCGCCCGGAAGCGGGTCGCCGGGCTCGAGCACGGTCGGCTCGATGCGCCGAAGGAGAGCCTTGGTACGGAGCGCCTCGCCGCGGTGCGCGAAGGTGACGACGACGACGTTCCCAGCGCGGACGAACGCGGTGAGGTCGCGCTCGGCCTCCGCGAGACCGCGCGCGGCGACTGCGGGCCTCTGCGCCTCGAAGGCGTACGGCTGTCCGGCCGGCAGCTGCGAAAGCTCGACTGAGCTGCCGAGCTCGAGCGTCGCGCCAAGCTCCTCCTCGACCACGCGGTGCGCTTCGTCGGCGTCCCAGACGAGGTCGGGTGCGGGTAGCGGTGCGACGAGATCGTTGGGGGCGGGCCGCGGCTCTTCCTCGAGCCAGGGCTCGACGAGATCCAGACGACGCTCGGCCGCGGGATAGACGAGCGCATCCTCGACCGGGTGCAGGGTGCGCTGGGTGAAGGCGGAGAACGCTCGGATCGACTCCACCTCGTCTCCGAAAAGCTCGATGCGGACCGGCTCACGACCGGTCGAGGGAAAAACGTCCACGATTCCGCCGCGAAGTGCGAATTGGCCGCGCTCCTGCGCCTGCTCGACCCGCTCATAGCCGGCCAGCGCCAGGCGCTCGCTCAGGTTCTCGACATCGATCTCGTCGCCGGTGCGGAGGCGGATGGTCTCCGGGCGCGCCTCGACGGGCGGCACTCCTTCGGCGGCGCCAAGCGCGGAGGCGCAAACAAGCCCGCCGCCCGCGAGGATTTCGAGGGCCCGGGCGCGCTCGCCGACGAGGTGCGGCGGCGGCTCGAGGCCGCTTCCCCACCGAACTCCGCGAGACGCGAAGAGGCCGGCGCGATCCTCTCCGAGGAACCAAGCCGCAGCTTCGGCGGCGTCGCGAGCCTCGGCGTCGTCAGGGAGAACGACAACGAGCGGACCGCCGCGCTCGAGCCACAGGGCCGCGAGAAAGACCGGCAGGAGAGATTCGGAGACGCGGGCCGGTCGCGGTTCGGCCGCGAACGCGCGGAGGCGGTCGGTCTCGGCGAGCCGCCTGGCGAGGACTTCGAGTGCGGGTGCGTGCTGGTCCATAACGAAAGACGGAACGGGCGGTTCCGCGCAGGTCATCGTAGCCAGCGAATTAGAGTTGGCCCGTGGCCGGAGAGCTCGTCGACATCGGCTTTCGCCCCAAGCTGGTGGCGTCGTTCGATCCGCCGGGCGCGGCGGAGAGATTTGCGGAGTGGCGGCAGGCGAACGAGGGCACGTTGGCCGCCGTGCCGGCCGAGGCGTTGCGGGTCGAGTACGGGCGGACCGGCGAGGGGTTGTACGTGCGCGTCCGCATCGACGAGTCGCAACTCCCGGCCGGGCTCACGGCGGTCTGAGCCGCAGCAAGCGGGCCCTTCTAGATGGGGCCACCCCGAACCACCACCCGCTTTCGAGCGTAACGCCCAAACCCGCGCCGGTGGTGGGCGAAAAGCGCCGACTCTGTGCCGAGATCAGCCCCGCTCGTTGAAGCGGTTCTGCGCCTCCTCCAGCCCCACCTCAGCCACGGTCTCCACCGCATCCGCGGCCCGCGCGACCACCCGGCCCACATCGAGCTCGGCAGGAAACGGCGATAGCACGAAGTCCGCCACCGGGCGCGGGTCGCCCCGTTCCGGCCGCCCGACTCCGATCC
>DASXSE010000117.1:0-30664 GCA_036506175.1 Gaiellaceae bacterium
AGGACGTGGTCGGAGTCCTTCGAGAAGGCCGGGCGCGAGCGGAAGTCCTCCCAGAAGCGCTCGTACGACCCGTCGTACTCATCCCGAAGCGCGCGCGTCGTCTCCCTGAACTCCGGCAGATAACAGTTCTCGAACAGCGCATCGCCCGCGTGAGTCGCGAGACCGCCGAAGAGATCGGGGCGGAGCATCGGCGTGACCATTGCGCCGTAACCTCCGCTCGACTTGCCGCTGATACCGCGATGCTCCGGGGCGGCAAGCGTGCGATACCGCTCGTCGACCCAGGGCACGACCTCGTCGCAAAGGTAGCTGTGGTAGCGCCCCGTTCCGGGTGAGTCGAGGAACTGGCTGCCGCCCAGCGACGTCCAGCAATCGACGTAAACGAGGATGGCCAGTGCAGCGTCGCCAGACACGAAGACATCGTCCGCGAGCTCCGGGAAGTTGCGTCGGAACGGCATGCGGTTCCGCCACATGTCCAGCTGCCCGGTCAGTCCCTGGATGACGTAGATGGACGGGTAGCGGCGGTCGGATTCCTCGTCGTAGCCCGGTGGGACGTAGACCCAGAGCGGCCTGCGATGCGGATCGCCGAGCGGGTTGTCGCGCAGCACCTCGCTCTCGATCTCGTGCGCGTCGATGCGCCCGCGGAGCTCGCTTGCCCATGGCTCCATGCGCCCGATCCTAGCGGGGGTCGAGCGGCTGACACGAAAGGCAGAACCACGTGCCGCGGCCGCCCGCGCGGGTTTTCTCGATCGGCGTCCCGCAGCGAGGGCACGGTTCACCGGCCCGCCCGTAGACGCGGAACTCGTCCTGCATCCGGCCGCGTGCGCCGCCTGGGTCGCGATAGTCGCGGAGCGTCGCGCCTTGCCGGGCGATTCCCATCTCGAGAGCCGCACGGATACTTTTGCGAAGACGCGCGATCTCCTCGGGCGCCAGGCTCCCGGCTGCCCGGAGGGGATGGATCCGGGCGCGCCAGAGCGCTTCATCCGCATAGATGTTTCCGATCCCGGCCGCCGCGCGCTGGTCGAGGAGGGCGGCCTTGATCGGCGCTCGCCGGCCCGCGAGAGCTCGGCTGAGAGCAGCAGTCGTGAATGCGCGCTCGAGCGGCTCGCCTCCAAGTCTGCGCGCCGCGAGGTAATCGGCCAGCTCGCCAGGCTCGAGAAGCGTCCACGTGCCGAAGCGGCGAATGTCCCGGAAGGCGACGTCCGAACCGTCGTCTAATCTGACAACAGCTCGCCGGTATGGATCGGCGTCGAACCCGCCGAGGGCCGGATGCTCCACGTTCCCCGTCATGCGCAGGTGAATGAGGAGGTGACGCCCGCTCTCGAATTCGACAACCAAATACTTCCCCCGACGGCCGACATGGCGGATTTGCTCGCCTTCGAGTGCGGCGGCGATCGCTTCCGGAGGATCCGGCCGGGTGAGCCGGGGATCGACGATCTCGACCCGCTCCAGGCGCCGCCCCGTCAGGCGCGGAGCGAGTCGCGCGCGAATGGTCTCGACCTCGGGTAGCTCGGGCACTGGGGTTCCCGCTACGCGATGACGTCGAGGACGATTGGCCTTCGCTCAGGTTCGCTCGTGCCGAGTTCGTAGGAGTCGATCACTTCGGAGACCGCCAGCTCTGCGGCCTCGTCGGTCTGAGCGTGGACCTCGGCTAGCGAATCGCCGGCAGCGACGCGGTCGCCCCGTTTGCGGAGACACACGATCCCGACCGCATGGTCGATTGCGTCCTCCTTGCGAACCCGTCCGGCGCCGAGCCCGAGCGCGGCTTCGCCAATCCTCGTGGTCGCGATGGCCTCGACATAGCCGTCCGCAGGAGCGGATACCACACGTACCACCGGTGCGCTCGGAAGAGCGTCGACGGAGGGATCGCCGCCTTGCGCGTGGATCCAGCGCTCGTAAGCGGCGAGCGCAGCTCCGCTCTGCAGTGACTCCTCGGCGTGCCGGCGGCCTTCCTCGTGGTCGATGTCGAGATCGGAGAGGGCGAGCAGGTGCGCGGTCGCGCCGAGGACGAGCTCGACAAGGTCAGGTGGCCCGTCACCGCTGAGCGTCGCCACCGCCTCGCGAATCTCGAGCGCGTTTCCGACCGCGCGGCCGAGCGGCTGGTCCATGTCCGTCAGCTCGCAGACGACCTCGCGACCCGCCCTGACGCCTAGCTCGCGCATGGCCTCAGCGAGCTCTCGAGCGGACTCGAGCGTCTTCATGAAGGCGCCGTCGCCGACCTTCACGTCGAGGACGATCGCGTCGGCTCCGCCCGCGATCTTCTTGGACATGATGCTCGAGGCGATGAGCGGGATGATGTCGACGGTCGCGGTGACGTCGCGCAGCGCGTAGAGGCGCTTGTCCGCGGGAACGAGGTCGGCGGTCTGCCCGATGATCGCCATGCCTACCTCGCGCACCTGGTCGAGGAATTCGTCCATTCCGAGCTCGATCCGGAAACCGGGAATCGCCTCGAGCTTGTCCAGCGTCCCGCCGGTGTGACCAAGCCCCCGTCCGCTCATCTTCGCGAACGGGACGCCGCAGGCTGCAACGACGGGCCCAAGGGCGATAGAGGTCTTGTCGCCCACGCCGCCCGTCGAGTGCTTGTCGACGACCTTGCGCCCGAGCGGGGAGAGGTCGACGACCTCGCCGCTTCGGACCATTGCGTCCGTCAAGGCGTGGGTCTCGGCCGCGGTGAGCCCCTTGAAGTAGACGGCCATGCAGAACGCAGCCATCTGGTAGTCAGGGACCTCGTCGCGTGCGTAAGCGAAGACGAGCTGGGCGATCTCGTCCGCGGCGAGCTCGGCGCCGTCGCGCTTGCGCTGGATGAGCTCGGCGGGCCTGATCACGCCTTGTCGCACACGAAGATGGACTGGCGGCTGCGCGCCCGAAATTCTCCCTCGAAGGCGGGCAACCGGTCGGCGAGCTCGCGACCACGTATGAGCGAGCTCAGATACGCATGGAGCGAGTCCCTGTCCGGGAAGACGACCGTGCCCCCTGCATCGCGTCGTTCCACACGGGCGAAGTGCGGGCGAAGCACGTCCGCCCCGTTCTCCGTCGAGAACTCGAGCTCCCCCACCGAGGGTTCGCCGAGCCATTCGTAGATCTCGAGCAAGTGGTCCCCTGAAAACGTCGCCGCAACGAGCCGGCCCCGATCCGTGGGCATCCGACCGATCTCGGCCAGACCGCGATCGAGATCGGGCAGATGATGAAGAACCCAGTTCGCGACCACGGCATCGAACTCGCCGGCGGCGAACGGAAGCGTCTTCGCATCGGCGACGGAAGCCTCGATGCCGCGTTCGCGCGCGATCTCGACCATCCGGGGTGAGAGGTCGACCGCAACGACCTCGGCGCCGAGCTCACGAACCATCCGCTCGGCGAACTCACCCAGGCCGGAGCCGATCTCAAGGATCCGGCTCGGATTCCTTTCGGCCAAGGCCGCCAGCGCGAGGTCCTCAGCCCTTTCACCCTCGACGAAGTCCGAGAAGGCGACGCGGCGAGCCGCGAAGCGCTCCTCGCTCGCATATTCGCGTGCGACGAGCTCCGGGTCGTTGAACTTCACCGCTCGAGGATCGGCGCGCCCGGGATCCCGCGGGAGGGCGCTTTTCCGCCCAGCCAAGCGTTCACGGTCGCGCCGACGTCCGCGAACTCTCCCTCGTGGACGGCGCCGGCCGCGTTCTTGCCTTCGACGTAGGCGAGGAGCAGCGCATGCTCGCGTGAGTGGTCCGTCGACGGGGTCGTCGGATCGCAGCCGTGGTCGGATGTGAGAATGAGGAGATCCTTGGGGCGTAGGGCGTCCAGCAGATCCGGAAGGCGGCGGTCGAAGTCCTGGAGACAACGGTGGAAGTTGACCGGGTCGTTCCGGTGCCCCCAGAGCATGTCGGTCTCCACGAGATTCACGAAGACGAGCCCTTCGTCCACCTCGCGCAAGAGCGTCTCCGTCTGCTTGATGCCGTCGATGTTCGACTTCGTGGGATGGGAGTGGTCGATGTCGACGCCCGCGAAGATGTCGTGGATCTTCCCCACGCCGTGCACCTGGGCACCTGCTTCGCGAACCAGCGTCAGGTAGTTCGGCTGCTTTGGCTTCAGTGACCAGTCGTGGCGGTTCGGCGTGCGAACGTAGTTGCCGGGCTCGCCCACGAACGGCCGCGCGATCACGCGACCGACGGCGTGCTTGCCGGTGAGGATCTCGCGCGCGATCCGGCAGGCGTCGTAGAGCTCCTCGAGCGGAATCGTGTCCTCGTGCGCCGCAATCTGGAAGACGGAATCGGCGGACGTGTAGACGATCCACTTCCCGGTCTGCTGGTGCTCCTCCCCCAGCTCTTCAATGATCTCCGTGCCGGAGGCGGCTTTGTTCCCGATGACCCCACGGCCGGTCCGATGGGCGAACTCTTCGATGATGTCCGAGGGAAACCCGTGCGGGTAGGTCGGCATCGCGTCCGGTGTGACGATGCCCATGAGTTCCCAGTGGCCGGTGGTCGTGTCCTTGCCCCTCGAGCGCTCGACGAGTCGGCCGGCAAGCGCCGGAGCCTGCGGCTGGGGCGGGCAGCCCTCGAGCTCCTCCACGTTTCCGAGACCGAGCTGCTCGAGGTTGGGCAGATCGAGACCGCCGACGGCGCGCGCCACATTGCCGAGAGTGTTCGAGCCTTCGTCTCCGTAGTCGGCCGCATCAGGCAACTCGCCTGCTCCGACAGCATCCAGGACGATCACGCACGCGCGAGGCATGGGGCTATCCTATTCCCGGTATGGAAACGATCCTCGGGCTTTTGGGCATGGCGGTCTGGATCGTCGGCGTCATCTCCCTCGCCGCCGGCGTCACGTACACCGTCATCCGGTTGACTCCCGGCGAGAAGCCGCAGACCCCACCCGAATCCCCCAGCCCGTCCTCCCAGACCTCGGCTTAGACCGCCTCGAGCGGTAGAACCTCGTCCAACGGCGAGTAGTCGAGCCCGTGCGCCTCTGCGACGGCCTCGTACGTCAGCTTCCCCTCGAACACGTTCACACCTCGCGCCAGCGCGGGGCTGCGCGCAATCGCTTCGCGAACGCCGTGGTCGGCGATCAGCTCTGCGTACGGAAGCGTTACGTTGGTCAGCGCGTAGGTGGACGTGATCGGCACGGCGCCTGGCATGTTCGAGACGCAGTAGTGGACGATTCCGTCGACCTCGAAGACCGGGTCGGAGTGCGTCGTCGGGTGCGAGGTCTGGAAGCAGCCTCCCTGGTCGATGGAGACGTCCACCAGCACGGCGCCCTGCTTCAGCGCGCCCAGCATGTCGCGCGTGACGAGCTTCGGCGCACGGGCGCCCGGAATCAGCACGGCGCCGACGATGAGATCCGCGCCGCTGACAGCGTCGTCGATCGCAAGCTGCGTTGACATCGCGAGGGTGATGCGGCCGTCGAGCATCATCTCGAGGTCCCGCATGCGCTCGACGGACTTGTCCAGCACCCAGACGTCAGCCTGCATCCCGACGGCAATCAGCGCCGCGTTGTAGCCCACGATCCCGCCGCCCAGGACGACGACTTTCGCCGGCGGCACGCCGGGCACGCCGCCGAGGAGGATTCCGCGTCCGCCCTGGGCTTTCTCCAGCGCCCACGCCCCCATTTGCGTGGCGAGACGGCCCGCGACTTCGCTCATCGGCGCGAGCAGCGGAAGGTGGCGATCATCAGTCTCGACGGTCTCATAGGCGATGCAGATCGCTCCGCTCTCGAGCAAGGCCCGCGTCAGGTCCTCATCCGCGGCCAGGTGAAGGTAGGTGAAGAGGACGAGCCCCTCGCGCAGGCGGCCGAATTCCTCGGGGAGCGGCTCCTTCACCTTGAGGACGAGGTCTGAGGTCGACCAGACCTCGTCGACCGAGCCGATCTCGCCCCCGACCGCTTCGTAGGCGGCGTCGGGCAGGGCGCTCCCGGCCCCCGCGCCTTCCTCCACGATCACATCGTGGCCGCGGCGGCGGAGCTCGACGGCGCCCGCCGGGGTGAGCGCCACACGGTGCTCGTCGGGCTTGATCTCTTTGACGACGCCGATCCGCATGGGGCGCGAAAGATACCTACGGGACGACTCTTCGGGCCAGCCTGCCGGCCCCATACGCAACCGCGAAGAACCATGGATCCTCCGCCGGGCCGCGCCCCATGTGGGAAAGCGGAAGGCCGGCGCACGCGTCCTCCCAGCCCGAGACATCGACGCGCACGGGATTGTGAAGGCCTTCCGGGGCGGGCAGGCCCTCGGGCCAGCCGACCTCGACGTCGCCCGCGAGTGCCAGCACTGCACGTGTGTGATGGGAGAGCCCGCGATGTCGCTCTCGCGGATCCCCTTCCGAATAGCGGACGGCGAGGATCGGCTTCCCACCAAGCGTTCGAGCCGTCGTCACCGCTTCAGCCGCGGCCAAACCTCCGTGCCCCCACGGGCTCGCCGTGCCGACGATGCCCGGGCCGATTCCGCAGACCACGGCCTGGAAACCCTGCTCCACCGCCCAGACCAGCGCCGCAGCGGTGGAGACGCAGGCGATGTCTCCGTCGATGCAGGCACCCACGGCGACCGAGCGCTCGACGAGCCGGCGGGCGCGCAGTGCGCGCACCGTGTCGGAGAGCGAGACAGGGAGCGCTCCTCCTGCCAGCTGGACGTAGGCGATGCGAATGCCTTCGCCCAGGCCGGCACATGCCGGCGCCACCTGGCTGTGCAGGGAGCAGCAGACGACGGGGAGCCCGCCGAGCACGTCCCGCTGCGCGCCGTCCTCCTCAGCGTGCCGAACAGCATGCTGAAGCGGTGTGTACGGGAGCTTCATCACATGCGCTTCATTCTCCGCACTGCGATCGAGCCCGCGCGTCAGGTTGGCGTACAGCACGTCGAAGCCGCCCGACCCAAGCCCGAGCTCGGCGGCCTGCACGTTCACGATGACGTCGTCGCCGAGAGCCACGGGGCCGGTGAGGCGCGGGTAGGCGATACATGGTCGCCCGTCGACCTCGAGCCGGACCAGCCCCTCGAGCCTCTCGGTGACCGCCGTGACCTCGCCGCGCCGGAGGCTAAGCATGCCGAGCGAGCTCGACGAGCTCGAGCGTGATGCCGAGCATCCGCTCCAAATCGGAGACCGCGATGCGCTCGTCCGGGGTGTGCACCTGGAGCATCCCGTTGGCGAGGTTGACGCATTCGAGCCCGCGCGAGTTGAAGACGTTCGCATCGGCGCCGCCGCCGGTGTCAACCGCCTGCGGAGACAAGCCCGTGCGCTCCATTGTGTCCCAGGCAAGCCTGAATAGGGGGTCGTCCGGCCTCCACCGGTAGCCGGGATACGTCTCGCTGATCGTCGTCTCGAGCTCGCATTCCGACGTGCTCGCCGCGAATGCGAAGACCTCGACCATCTCCTGAACGAGATCGGCAAGCTTGCGCTGATCGCGCGAGCGTGCCTCGACTGCGAGCTCGCACCGCTCAGGAATGACGTTGCGAGCCGAACCGCCCTCGATGCCGCCGACGTTTGCCGTCGTCTCGTCGTCGATCCGGCCGAGCCGCAGATCCGCCACGGCCCTCGCCGCGGCGAGAATCGCGGAGCGGCCCTCCTCCGGTGCGAGCCCAGCATGGGCGGCGCGGCCTTTGAAGACAACGTCGATCGTGCGCCCCCAGGGTGAGGAGCGGACGATCTGGCCGATCGCGCCGGACGAATCGAACACGAAACCGCGGCGCGCCCGGAGCCTTGTGTGGTCGAAGGCTAACGCGCCGAGGAGCCCGACTTCCTCCTGCACGGTGAAGAGGAGCTCGACGCCTGCGTGCGGGCGCCGCTCCGACAAGAGCAGGCGTGCCGCCTCGAGCATCACAGCGACGGACGCCTTGTTGTCGGCGCCCAGAATCGTCCCGGCGGCGTTCCGAACATAGCCGTCCTCGTCGACGACCGGCTCGATCGAGCCCAGCGGCGGCACCGTGTCCATGTGCGCGCACAGAAAAAGCGGCGCACCTCCGTCCTTTCCGTCGGTCGGCTCGAGGCGCGCGAGCAGGTTTCCGGCCTCGTCTCCCTCGACCGACAGGCCGAGCCCGCGCAGATACGCGTCGATCCGCTCGGCCACCTTGCCCTCTTTGCCGGACGGGCTCGGAATCTCGGCCAGCTCGAGGAAGAGCGGCAGGACGTCGGACGACCAGGTCGCTTCCATCGGCGCGATTCTAGGAGGGCGTTACGAGACGGCGGCGCGGGCGAGGCTCTCGCGCGCGCGGGAGCGCTCGAGCGCGGCGCCGACGAAGTCTCGGAAGAGAGGCGCTGGGCGTGTAGGTCGCGATTTGAACTCGGGGTGGAACTGGCTGGCGACGAACCAAGGATGGTCTGGCAGCTCGATGATCTCGACGAGCCGGCCTTCCTGGAACGTCCCCGACACGACCAGGCCCGCCTCGACGAGCCGTGGGCGGAAGAGGTTGTTGACCTCGTACCGATGGCGATGACGCTCGTGGATGACGAGCTCTCCGTAGGCCGCAAAGGCGCGAGTGTCCTCTACGAGGTCGACCGCGTCGGCGCCGAGGCGCATGGTCCCGCCGAGGTCCTCCACCTCCTTTTGCTCGGGCAGGAGGTCGATCACGGGGAAGGGGGTCTCGGGATCCATCTCGGTCGAGTTCGCGCCGTCCAGTCCCACGACGTGTCGCGCGAACTCGGAAATCGCCACGTGCATTCCGAGGCAGATGCCGAGATACGGAATTCCGCGCTCGCGCGCGATCCGGCAGGTCGTGATCTTCCCTTCCCAGCCGCGCGAGCCGAAGCCGCCCGGGACGAGGATTCCGTCCGAGCGCTCGAGCTCCCGGCCTGCCTCCTCCAGGCTCATCCCCTCTGCGTCGACCCAGCGCACGCGCACGTTCGTCCCGTGATTTATCCCTGCGTGCTTGAGCGCCTCGTGGACGGAGAGGTAGGCGTCCTGAAGCTTCACGTACTTGCCGACGAGCGCGATCTCGACCTCACCCTCCCGCCGCGCGATGCGCTCGGCGAGCTCATTCCACTCGCCGAGGTCAGCCTCCCCGTCGGGAAGAGCGAGGCTGCCGCAAACGAGCCGATCGAGGCCTTCCGCCTGCAGTGCCTGCGGGACGAGATAGACGTCGCTGACGTCCTCGTTCGCGATGACGGCCTCTGAGGGAACGTCGGCGAAGAGCGCGATCTTCTCGCGGATGTCCGCCGACAGCGGCTCGTGTGAGCGGCAGACGACGATGTCCGGGTGGATACCGATGCGGCGCAGCTCGTTGACCGAGTGCTGAGTCGGCTTCGTCTTCAGCTCGCCCGCCGTCTCGATGAAGGGAACGAAGGTGACGTGCAGATAGAGGACGTTCTCCGGCCCGACCTCACGGCGGAACTGGCGGATCGCCTCGAGGAACGGGAGGGACTCGATGTCGCCGACCGTTCCACCGATCTCCGAGATGACGACGTCGGTGTCGGTTGCGTCCGCCACGCGACGGATGCGGTCCTTGATCTCGTTCGTGATGTGCGGGATGACCTGGACCGTCGAGCCGAGGTACTCGCCCTTGCGTTCCTTGCGGATGACCCCGTACCAGATCGACCCGGAGGTGTGATTCGCGTTCCGGGAGAGGTTTTCGTCCACGAAGCGCTCGTAGTGCCCGATGTCGAGATCGGTTTCGGCGCCGTCTTCGGTGACGTAGACCTCGCCGTGCTGGAACGGACTCATCGTCCCGGGGTCCACGTTGATGTAGGGATCGAACTTCTGCACCTGGACGCGCAGCCCACGCGCCTTGAGCAGGCGGCCGAGGGATGCAGCCGTGATGCCCTTTCCGAGGGACGAGACGACGCCACCGGTGACGAACACGTACTTGGTCGGGCGCACTCTCACCGCGGTCGGCCCCAGGCGTCGAGCTCACGTAGGAATGGCGTGCGCTCGATGAGCGCGCCAAGGGAACGCCGCTCTCCGAGGAGGTTGACCCCGACGACCGCAGCCACAGCCGTCCACCGACGCCATCCGTGGAATCTGTCCACGGAATTCAAGCCTAGCATGGCTCCCAGAGCATTCGATCCTGCGTCCCCGAGCATCACGCGTTCGCGCAGATCGTAGGGAAGAAGCAGGACGGCCAGTCCGAGCGGCGCATCGACGGCCAGCGCTGCCGCGACGTACGCCTTGAGCGCGCGCCCGGGCTTCGTGTCCAACTGGTTGATCAGGTTGGCGCAGCCCCCGACGAGGAGACCGCCCGACAGGGAACGGGTCGCGAAGAGGCCGACGAGCGGGATTCCGAGGA
Organism: Gaiellaceae bacterium; assembly: GCA_036506175.1. Taxonomy (GTDB): domain Bacteria; phylum Actinomycetota; class Thermoleophilia; order Gaiellales; family Gaiellaceae; genus JAIBJP01. The sequence goes on from DASXSE010000117.1 coordinate 10,169, forward strand.
GCTTCAGCACGCCGGTCGTCCGACCCGCGCTCACGTGGGCTCGCACACCCCGCTCCTCACCACTCCAGAGATCGTCGGCGAGCCCAAGGCCGGCGACCGCCGTAACCGCTGCGTCCCTGCGCAAGCCGACCAGCCAGCCCACCAGGGGCAGGCGAAGACCGCGGTGGTTGAGCGCCAGTGGCCCGGCCCCGAGAAGCGCATCGACGAGCTGACGACCGCGATGAGCGAACCCCTCGAGATCGCGGCCTCTTTCGCGATGTCCAAGATCGAGCTCGATCTCCTCGACGTCGAGGCCCACGCGCAGCGCGTCGATCGTCATGCGCACTTCGCAGCCAAAACCGGGCGCCAGTGGAAAGACGGCGGCACGGGCACGCTCGTTCAGGTGCCGCTGGCCCGAAAGGGGCTCGCGGGCCGTGAAGCCGGTGCGGAGCCGGATCAGCTCGCAGGCGACTCGCTTGGCGATGCCGAAGCCCCCGCCCGTGCGGCGCGCAAAAGCGGCGACAGCGAGGTCGGCGCTGTTTTCCGACAATGGTTTCAGCGAGCCACGGAGATCCGCGTCGCAGAGAAGAAGCGGGCCGGGCGCGGCAGCGCGCTCTCCCGCCGAGAGGGCCTCACCCTTCCCCCGCCGACTGAGGCGGACGACCACGGCACCCGCCTGTTCGGCTCGATCGGCCGTGCCGTCCCAGGAGCCGCCGTCGACGACGATGATCTCCGCCTCCGGGAACTCGCCGCGCAGGGCTGCGATCGTGTCGCCGATTCGGTCCGCCTCGTCCAATGCCGCGACGAGGACGGTGAGCCCGCTAGCCACCCGTGGTCGTCGTCGCTACGGGCTCGATCGGCGGGGTGACACCGTCGGAAGCCGATTCGCTCAGGCCGTAGTGCCCCGGCTGTCCGCCGGCGAGAAGCAACGCGAGCGTCAGCCGGCCGAACATCGTGTCCACGTCGTCGACGCTGGACACGCCCTCCCGGCTGTAGACGTCGACCGCGCTGTCCGTCGTGGAGGTCGTCTCGACGCCGACGACCGGAACCCCGGTCTTGCTCATTCCGCTCAGGAGGCCCTCGAACAAGGACTCGGTCGGCTTGTCCCCCTGCTGAGCGGACTGGTCCGGCGTCCACGAGCGCACGACGACGACCCCGTCGACGGGAGCCGACGACGCCCCCGACCGCTCCTGGACGAGCTCACCGGAGAGCATGCTCCACGTCGGGGTGCCGTTCCCGTCCACGACCTCGTGTCCGAGCGTTTGGCCGAGGTCGCTGAAGTCGTCACCACCCTCGGCGAAACGCGCGAGGTCCTCGTCGGATTGCAGGCGCTCGTCGAGGCTCTTGGGGTCGATCGGCGTGTCGATGGCGAGGAGGCGGACGGGGCTCCCCGCGTTTCCGTCTGCGAGGGTGCGCTCGATGCTCGAGCGAAGGTCACCGCTCACGGGCCCGACGAACAGGACCGCATAGCCGCGACCCGCGAGCCGCTGGTCCATCAACGCCGGGTAGGCGGACTCGAGGAGCTGCGTGGCCGCCTGTCCACGTTGTTCGACGCTCTGCTTTTGGCTGCGGAGAAGCGAGAGCTGGTCGTTCAGCGACTGAATCTTCTCCTTCGTGAGGGCATCCTCCGCCTGGCCGAGCTTTCCGGAGATCGCCGCGCCGACGAGGATCCCTACCGCGAGCGCGATGAAGACGGCTGCGAGCGAGGCGACGTGGTAGCGGAAGTCGAACATTTGCGGGGAGTTTCAGAGCGTTGCAGCAGTCTGGCAGAGGTCGTAGAGGCGGGCGACTGCGAGGCGCGGGAGGCCGTGGGCCCCCTCTGCCCGCAACCGCCACCACGAGCCCTCGACAAAGGCGGTGGCGCGGGTGTTGCGGCCGTCGTCCTCGAGCCGGAGCCCGGCGTCGATGTTCTGCCGCACGTCGTGCCAGGCTAGCTCAGAGGCCGGCACCACGCGCCGGATGATGATGATGCCCTGACCGCGGGGACGTCGAAGGAACCCGGGGGACCGGCTGCGCACGACGGTCCAGCGCGCGTTTTCCGCGAGCCCGCGGCGGTCTGGCTCCACACCGGTGTATCCCGGCCACCAATCCGGGAGGTGATATGGCTCGGCGACGATCGCCCAGACGTCGGCCCGCGACGCGAGCAACACGCGAGACGCGGAGGTCATCTCTAGAGGCCGAGGGCCGACTGCAGCCGCTCGACGAGGAGCGAGAGGAACCGCTGGAGATCGGAGGAGACGGCGACCGCGGCGACGATGGCAGCCACTCCCGCGGCCGCGAACGCGAGCAGCGCGCCCACGCCCGCACGTCCGCGGAACAGCCCGGAGACGCCGCGCGCGTCGACGAGCTTCTCCCCCACCTTGAGACGAGTGAGGAACGTGGAGGACATGCCTGCCCGGTCACGCTCGAGGAACTCGGTCAGGTTGAAGCGGGTGCCGACGGCGACGATCAGTTCCGCACCTTTTTCGTGTGCGAGCAGCATGGCAACGTCCTCGCTCATGCCCGGCGCCGGCAGTACCGCTGATGGGAGGCCGAGCCTGTCCACGCGGTCACGGCCCGGCGCCCGTCCGCCGGGATACGCGTGCACGACGAGCTCGGCGCCGCTCTTCAAGGCCGCGTCCGACACGGAGTCCATGTCGCCGATGATGAGGTCGGGCTTGAACCCGGCCTCGAGCAGGCGGTCGGCGCCGCCGTCCACGCCGATGAGGATGGGTTTGAACTCGCGGATGTACGTGCGAACGGTGCGCAGATCGCGCTTGGCCTCAGGCGCCCGGGCCACAACGAGCGCATGACGGTCGCGGAAGTTCGTCCTCAGTTGCGGCATCTGGACGCCCTCCGAGAGCAGCTTTGCCTCGTCGCGGAGATAGCGGAGCGTGTTCTCCGCGAAGCCCTCGAGGGCTTCCGTCACCCGCCCACGCTGGTCTGTCAGCGCGCGCTCGAGCTCGTCCTCGGTGAGCGCACGTCCGGCCGCGAGCCGCGTCCCGTTCCGGTAGAGGTTGGCACCGCGGACGACCAGGGACTCACCCTCTTTTACTTCTTCGAAGAGCTCGGCGCCGGGGCAGTCGATCAGGCGGACTCCGCCACGGACGAGCGCAAGAGGTCCGACGTTCGGGAGTCGGCCCGTCGTCGACGGGGAGACGTTGAAGACCACGCGCACCCGGCTCTCGAGCAGCTCTTCGGCGGAGACGCGGTCGAGGTCCCTGTGGTCGATGATCGCGATGTCGTCGGGCCCGAGGCGCTTGACGAGCCGCTTCGTGCGCCTGTCGAGGCGAGCCGTCCCGGTGAACTCGATGAAGCTCATCGCCGCACCGCCTCGATGAACTCCGCGCCTCCGAGCATACGCTCCACTTCTTCCCGACGCTCCGAATCCGAAAGGCGTTCGATCCTCGTGTGCGTGGGGTCTCCCGGCACCTTCTCGACGCGGAAATGTACGTCCGCGACGCTCGCGATTTGCGGGAGGTGCGTGATGGTCAGGATCTGGGCACGACCGCTCAGCCGACCAAGAGCCTCCCCGACAGCGTGGGCGGTCTGGCCGCCGATGCCGGCGTCGATTTCGTCGAAGACGATCGTCGGCTCTCCGGCACCCGCGTGGGCGACGGCTCGGAGCGCAAGCGCAATCCGGGAGAGCTCGCCGCCCGACGCCGTCTCGGCGATCGGCGCGAACGGAAGCCCAGAGTTCGGGCGGATGAGGAAGGAGACGCCCTCGCGGCCCGACGGTCCGTGCTCGCGGTCGGAGATCTCGGCGCGAAACTCACCCTCCCCCATGCCGAGACCCTGAAGCTCCTGAGCAACCGCGTCCGCGAAGGCAGCTGCCGCATCCTTGCGAGCCTCCGAGAGCTTCCCCGCAAGCTGATCCACGCGAGCCTGGGCGGCCGCGAGGGCTTCCTCGGCGGCCTCCAGTGGGTCGACTCCAGCGTCCACGGCAGCAAGCTCTGCGCGCGCCTCCTCAGCCCGTGTGAGGAGCTCCTCGTAGCTCGCAGCGTTGAACCGGCGCCGGGCATCCGAGATGCGCTCCAGCTCGGACTCCACGTCCTCGAGCCGGCCCGGTTCCGCCTCGAGGGACGCGAGGAACCCGCGCAAGGACGACGCGACTTCACGAATGCGGAGCTCGGCCTCACCGAGCTCTCCGTAGGCCTGCGCCAGCTCGGGCGCGAGGCCCGTCATCGGCATCAGCCGCCCCGCGGCGGCCGCGACGAGCTCGCCCGCTCCTTCGTCCCCGTGCTCAGGAGCCAATCCCTCGGCCGCCCCCGAAGCGGCATCCGCCAGCTCGGTCACATGACGAAGGCGCTCACGCTCGGCGCGCAATCGCTCCTCCGCGTCGGGAACGAGCCCCTCTGTCCTCTCGACGAGCTCGCGCAGCTCGGCGAGCCGGTCGGCCCTGCTTTCCTGCGCGCGCAGGAGCTCGTCCCGGCTGCGCCTGGCCGCGACGAGCTCGCGCCACGCGCGAGCGTGCTCACTCCGGCTGCCCATCTGCTCGTCGCCGATGAACGCGTCCAAAACCTCCAGCTGGTGCGAGGGTCGCGCCAGGCGCCGCTGCTCGAACTGGCCTGACATCGCGATGAGCCGCTCGACCAAGGCAGCGAGATCCTCACGAGGCACTGCCCGCCCCCATGCGTACGCGCGCGTGCGCCCGTCGGCGAACACGCGCCGCGCGGCGACAAGTCCCTCTTCGTCTATCGGCTTCAGCTCCGCGATCGTCTCGAGACCGTCCTCTTCCAGGAGACCGTCCGGCAGATCGAGCTCGGCCTCGACGTACGCCTCCGCCGCCCCTGGGCCGAGATAGCCGGCATCCCCGGCCGCTCCGAGGAGAAGCCCGATCGCCTGCGCGAGGATGGTCTTGCCCGCGCCCGTCTCACCTGTGACGGCGTTGAGGGTCGGCCCCAAGGCCACGTCGGCGTCCCGGATGAGGACGAAGTTCTCGATGCGAAGCCTTCTCAACATTAAGGGAAAACCTCGCGGTAGCGGCTGAAGAAGGTCACCTCCGGGAGGAGAGCCAGGAGGCTCTTGGCCTCGCCGATTTGCACGGCAAGAGAGTCGCCGCCGGCCAGCTCGCCGACGGCGTGGCCGTCCACGAGCACGGTGAGCTCGAGCTCCATGCTCCGGTTCGTGACGGCGAGCTCGAGGCCGCGCGGGACGACGATCGGCCGGGCGTGGAGCGAATGGGGTGCGACGAACGTCATCGCCATCGCCTCGAGGCCCCACATCATGACTGGCCCGCCGTTCGAGAGGTTGTAGGCGGTCGACCCCGACGGCGTGCAGCAGATCATGCCGTCGCACGGCTGGGAGCCGAGGCCCTCGCCGCCGATCTCCCAGCCGAGCTCGACCATTCGGCCGGGCTGCGAGCTCGTGACAACGACGTCGTTGACCGCGACATGGTCCGCCGAAGCTCGCACCGCGAGCGTGCAAAGCTCCACGACGCGGAAATCGCCCGCGAAGACCCGCTCGAGGGCTTCCTCGAGCTGCGACCCGTCGGCACTCGTCAGGAACCCGACCCGGCCGTACTTGATCCCGAAGACCGGCGTTCGCGTAGCGAGCGCGGCGCGTAAAGCGCGCAGCATCGTCCCATCCCCTCCAAGTGCGATGACGACGTCCGGGTCGTCGGCGTAGTCGACGATGTCGATCCCCCCGGACTGGGCCGCCGCCTGGGTGCGCTCGCGCGCGTTGCCGATCGTGCCGGGCTTGCCGTGCTCGAAGATGGCGATCCGACTCACCGGCTGAGGCGCGCTAACGGGCTGCGGTGAAGTAGAGGAAGAGCTCACGGTTTCCTTTCGGTCCCGGCAGCGCGGAGTCCACAACCGCCTCCAACTGCCCGCCCCACTCTGGCACCTGCGCGACGACCTCGTCGCGGATGCGATGACGCACTTCGGGGTCGCGCACGACGCCACCTTTGCCCACGTCGGAAGGGCCTGCCTCGAACTGCGGCTTGACGAGAACGAGCGCGCGCCAGTCTGGTGCCGCGCAGCCAAGTGCCGGCGGCAGGGCCTTCGCCAAGGAGATGAAGGAGACGTCGGCGGTGACGAACGCGGGGCGGAAGGGAAGGTCGGCGCAATCGAGCCTCCGTACATTCGTCCGTTCGAGGACGGTCACGCGCGGATCTTCTCGAAGCCGAGGATGGAGCTGCCCATAGCCCACGTCGAGCGCGATCACGCGCGCGGCACCGGCCTGAAGGAGGCAGTCCGTGAAGCCCCCCGTTGACGCGCCGACGTCCAGACAATCCTCGCCCGTGACGTCGATTTCGAGCTCTTCGAGCGCATGAGCCAGCTTCTCCCCTCCGCGGGAGACGAACCGCGGGCCCTCCTCGACCTCGAGCTCGGCCGCATCGTCGATCTGCTCGCCCGCCTTGGTGTGTCCTCTGACTCTCCCGGCGAGAACGAGAGCCTGTGCTTGGGAGCGCGAGTCGGCGAGGCCGCGCTCGACGAGCAGCACGTCCAGCCGCTTTTTCACATCGAGAGGGTACCGCGTCAGGCGCGGCGTTCCCTGATGGCCGAAACCAGCTCGGCCAACACCGACGTGTCCGCCGGAAGCGCCTCCAGACGGTCGTTCACGCGGCGTCTCGCCTCGTCCGCGAGCTCCCGCGCGCGGTCGAGCCCGTAGAGCGAGACGTACGTGACCTTGCCGGCGGCTTCGTCCTTCCCGGGCGTCTTCCCGAGCTCGTCCGCCGTACCCGTCGCGTCGAGGATGTCGTCGACGATCTGGAACAGAAGGCCGACTTCCTTGCCGAGCTCGGCCCACGGCTCGCGCTCGACAGCGGGCACGCCAGCCACGGCGGTGGCGCAGGTCACACAGGCCCGCAGGAGCCGTCCGGTCTTCAGGTCGTGGAGCGCGGCGAGGCGCTCACCGTCCAGGTCGCCGTCCGTCGTCACGTCGACGTACTGGCCGCCGATCATCCCCACGGTTGCGAGCGCGAGCTCGCGGGCGGCTTCGGGAGTCGGGTAGCTGAGCACGAGGCGAAAGGCTTCGGTGAGGAGGGCGTCTCCGGCCAGAATCGCGACGCCTTCCCCGTAGCGCACGTGCGCGCTCGGCTGTCCGCGGCGCAGATCGTCGTCGTCGAGAGCCGGGAGGTCGTCGTGGACGAGGCTGAACGTGTGGACGAGCTCGAGCGAACAGGCCGCCGGCAGGAGCTCCTCCGGCTCGCGCCCGAGCGCTTCGCCTGTGGCGAGACAGAGAACGGGCCGGATGCGTTTCCCCCCGCCGAGGAGGGAGTAGCGCAGCGCGTCCTCGAGCTCCCCCAGCTCACGCGCGAAGGGGAACCCGGCAAGCTCGTCCTCGACGAGTTGCCGAAGGTCCTCGAGCGAGCTCACGAGGCGCCCTCCCGGCGCGCCCGCTCGATCTCGGCCTGCACCTCCTTCGCGACCTCGGCCAGCTCGCGCAGCACCTCGACCGCCTGCTCCGGATCATCGGTCACCTCGAGCCGCGAGCGCACCTCTTCGAGGCGTTTGAGGAGCTCCTCGAGCCTGCCGACGGAATCGGGTGCCTGCTCGCTCACCGCGGTGCCTCCCTTGCCACTCGCCCCAGGATTCCGTTCACGAGGCGGCCAGCTTCCTCGGACGAGTACCGCTTCGCAAGCGACACCGCCTCGTCGATAACGGCCTCGACCGGCACTTCGCCGCGGTCGAGCTCCCAGAGGGCGATGCGCAGAACGTTGCGCTCGAGCGCGCCGAGCCGTTCGGCGCTCCATTCGCTCGAAGCGTCGCTGATCCGTGCGTCGAGCTCAGATGCTTCGGCAGACACGCCCTCCGCGAGCTCCTGCGCATAGGGATCGAGGTCGCCCTCGTGCAGAGATGCGAGCGGCTTCCCGGTCACATCCCACTGGTAAAGGACGAAAAGAGCGTCGCGACGGGCGCTCTTCCGGCTCATGCTGAGCCCTCCAGGGCCGGAAGCGATTCCTCGCCGAGGAATGCGGTCGTGTACAGACCACTCGTGAACGTGTCGCTCTCCAGAATCTCGATCGCCAGCCAGCGGGTCGTGGGAACGCCCTCGAGCTCGAATTCTGACAGCGCCCGGCGGGCGCGCGCGATTGCGGCCGGCCGGTCCTCGGCCCACACGATCACCTTTGCGAGTAGCGAGTCGTAAAACGGTGGAATGGTGTAGCCGCTGTACACGTGGGTGTCGACCCGCACGCCCGGGCCGAGCGGTGGAACGAAGCGCGTGATCGTGCCGGGGGCAGGAAGGAAGTCGCGCGTGGGGTCCTCTGCGTTGATCCTGAACTCGATCGCGTGGCCGTTGAGCGGAGCGCGGCCGGCGCTCGGCAGGCCTTCGCCGGCGGCGATTCCGAGCTGGGCGCGGGCGAGATCGACTCCGGTAACGAGCTCGGTGACGGGATGCTCCACCTGGAGGCGCGTGTTCATCTCGATGAAATAGAAGCGGTTGTCGGGGTCGAGCAAGAACTCGAGCGTTCCGGCCCCGCGATAGGCCAGCGCCTCGCACGCGCGGACCGCAGCCTCCTCCATCTCGGCACGGAGATCGTCGGAGACCGCGGGCGACGGGCCCTCCTCGACGAGCTTCTGGTGACGGCGTTGAATCGAGCAGTCGCGTTCACCGAGTGTCAGAACCCCACCTTCGCCGTCTCCGAGCACCTGGATCTCGACATGGCGGGCGCCGACGAGGGCCTTCTCGACGTAGAGCGAGCCGTCGGAGAAGGCTGCTTGGGCCTCGGAGGACGCCGTTCGGAAGGCTCCTTCGAGCTCGCCGGGGCCCTTGACGAGGCGCATCCCCCGCCCTCCTCCTCCGGCCGACGCCTTGAGGAGCACGGGGAAGCCGATATCGCCGGCCAGCTTCTTCGCGTCTTCGAGCTTGGCCGCGCCGTTGGATCCGGGCACGAGCGGCAGGCCGGCGGCAGCGACGGCTGCTTTCGCAGCCACCTTGTCGCCCATGGTCTCGATCGTCTCCGGGCGCGGACCGACAAAAACGAGGCCGTTGTCCTCGCACGCGTCTGCGAACGCCGCGTTCTCGGCGAGGAACCCCCAACCGGGGTGGACCGCATCGCATTCGGTCGTGGTGCCGGCCGCGACGAGGGACGGGATATTGAGGTAGCTCTGGGCGGGCGCCGGCGGGCCGACGTGGACCGCACGGTCGGCCAGTCGAACGTGAAGGGCGTCTTCGTCGGCCGTGGAGTAGACGGCCACGGTTTCGATGCCGAGCTCGCGGCAGGCGCGGATGATGCGGACGGCGACCTCGCCGCGGTTGGCGATCAGAACGCGGCGGAACACCGAGACGCTTTCTCCACGATCAGCGACACACGCGCGGTTTTTTCGGCGGTAGGCTCGAAGCGGAGGGAGGACCGCGGCGGCCCCGGGCGCGACCTGTCCCCTCTAGACACGCTAGAGAGCGTCGAGCGGCCGCCCGTTCAGCGGCTCGAGCTCGAAGAGCAGATCCCCGTACTGGACGGCCTGCGCGTTCTCCACACAAATCCGGTGCACCCTGGCCTCGATCTCCGCCTTCACCTCGTTCATCAGCTTCATCGCCTCCAGGATGCCGAGAGTCTGTCCCGGCGCCACGGGGTCGCCTTCCTGGACGAACGGGTCGGCGCCCGGCTCGGGCGCCCGGTAGAAGGTCCCGACCATCGGCGACTCCACACGGATGAGGTCGTCCGTCGGCGCAACCGGCGACGCCATTGCCTCCCCGTCGGGAGCCACCGAGGGATTTCCGACCCCAGCGCCCGACGAATCGCCGCCCGCGCCCTCGTCACTTCGACGGATCGTGACGCGGGTCTCGCCTTCCTCCACGGTGACCTCACCGATGCCTGTCTCCTGGACGATCCGGATGATCTCGCGGATCCGGTCCTCTTCGCGCCGCTCGATGCCAGCGCGGGAGAGGGAATCCGGCTGCGCCCCACGCGAGCGAATCGAGCGGAGCAACGGCTCTGCCTCCTCGCCGAAGAGCGCCAGGAGCAGGAGCTCCTCCTCGCTCGACGCCAGCTCCCCAGCCTCCTCACGCAAATCCTCGATGTCTTGCGGCGCTTCCTCCGGTCGCGTCGACCCGTCTCCGATCAGCTGGACGGCCCGCTTGACCACCGGATCGATCGGCGCGGGCGGCGATCCGTAGCGCCCCTCGATGAGATCCCGCAGCTCGTCGACGACGATGTTCCACCGCTGCGCGGAGAGAACGTGCAGGAGAGCCTGCGACCCGAGAATCTGGCCGATCGGGGAGGCGAGCGGCGGCCAGCCGGCCTCCCGCCTGATTTCGTTCAGCTCCTCCAACACCTCGTCGAGCCGATCGGCGGCGCCACTAGCGCGCAGGTGTTGATCGAGTTCCGCCACCAGGCCCGCGGGCACCCGATGCTCGGCGGCGCGAACCGCCACGCGCGGAGACAACGGCGGCACGGGCTCCTCTCCGAGCGCCTCGTCGACGAGCTCCGAGCCACGCCAGAGCGTGTCGACGTCAACTCCCGAGCCGAGCCCGAGTCCGGCCAGCGACTCGGCCAGCGCCTCCGCCGAAACGCGATGAAGCGAGAGGGCCACCGGGTAGAGCGCACAGGCGATCAACGCGCCCCCGGCCCGAGCGGCCTCCAGCCCGGCCGACAGCGCCGCCCCACCCGAGCCCTGGCAGTAGAGACCGACCGGAAGACCACTGGCCTCGCCGATCCGCTCGACGAGCTCCCGCGCTCGAGCCGGATCGAGCGACCCAGCCGGATCGTGGACGAGGATGCGCGACGCGCCGAGCTCATTCAGACGCTGAGCCCGCTCGAGGAGGACCTCAGTCTCACCGGCGAGCCCGGGACTGTGAACGAGCCCCACGGCCAGCTCCTTGCCCGCACCCCGGATCGCCTCGGCCGCCTCTTGGAGGTTCGCCAAGTCATTGAGGGGATCGTGGAGGCGGAAGACGTCGATACCGTTGGCCGCGGCGCTCTCGACGAACCGCCGGACGAGATCCCGGGACAACGGCCGTGACCCAACGAGGAATCTCCCGCGGAGCGCGATCCCGAGGGGAGTCGAACAACGGGACTTGATGGCCCGGATCCGCTCCCAAGGGCTTTCGACACCTCGCCTGACCGCGGAATCGAAGCAGCCTCCACCCGAAACCTCGAGACACGCGAAGCCGGCCCCGTCGAGGAGGCTGGCCAGCTCGAGGACGCGCGAACCCTGCATGCGCGCCGCAAGCGGCTCCTGGGAGAGAAGCCGGATCGTCGTGTCGACGAGTGCGGGCATCGGCTCGCCCGCTCAGGCCCGGGAGATGTAGCGCCGTTCGCGCGTGTCGACCTTCACCCGGTCACCGACGTTGACGAAGAGCGGCACCTGGACGGTGGCCCCCGTCTCGAGCTTCGCCGGCTTCGTCACGTTCGAGACTGTGTCGCCTTTCACGCCCGGCTCCGTCTCAACGACCGAGAGCTCGACCGCGGCCGGCAGATCGACACCGGAGGGCCGCCCGTCGACCATCAGCAACATCACGTTGCTCCCCGGCTGCATGAACGGGAGCTCGTCCTCGAGCTCCACATGCGGCAAGGAGATCTGCTCGTAGTTGCCCGTGTCCATGAATATGACCTCGTCACCCGAGTCGTAGAGGTATTGCATGCTCTTCGTCTCGGTGTGAATCCGCGCCATTTTCTCGCCCGCGCGGAAGGTTCGATCGACGACGGCACCGGACTCGAGATTCTTGAGCCGTGTCCGAACGAACGCACCGCCCTTCCCCGGCTTCACGTGTTGGAACTCGACGATGCGCCAGACCTGTCCGTCGAGCTCGACGTGCATTCCGTTGCGAAATTGATTGGTGGAGACCGTTTCGGCCAAAGCGCAGCGATTTTAGTCGAGTGTTACCAAGTCCTTGGTGAACGGCGTCAGGACTTCGGCGCCGTTTTCGCCCACGATGACGAGGTCCTCGATTCGGACTCCTCCCAGACCCGGGAGGTAGACGCCCGGCTCAACCGTCACGACGTTCCCCAGCTCGAGCGCGCCTTCTGCCGTCGGACGTAGGACAGGGAGCTCGTGCACCTCGAGCCCCACGCCGTGCCCGAGCCCGTGCAGGACCTCGAAGCCGCCGCCCTCGATCTCGCTGCGCGCGATTTCGTCGAGCCCGCGTGCGTTGGCGCCGGAGACGACTTCGGCGAGGGCTGCTTCTTGCGCCGCGCGGCAGGTCGCGAAAGCTCGGCGCAGCTCATCCGGGAGTGGACCCGTTGCGAACGTCCGCGTGCAGTCGGAGCAGTAACCGTCCACCTTGGCGCCCGCGTCGACCACGACGGTCTCCCCGGGCCCGATCCTGCGATCGCCCGTGTGATGATGCGGAAACGCGGCATTGGGGCCGCTGGCCACGGTGACGTCGAAGGCGAGGCCGTCGGCTCCTTCCTCGTGAAGTGCCTCCTCGAACCACCAAGCGACGTCGCGCTCCCGCTTGCCCACGAGCGTCTCACCGGCCAAGCGTGCATACACGTCGGTGAGGATCCGCGCAGCACGCCGGATCTCGTCGAGCTCCTCCGGTTCCTTCACCGCTCGTAGGCTCTGGATGACGCCCGTCGTGGGCACGAGCTCGAGACCGGCATCCTCCAGTGCTGCGTACCGTCCGAATGTCAGGTGGTCCGCCTCGAAAGCAACAGGCGACTCGGCCACGGCGAGCAGCTTCTGCGCCGGGCCCGGTTTGAACTCGCGATCGACGAGCAGGGCTTCGACGCCTTCGACCGCCCGTGCCGCCTCGATGTACCGCCCGTCGGTGAGCAGGACCACCTGATCGGGTTTCACGAGCAGGAATGCGTTCGAGCTCTCGAAGCGGGTCAGGTAGCGGACGTTGATCGCATTGGAGACGAGGAAAGAGGCGGCCTGGACGGCGTCGAGCTCCTGCCGGAGGCGATCGATGCGGCCGCTCATGGCGAGTCCTTTGCTCTGTTCGCAAGAAACATGAGCGCTTCTCGGTAGCCGTCCGGGCCCTTGCCGATGACGCGCTGCGTGACCACGTCCGCGATCACGGACACGCGTCGCCACTCCTCGCGCTTCTCGATATTCGACAGGTGCACCTCGACGACCGGAACCGAGAACAGCTCGAGCGCGTCGCGGATGGCATAGCTGTAGTGCGTCCACGCGCCCGGATTGACGATCAGCCCGTCGGCCGACCGCCGGGCCTCGTGGCACCAGTCGATGAACTGCCCTTCGCTGTTCGTCTGCAGGCAACGGACCGAGCTCCCGAGCTCGCGACCCCAGGCGTAGATCTGCGTCTCGAGCTCCGCCAAGCTCAGATCGCCGTACAGCTCGGGGTCGCGGTCGCCGATCGCGTTCAGATTGGCTCCGTTCAGCACGACGACGAGCATGAGGGCGAGTCTACTTCGCTATCAGCGCCGCCAAGGCCGCGCGCGCGTCCTCGTCGGGGACAGTCGTGACGATCGCCTCCCCCGGCCGTTCCAGGAGGACGAAGACACCTTCGCCCTTCTTGTCGCGCTTGAGCGCGGCCCATGCCGCATCCGGATCTGCTGTCACCGTCTTCGGCTGCAGAATCTCCTCCACAGCGTCGGTCGGCTGCCCGGAGAGCCGCAGCGCCGCGAGCAGTCCGAGAGCAACCGCGTCGCCGTGTCGCACGCGATAGCCGGAGCCGGCCTCGAGCGCGTGGGCGAACGTATGGCCGAGGTTGAGGATCGTCCGGTAGCCGTCGCGCTCGTAGGGGTCCGCCAACACGACACCCGCCTTGAACGCGGCGCAGGCACGGATCATCTCGGTCTCCGGAAGGCTCCACACCTCGCGGCCGGCGAGGAGCCCGGTCTTCACGACCTCGGCCATCCCCGCGCGCCGCTCCTCCTCGGGCAGCGTGTCCAAGTACGTGGGGTCGATGACAACGAGCTCCGGGAAGTGGAAGGCGCCGACAAGATTCTTCGCCGTTTCGAGATTGATGCCGGTCTTCCCACCGATGGCGGCGTCGACCTGCCCCACCAGCGTCGTCGGATAAGCGATCCACGGCAGACCTCGAAGGTACGTCGCTGCCACATAGCCGGCGACATCAGTCGTCGATCCTCCTCCGAAGGCCACGACGCGGCCGTCGCGGCCGAGCTGGAGTTCGTTCCAGAGACGCTCCAGCACCGAAATGGCCTTTGCCTGCTCACCCGGCGGAATGGGATGCAACGCACCGTCGACCGGAGGCCCGTGGAGCTCCAGAACTCGTTCATCCGCCACCACGGCTGTGTGAGCGCTAGTGCTCCAGTGGATCTTGGATCCGTCCAACAGCACCCTCAGCGCGCCGAGCACGACCGATTCGACGTCTTCCGCTATCCAGTCCGCCACCTCGTTGTAGAGCCGGTCCCGCTGACCATAAAGCTGGCGGAAATGCTCCTCAGTTCGCGCGAGCGGGCGATCGGAGCCGCGGACGCGCTCCCACGCGGTCTCGACGTCCACGGGCACGAGAACGCAGAATGCGCGTGCCGCGAGCCGCTCTCGATTGACGGAGGACAGGACCGCCCCGCCGCCCACCGCGAGGACTGAATCCGGGCCCGCGAGCGCTTCTGCGAGGGCCTGCTCTTCGAGTCGCCTGAACTCCTCCTCGCCGTGGCTCTCGAAGACTTCCGGGATCGGCCCGTGATGCTTCTCGATCTCCCGGTCGAGATCGACGAACGGGCGATGGATCCGCGCCGCAACCTGGCGGCCCACCGTCGTCTTCCCCGCCCCCATGAACCCGATGAGGGCGAGGTGTTTGCCTAGCGCGCCGACCACGGGATGCGCTCGACGTAGGCGCGATGGGCGGCAACGAAGTCTGTCAGCGCATCGCCGCCGAACTTCTCGCGAGCAGCGCGGGCGAGCTCGAACGCCACGCAGGCTTCGGCAACGACTGCCAGCGCCTCGACCGCGGCGACGTCGGAGCGCTCGACGAGCGCCTGCGCTGCTTCGCCCGTCTCGAGGTCCGCCGAGCGCAGCGGCCGCATGAGTGTGGGCAGCGGCTTCATGGCCGCGCGGACGACAATCTCTTCCCCGTTCGACACGCCCGCCTCGATTCCACCGGCCAGGTTGGTCTCGCGATGGTAGCCCTCTTTGTCCCGGACGATCTCGTCATGGGCTTCCGACCCGCGCATGGTCGCCAGCGCGAAGCCGTCGCCGATCTCGACTCCCTTGACCGCCTGCGTGCCCATGAGCGACGCGGCCAGCCGCGCGTCGAGCCGTTCGTCCTTTGTCGTATAAGAGCCGAGGCCTGGGGGCGCGCCCCGGGCGACCACCTCGACGACGCCGCCGACCGTGTCGCGGTCCGCCCGCGCTTCGTCGATCCGGCTTTCCAGATCCTCTCCGACAACGCTTCCTTCCACGGTCACGCCGATCTCGGCGAGGAGCGCCTTGGCGACGGCCCCGGCCGCGACGATCGCCGCCGTGTGCCGCGCGCTCGCGCGCTCGAGCGCATCGCGCACATCGTCAAGGCCGAACTTCATTACTCCCGCAAGGTCGGCATGGCCGGGCCGTGGGAGGGTGACAACGTCCTTCCCCTTGCCCTCGGGCTCGCCTTCCGGCGGCCACGGGCTCATGCCCCACTTCCAGTTCTCGTGGTCGCGGTTGCGCACGACGAGAGCGAGGGGCGAACCGAGAGTGCGGCCGTGCCGCAACCCGGCGAGGACCTCGACCTCGTCCGTCTCGATCTTCTGGCGAGGGCTGCGCCCGTATCCCTGCTGCCGGCGGCTCAGATCCTCATTGATCGCCGCGCGATCGAGAACCAGACCGGCCGGGAGGCCTTCGACGACCGCAACGAGGGCAGGCCCATGCGATTCGCCCGCGGTCGTCAGCCTCAAATTCATGCGGAAAGACTAAGCGCCGCGCGCATGACTTCCACCGGCGCGGGAGTTCCGGTCCACCGCTCAAATGACGCAGCTCCTTGCGCGAGCAAGACCTCGAGGCCGTCGACGACGCGCGTGCAGCCGGCCGTGCGGGCGGCCTCGACGAGCACCGTAGGTCGGGCGTCAGCTCGATAGGCAAGGTCGACGATCTGCTGCCGAGCTTGGGGCTCGATGATCAGCTCGTCGCGAACGGGTGTCGCGTTGAGGACAAGCGTCGCCTCAGCTTCCGGCGGCCACTGCTCGGCGGCGCCTACGTCACGGTCTGGGAAAAGGGTTCGCAGGCGCGCGGCCAGTGCGTGCGCCCGCTCGGCGTCACGGGCGGCCACAGCAAGCCGGCCGGCGCCCGCGTCGAGGAGAGACGTGGCGACCGCCTGCGCGCCTCCGCCGGCACCCAGTACGAGGACGGAAGCCCCCTCAGCTTCGACGGCGTCGACCACGGCCTGTCCGTCGGTGCTCGACCCGTGCACGCGCCCCTCGCGGACGACGAGCGTGTTCACGGAGCCCGCGCGCTCGGCGACCTCGTCCAGCTCGTCGCAGAAGGAGAGCACTGCGGTCTTGTGCGGAATGGTCACGTTGGCGCCCGCGAAACCGAGAGCCACAAGCCCGGTCACCGCGTCCTCGAGGCGTTCTGCGCTCACCGGGAGCGGCACGTACGCCCAGTCGAGGCCTCGCGCCGCGAAGGCGGCGTTCTGCATGCGCGGCGAGAGTGAGTACGAGACGGGATCGCCGATCAGCCCGACGAGCCGCGTCTCGCCGGTCAACAATTCAGTCCCGCGCGCGAGTAGTTGTTGAACGCCTGGTCGCTCGCCGTGAAGAAGTGGCTCTTGCAGTCGGCCTTGCGCACGAAGTAGAGGTAGTTCACGTGCGCGGGATGGGCTGCCGCCTGCAGCGACGCCAGCCCCGGGTTCGCGATCGGTGTCGGCGTGAGCCCGGGAACCTTCCGCGTGTTGTACGGAAAGACCATGTCGAGCTGGCTCTGGAGAATCGCCTTGGTCGGCGGAATGTGCAGCCCGTAGCGGATGGTGGCGTCGATCCCGAGCGGGAGACCCGCGTGCAGCCGGTTGTAGATGACCGCCGCGACGAGCGGGCGCTCCTTGGGAACGACGACCTCTTTCTCGATCATCGACGCGATGATGAGGACGTCATATGCCGTCAGATTCTTCGACTTCGCGTACTTGAGGTCGAGCTGGCTCCACGCGCGCATGAACGCGACCTCTTGCTTGTCGATGAGCTGCTTCGTCGTCGTGTCCTCGTTGAAGTCGTACGTGGCCGGGAAGAGAAAACCCTCGAGGTCGGCGACCTTCTTCTTGTACGGGAACCCGGGCGGCGGGTTTTTGGCCTGGGCCAATCGCCGGTACTGCTTGGCCGAGAGCTTGGACGTGACGTGGCGCTTATCCTCGGCGATCTTGTTCACAGCGGTGATCCGCTTCGCCATGTCGTCGATCGTGAAGCCCTCCGGGAAGATGATTCGGAGGACAGGCTTGGGCGGAGGCCCCGTCGCGGCGGGGGTGGTCGTGGAAGCCGCGCTCTCGTTGCCTCTTCCGACAACCGCGAAAGCGATCGCGGCGAGCACCCCGATGCCGAGGATGAGGCCGCCCAGCACGGCGAGCATCCGCGCCGCCGGCGACGAGGAGCGATGCCGCCTTACGTGGGGCGGGCGCTCTTCCACGTCAGGTAGGTCGTCAGGAGGTGGGCAGCAGCCCGCGCGTCCTGGGGCGCCCGAACGGGGGGTCGCTTCGCGCGCCCCCGTCCAGTTTGCTTGGCCAGCTTGGTCGTGAACCGCTCGTCGAAGCTCTCGATGGGTAGGTCGGTGGCCGTCTGTAGCAACTCGACGAAGCGGTCAGTCTCCTCGGCCTGGGCGCCGCGCTCGCCGCGGAGGGTGATCGGCAGCCCGACGACGATGCGCTCGACGTCCTCGTCGCGAGCCAGTTCGAGAATTCGTGCGATTCCTGCCTGCGTTGCTGCGCGTTCGACGACGCCGAGCGGACGCGCCACTGTCCCGGTCGGATCGGACACGGCCACCCCGGTCCGCGCGGACCCGTAGTCCAGGGCAAGCACCTTCACCGGCGCGGGAGTCTAGTGGTCGCGGCCACGGGTATGTTCCCGGCTCGCGGCCGAAAACCGAGCGGGCCAAGGACGCAGGGAGGCCGCATACCGAAAGTAGGTATGTGGCTGACCGAGGACACAGGCATGCGAAGGTTTGCAGGCCGCGGGACGGACAACAGCACGCGTGGCCGGGGCCACTCAGGCAAGGGCGTCGAGGAGCGCTTTCTCGGCATGGGCGAGCGCGTCGGGAAGCTTGTCGGGATCACGCCCACCGGCCTGCGCCATCGTCGGCCGCCCGCCCCCACCGCCGCCCACGAGCGCTGCCGCCTCGCGCACAACCTTGACGGCGTCGAGCCCGCGCTGCTCGAGCGACCGGTCGAGGTTCACGAGCAGATGGACTCGTCCATCGTCCCTCGAACCGAGCACAACCGCGGCCGGCGCGTTCTGCTGCATCAGGCGATCGGAGAGCTGGAGCATGTCGTCGGGAGAGGTCGCCGAGAGCTCCATGACGATGACCTCCACCTCGCCCGCCTTGTTGCGTCGCTCCTCCACGACGTCGGGCTCCGCTGACTTCGCCTGCTTCGGCGCTCTGCGCGCACGCTCGAGCTCGACCGCGAGCTCGTCCGCCTCCTCGGCCTTGGCGCGCAGGTAGGAGAACGCCTCCCCCGACGTGACGGCCTCGATTCGCCGAACCCCCGAACCGACCGAGCTCTCGGAGAGGATCACGAACGGCCCGATCTCCGCCGTCGAGCGGACGTGCGTGCCTCCACAGAGCTCTCGCGAGAAGCCAGGGATCTCGACGACGCGGACGATGTCGCCGTACTTCTCTCCGAAGAGCATCATCGCCCCGAGGTTGCGCGCCTCGTCGATGGGAGTGAAGAACGCATGCACGGGGAGGTTCTCGAAGACGCGCTCGTTGACGATCTCCTCGACGCGCCGGCGCTCCTCGGTCGTCATTCCCTGCGGATGCGTGAAGTCGAAGCGAAGCTTGTCCGGCCGCACCGCGGAGCCCGCCTGCCGCACGTGGTCTCCCAGGACCTCCTGTAGCGCCTTGTGCAGAAGGTGCGTCGCAGTGTGGTTGGTCATCGTCGGGAACCGCACCTTCCACGGGACCACTGCTTTGACGGGGTCGCCCGCCTCGAAATCGTCCCCGCGGAAGAGCAGCGCCTGGTCGTCGCCGAAGCGGAAGGCGCCGGCGAGCTCGGCTCGCGCTCCGTCCTTCTCGATCCAGCCCTGGTCGCTGACCTGGCCGCCGCCCTCCGGATAGAAAGGCGACTCGCGGAGCTTGGCGAGGAAGGTGCCGTCCTCGAGCCCCTCGAGTGCGCCGATCTGGGTCAGGACCTCGCCCTTCTCCCAGCCGACGAAGTCCGTGGTGAACCCGGCGTCGCGGGCGAAGTCGGCCGCGCGCTGCACGTCGCTCCTCTCTCCGCCCGCCCGTGAGATCTCGCGGTGCTCCTCCATCTCTTTCGCGAAGCCCTCCTCGTCGACTGCCAGCCCTCGCTCACGCGCGAGCTCCCGCGTCAGCTCGATCGGGAAGCCGTACGTGGCCGTCAGCGTGAAGGCGTCCTCGCCGGAGATGTCGCCCTTCGCCGCAACCTCTTCGAAGAGGCGCATGCCGCGCGTGAGCGTCTCCGAGAAGCGTTCCTCCTCTGCCCGCAGCGTTTCTCGGATCTGCTTGCGGTTCGCTTCCAGCTCCGGGTACCACTCGGAGGTCTGCTCGACAACGACGTCTGAGAGGCGCCAGAGATCGTCGAGCCCGATCTTGCGCGCCTGCTGAACGGCGCGGCGAATGATCCGGCGAAGGACGTAGCCGCGACCCTCGTTCGTGGGAGTGACGCCGTCACCGACCAGGAACGTCATTCCGCGCCCGTGGTCGGCGAGGATGCGGTGCGCCTTCGTCGCGACCTCGCTCGAGTCCCAGGCGACCCCGCTTTCCTTCTCGATCCAGGCCATGATCGCCTGGTAGCCGTCGGTCTCGTAGACCGAGCGGACGCCCTGCATGATCGCGGCCAGTCGCTCGACTCCCATCCCCGTGTCGACGTTCTGCTTTGGGAGCGGCGTCAGCGTCCCGTCAGAGCGCAGCTCGTACTCCATGAAGACGAGGTTCCAGAACTCGAGGAAGCGGTCGCAGCGCGGACAGGCGGGTGCGCACCCGGGCTCGCCGCAGCCGTACTCCTCGCCCCAGTCGTAGTAGATCTCGGAGTCGGGCCCGCAGGGACCGGGGCCTCCAACCGACCAGAAGTTTTCCGAGCTCGGCAGCGGGACGATCCGTTCCCGCGGCAGACCTACGCCCACCCAGAGCTCGATCGACGTCTCGTCCTCCCCGAGCTCGAGCTGCGGATCACCCGCATGGACGGTCGCCCAGATGCTGTCCCAGGGCAGCTTCAGCTGCTCCTGGATGAACTCCGTCGCGTACTCGATCGCACCCGGCTTGAAGTACTGGCCGAACGAGAAGTTGCCGAGCATCTCGAAGAAGGTCAGGTGGTGGCCGTCCAAGCCCACCTCGTCGATGTCCGGCGTGCGGAAGCACTTCTGCACCGTTGTCGTAAGCGGCGCCGGGGGCGACTCGCGGCCGAGGAAATACGGCATCTGCGGCTGCATTCCGGCCGAGGTCAGCAGGGTCGAGTGATCGTCGGCGCGCGGGATCAACGGCCACGAGGGAAGCCGCTTGTGATCTTTGCTTTCGAAGAACGAGAGGAAGCCCTCGCGGAGCTCCGCCGAGGTGCGCATGGGATGGATTGTACGGTCGG
>DASXSE010000118.1:0-1551 GCA_036506175.1 Gaiellaceae bacterium
GTCGGTGACGATTGCCAGCGCATCCGCACGAAGGTCCGTTGCAAGCAACCCGCTCGCGAGGTCCTTGTCGATCACGGCCTCCACTCCGACGAGCTGACGCCCGGCAGGCACGGGTTCGTCGGTGTACATGACCGGAATGCCCCCGCCGCCGGCGCAGATGACGACGGCGCCGTGTTGGAGCAGCCACTCGACGGGCTCGATCCCGAAGATCCGCCGAGGGAGCGGCGAGGGGACGACGCGGCGGAAGCTGTCACCGTCGGGCTTGAAGACCCACCCCTTCTCCTCCGCGAGCCGCGCGGATTCCTCTTCGGAGTAGATCGGTCCGATCGGCTTGGTCGGATCCTCGAACGCCGGATCCTGGCGATCGACCTCGATCAGGGTCAGGAGCGACGCGATCCGCTTCTCGAACGGCAGCTCGTTTCCGAGCTCCTGCTGGATCAGGTAGCCGATCATCCCCTCGGTCTGCGCCCCGAGGAGGTCGAGCGGATACGGGTCGACCTCGGTGTACGCAGAGCCCTGCAGCGCAAGGAGGCCGACCTGTGGCCCGTTTCCGTGCGAGATCACGAGCTCGTGCTCGAGCGCCACGGGGGCAAGCGCCTTGCACGCCACGCGTGCGTTGGCGCGCTGGTTCTCGGCTGTCAGCGGCTCGCCCCGCCGGAGCAGTGCGTTGCCCCCCAGTGCGGCGACAACGCGCACCGTCAGCTTCCGAGCGTCGCGACCATCACGGCCTTGATCGTGTGCATCCGGTTCTCCGCCTCATCCCAGACAAGCGACGCCGGAGACTCGAAGACCTCCTCGGTCACCTCGAGGGACGCCATTCCGAACTTTTCGAAGATCTCCTTCCCGACCTGCGTCTCCGTGTTGTGGAACGCAGGCAGGCAGTGCATGAACTTCACGTCCGGATTGCCGGTGAGAGCCATCGTCTCCGCATTGACCTGGTAGGGCCTGAGCAGGTCGATCCGCTCGGCCCACGCCTCGTCCGGCTCGCCCATCGAGACCCAGACGTCTGTGAGAAGCACGTCGGCCTCGCGCACCGCCTCGGCAAGGTCCTCGGTGATCGTGATCTTCGCGCCTGTCTCGTCCGCGACCGATTGGGCGAGCTCGACGACTTCGTCGCGCGGCCACAGGGACTTCGGGCTGGCGATGCGGACGTTCATCCCTAGCTTCGCGCCGCCTATGAGATACGAGTTCGCCATGTTGAAGCGCGCATCGCCGAGGTAGCAGAAGGCGACCTCGTTGAGCGGCTTCGGAACATGCTCACGGAAGGTGAGAAAGTCAGCCAGGATCTGGGTCGGGTGCCACTCGTCGGTGAGCCCGTTGTAGATCGGGACGCCGGCCCAGCGGGCGAGCTCTTCGGCCGTTTCCTGCCCGAAGCCGCGGTACTCGATCGCGTCGTACATGCGGCCCAGGACGCGCGCCGTGTCCTTCACCGTCTCCTTGCGGCCCATGTGCGAACCGGATGGGCCAATGAACGTGACGTGGGCGCCCTGGTCGTAGGCGGCCACCTCGAATGCGCATCGCGTCCTGGTCGAGTCCTTCTCGAAGATCAGC
>DASXSE010000119.1:0-20405 GCA_036506175.1 Gaiellaceae bacterium
GCGAGGACGAAGTAGAGGAGCTGGGTCAGAGCCGCCAGCGCGCCGGCCACATAGGTGAGCGCGGCGGCGGTGAGGACCTTCTGGACGCCGGCCGACTCTTCGGTGGTCACCAGCCCGAGTGTCCGAAGCTGCTGACCGGCGCGGCGTGAGGCGTTGAACTCGACCGGGAGTGTCACGATGTGGAAGAGGACGGCGACCGCGTAGATCAGGATCGCGATCGTGATCAGGCCGAGCGCGTTGAGGATGACGCCCGCCAGGAGGATCCAGATCCAGGTCGTGGAGGCGATGGCCACTACCGGGAACATCGCGCTCCGCAGGCGCAGCGCCGCGTAGCCCGAGGCCTGTTGGAGCGCGTGGCCGCTTTCGTGGGCGGCGACGGCGGCTGCGCTCACGGTGCGCGGCTCGTAGACCGGCGGCGAGAGGTGGAGTTCCCGCTTGCGCGGGTCGTAGTTGTCCGAGAGCGGGCCTCCCTGAGAGCGGTCCACGGGCACGTCCTCGAGGCCGTTGCGATCGAGGATCTGCCGCGCGACGTCGGCCCCCGTCAGGCCCGAGACGAGCTCGACGTTCGAGAAACGCTCGAACGTCCTACGGAGCCACCACTGGATACCTAGCCCGAGCGCAAGCGTCGGGACGAGCAAGACGATGTAGAGCCCCCAGTCGCCCACCGGGGTGATTCTAGGGGGTATCTAGG
Source organism: Gaiellaceae bacterium (assembly GCA_036506175.1). Classification (GTDB taxonomy): domain Bacteria; phylum Actinomycetota; class Thermoleophilia; order Gaiellales; family Gaiellaceae; genus JAIBJP01. Next base: position 692 of record DASXSE010000119.1, read on the forward strand.
ACTTCTTCGAGGCCGCGACGGCCGACAGCGCCTGCTCCAAGTCGGCGAGGAGATCGTCTGCCGACTCGATGCCGACGGAAAGGCGCACGAGGTTCCCGGGGACAGCGAAGGGAGCGGCCGCCGTCGAGGCGTGTGTCATCCGCGCCGGCTGCTCGATCAGGCTCTCGACACCGCCGAGGCTCTCGGCCAGCTTCCAGATCTTCGTCTCGGCGACGAGGCGGATCGCGTCTTCCTCGGAGCGGGCGAGAAAGGAAATCATCCCGCCGAACTCCTTCATCTGGCGGGCCGCGATGTCATGCCCTGGATGCGCGGGAAGACCGGGATAGAGCGCGCGCTCGACGGCGTCGTGCTGGTCGAGCCAGGCCGCGATACGTCCCGCGTTTGCTGAATGTCGCTCCATGCGGACGGCGAGCGTCTTCAGCCCCCGGAGGACGAGCCAGCAGTCGAAAGGACCGGGAACTGCTCCCAGCGACTTCTGCAAGAAACGAAGTCGTTCGGCGATTGTCGGATCGTTCGTGGCGACGAAGCCGCCGATGACGTCTGAGTGGCCGCCGAGGTACTTCGTCGTGGAGTGGACGACGACGTCGGCGCCGAGCTCGAGCGGGCGCTGCAAGTAGGGCGTGGCGAAGGTGTTGTCGACGACGACGATCGCGCCGGCGGCATGCGCGGCTTCGGAAGCGGCGCGGATGTCGATGACGTTGAGGAGCGGATTCGTCGGCGTCTCGAGCCAGACGATGCGCGTGTCCTCGTCGAGGTGATCGGCCAGACCGGTGCCGATCTCCTCGGCCGAGAGGAACGTGAAGCGGTACCCCTTCGGCTCGTATACCTGCGAGAACATGCGGTAAACGCCCCCGTACACGTCGTTCACCGAGACCACGCGCTCGCCCGGTGAGACGAGGTGCATCAGGGTCGTCACCCCGCCGAGGCCGGACGAAAAAGCGACCCCGTGGTCGGCGCTCTCGAGGGACGCGAGGCAGGTCTCGAGCGCCGTGCGCGTGGGATTCCCGGCGCGCGAGTAGTCATAGCCCTTGTGCTTCCCGACTTCCTCCTGCACGTAGGTGGAGGTCTGGTAGATCGGCGTCACGATCGAGCCGGTGGCCGGGTCCGGCTCCTGTCCCTCGTGAATCGCGCGCGTCTCGAAATCCATGACCTGATCGTAGTCACTCGCGTTCGTCGGGCGGGGCTGGCAAGGGAAGCGAGCGCGCGGCCCCCGAGACAGTACGTCTGGAGTACGGCGAGGGGACGCGCGCGCTGCTTCCTGCCGCCAGCGGCGTCAACCCTCGGCAAGCCCGGCTTTGCTGGGCTGAGCGAGGGCGACGACGGGCGCGAGGCTAGCGAGCGCCGTTATGCGCGAGATACTCCAGGAGGTCGGCGCGGCTGAGGACGCCCACGGGCTTTCCCCCTGACGCGACGATGACGGCGGAGTTGCCCGCTTCCAAGTCGGAGAACACAGTGTCGACCGACTCCCGCATCTCGACGGCTCGCAAGGGCGGGTCCATGGCGGCGGCGACCTCTTCGTTCAGCGTGTCGGGGTTGCGCAGGACGCGGTCGAGCAGGCCGCGTTCCTGAATCGAGCCGATCACGTCGGCCAGGGACTCCGCCGGCTCATGGCGGATGACCGGCACCTGGGAGATGCCGTACCGATGCATGAGGTCCACCGCCTCGCCGACCTTTCGGTGCGACTCGACGAAGATCAGTTTTGGCGCTTCGGCGTCGAGGCGACCCTTGAACGCCAGCACCTCTTCGATCGTCGGCGCAGGCGCGCGCCGCTCGACGATGCCGTACTCGCGGAGCCAGTTGTCGTCGTAGAACTTGGACAGGTACCCGCGGCCGCCGTCCGGGATGAGTGTGACGACGGTCGCGTCAGGACCGAACCGCTCGGCCACTTCGAGCATCGCCCAGACGGCCGTTCCACCCGACCCGCCGACAAGGAGCCCTTCCTCGCGGGCAAGCCGTCGTGCAGTTACGAACGAATCCCGATCGGACACCGTGATGTACTCGTCGACCACGGATGGGTCGTAGGTCTCGGGCCAGAAGTCCTCGCCGATGCCCTCGACGAGGTAGGGATGAACGCTTTCCGAGGAGTAGATGGATCCTTCGGGATCTGCGCCCACGACGAGCAGAGCCGGCTTCTGCTCCTTGAGAAAGCGCGCCGCGCCTGAGATCGTGCCGCCGGTTCCCACGGTGAGCACCAGGGCGTCGATCTCGCCGCCGGTCTGGTCCCAGATCTCGGGACCCGTCGTCTCGTAGTGAGCCTGCGGGTTGGCCGAGTTCGAGTACTGATCAGGCTTGTAGGCGCCGGGAAGCTCTTCGGCCAGACGCGCGGACACCGAGTAGTAGCTCTCGGGCGACTCCGGAGCGACTGCGGTCGGGCAGATGACCACTTCGGCGCCGAAGGCGCGCAGGAGCGAGATCTTCTCCTGCGCGATCTTGTCCGGCATCACGAAGATGCAGCGGTAGCCCTTGATCGCCGCGGCGATCGCCAGCCCGACCCCGGTGTTGCCGCTCGTCGGCTCGACGATCGTCCCGCCCGGCTTCAGCTTCCCTTCCTCCTCGGCCCGCGCGATCATCCGCAAGCCGATTCGGTCCTTCACGCTCCCGCCGGGGTTCATGTACTCGAGCTTGGCGAGGAGGAGTGGGCCGTCCGGCTGCCCGAGTCGCTGGAGCTGCACGAGCGGCGTGTTGCCGACGAGGTCGAGCACGCTGGGGTAATCGCGCGGCATTCCCGTAACGATACGGCGTGCGCGGGAGAGCTAGATGCCGACGCCTAGGAGCCGGAAGAACCACACCGCGCTCGTGTACCAGACCGACACGAGCACAGCGAAGAGGAGGCCTCCAGCGGTAGGCAGGACCCACACCGGGAAGCGGTGCAGGCGCACGATCAGCACCTTCGCCGCGAATGCTCCGTAGAAGCTGCAGCCGAGCAGCGAGTGGGCGAGGACGCGGGTGGTCGGATGCTGAAACCCGAGCTTGAAGACGCAGTGGTAGGCGACCGGGAGCGTGCACGCGAAGGCGGCGCGGCCGGTCCAGCGGTGGACCGCGGGGATCCAAGGAGGGCGCGGCCACGGCAGCTTGCGAAAGATCCACGCCGCCGTGAAGAGCTGGGAGATCCCCAGGACCACCGCGATGGTGGCGAACCACGCCTTGAGGTGAAGCGTGTCGCTGAAGAAGAGCTGGAAATAGCCCTTGTTCGGGTCGAGGCGCTCCCGGGCCAGCAAGCCGACCGTCAGTGCGACGAGCGCGAATGCGGTCAGGGGCGCGACGAGCCAGATAGGCCGTCGGAGGGGCGGACTCGTTGCGGAGCTCACATCAGTGCCGGAAGTGCCTGCGACGAGTAAACACAATCGTCGCGCCCGCTTTCTCGACGGCTGCGATCACGTCTTCGTCGCGCTTCGAGCCGCCGGGCTGGACGATCGTGCGCACGCCGGCTTCGAGAGCCAGCTGAGGACCATCCGGGAAGGGGAAGAACGCGTCGGAGGCGAGCGCCGCCCCGTCCAAGGCATGGCCCTGCTCGCGCGCCTTGTCGAGCGCTAGACGGACAGCGTCCACGCGGCTCATCTGGCCGGCGCCGATGCCGATCGTCTGCAAGTTGCTGCCGATCACGATCGCGTTCGAGAGGACGTGCTTGCAGACGCGCCACGCGAAGAGGAGATCGCCCCAGCCGCCTTCGTCGGGCGTCTCGCCGGCGACGACCTCCATCGTGTCGCGATCGTCGACCTCCATGTCGGCGTCCTGGACGAGGAGCCCGCCGAGCACCCGCCGGAAGTCGCGCTCACCGAGTGAGGCCCGGCGCCGCTCGCGGTCCTCCAGGATGCGCGTCGATTCCTTCTGCGTAAGCACGTCGACGGCGTCGGCGGTGTATTCGGGGGCGATCAGCACTTCGACGAACTGCTCGCTGAGCCGTGCCGCGAGCGGCGGATCGATTCGGCGGTTGACCGCCACGACCCCTCCGTAGGCCGAGACCGGATCGGAGCCGTACGCCTTCACATATGCCTCCTCGACGTCCGACGCTACGCCAACCCCGCACGGATTTGCGTGCTTGACGATCACGCACGCCGGTAGTTCGAACTCCCGCAGCACCGCGCGCGCCGCGTCGAGGTCGCCGAGGTTGTTGAAGGAAAGCTCCTTGCCGGAGACCTGATCGACCCGCGAGAGGAGGTGTCGCCGCGCACCGACCTCGGAGTAGTAGGCCGCCCGTTGATGGGGGTTCTCGCCATAGGAAAGGTCTCGATCCTTCTCCAGCGAGAGGATGAGTCGTGGCGGGAAGGTTTCACGGTCGGCGAACCAGGACGCGATCGACGCCTCGTACGCCGCCGTATGTGAGAACGCTTCGGTCGCCAGCTCACGCCGCGTCTCGGCGCTCAGCTCGTGATCGAGGCGTAACTCGTCGAGCACGGGCCCGTAGCGGGCGATCGAGCACATGGGCGCGACATGGACGAAGTTCTTTGCCGCCGCGCGGAGCATCGCGGGGCCGCCGATGTCGATCATCTCGACGGCTTCCTCCTCGCGCACGTCCTTGCGGGCTGCTACCTGACCGAACGGATACAGGTTCACGCACACGAGATCGAACGGTTGGATCCCCTCGCTCTCGAGAGTCGCCATGTCCTCAGGGGAGTCGCGGCGGGCGAGGATCGCCGCGTGGATCCGCGGGTGGAGGGTCTTGACGCGCCCGCCGAGGAGCTCTGGCACGTCGGTGAGCTCGTCCACAGAGGTCACCGGGAGACCGAGCTCGGCGATGTACTCGGCGGTTCCTCCGCTGCCCACGAGATCGACGCCGAGCTCCACGAGGCCCGCGGCGAACTCGTCGAGCCCGGTCTTGTCGAAGACCGAGATCAGCGCCCGCTGCATCATGGGTGGCGCGACTGGTGACGTTGCCGGTTGCCTGACGCGCGAAAAGCAAGCGAGGCAAGAACGCAAGGAGCCGTCGTATTGAATGAAATACGGCGGCGACCGAGGCCGCAGCCTCGCGCCGCTTTGCAGCCGTCCAGGGAACCGGAGGAGGTTGCCGGGCGCGCCACTAGGTCAGGACCTTAGAGCGCCTGCCAGATAGAGGCGGACGGCTTCTGGGAGGAGGCGGTGCTCGACGACGCGGATGCGCTCGTAGAGCGATTCGGGCGTATCGCCCGGCTCGATCGGCACCGGCTCCTGGAGGATGACCGGGCCGCTGTCGACGCCTTCGTCCAGGAAGTGGATGGTTACGCCTGTCTCGGTCGCTCCCGCGGCCAGCGCCTGACCGACGGCGTCGATGCCCGGGAAGGCCGGCAGGAGCGAGGGGTGAACGTTGATCGCAGGGAAGCGTTCGAGGAAGGATCGCGTCAGGAGGTGCATGTAGCCTGCGCAGACAACGACTTCGACGCCGTTCGCGTCCAGCCATTCGGAAATGGCAGAGTCCCGTTCCTCTCTGCTCGCGTAGCCGCCGAGCTCGAACACCGCAGTCGGGATTCCGGCCTCCTCGGCCCGCTCGAGCGCGCGCACGCCGGGGTTGTTGGAGGCCACCGCGACGATCGGCAGCTCAGCGTCGATGAGCGCCTGGAGATTCGTGCCGTTGCCCGAGACGAGGACCCCGATCAAACGAGCTTCCCGATCACCGTGCCCGCCTCCACATCGGCGGGCGGCACTACAGCGCACATGCCGATGCCCAAGTTGAAGACACGTCGCTGCTCTTCCTCGGAGACGCCTCGCTCCGTCAACCAGGCGTAAACCGGGGGCCGCTCCCAGGCGTCCCAGTCGATCTCCACGCCGACACCCGGCGGTAGCACACGCGGCAAGTTACCGAGGATGCCTCCGCCGGTGACGTGCGCGAGCGCCTTTAGGTCGGCGCGCTTGCGCAGCTCGCGCACTTCGGCGAGGTAGAGGCGATGCGGAGCCAGAAGGAGGTCGGCCTCGAAGTCGTCCTCGCCGACCAGTTGGCGGACGAGCGTGAACCCGTTCGTATGGAGACCGGAGGAGGGGAGACCGAGGACGACGTCGCCCGGCTCGCAGCGCGAGCCGTCGATCAGGTCGGCACGGCGCACGAGCCCGACGCAGGTGCCGGCGAAGTCGAGCTCTCCCTTGCGGTAGATCCCGGGCAACTCGGCCGTCTCGCCGCCGAGGATGGCGCAACCAGCCTCCCGGCACACCGAAGCAGCACCTTCGACGAGGTCTGTCACCTCGGCGAGGTCGAGACTGCCCGCTGCCACGTAGTCGAGGAAGAAGAGCGGTTCGGCTCCGGTCGTGAGGACGTCGTCGATGCAGTGTGCGGCCAGGTCTCGGCCCGCGTCGAAGAGCCGGCCCGCGCGGCGCGAGAGGATTAGCTTGGTCCCCACTCCGTCTGTGGTCGCGGCGAGGAGCCGCTCCTCGTCGAGCGGGAAGAGCCCGGCGAACGCGCCGATTTCCCCGCCCGTCGAATCCACGGCTGCCCGCAGGCGCTCGACGATCTCCTCAGCCTTTCCAAGGGAGACCCCCGCAGCTTCGTACGAGCTCACGCCAGCACCTCGGCGACGAGCTCGGGCCGACCCTCAGGCCCTTCGGGCAGAAAGCGCACGAGCGCTTCACCGACTGTGACGTCGGCGTGCGAGCGTTCGACCTGCAGGATTTCCGAAAGCGCGACCGCCTTTTCCTCCGGGTCGTTCGCGCGCAGGTGGATCTCGGCGAGCTGAAGGTCGTTGGCCTGGGAAAGCGCGTCCTCGATCCAGTCCCGTGGCGGGTGCACCTCGAGCCGGTAACCCGCCTCAGTGGTCACGAAGGTGCGCTTGCCCGGATGGTCCTGGATCTTGAGTCCGAGCTCGCCTGCCCGGTCGATCACGGCTTCGTACTCGTCCTCGTCGAGCGCGATGCCGAGGTGGTCGACACGCGGGACGTCCCAATGTCCCGGCTGGAGGACGACATTGACCGCGCCGCGGCCGAGCTCGACGAGGCGGAGGCGGAAGCCCATGGCGTCGAGCTCCTCCCACGGCGTGCCGGCTTCGAACCACTGCGAGCTCTCTCCGCGCCACCCATAGCGCCCGATCAGCTCGAATCCGAGCTTGCCCAGGTAGCGACCCTCGAGCAACCGGACCTTGCTCGTCACGAGGTGGTAATGAAACAGGTGCAAGGGAGAGAGCAAATCCTACGCGGAGGAATTGACGCCTCCACGCGGTACTACGCAGACCATGTCGACGCAGCAGACCCCGCCGCCGCCGACCCAGTCCTACGGCCAGCCGTATTACGGAATGCCGGCTCTGCCGAGCCTGAACGGGGAGCTCATCCTCTTCATGCTCGTCTGGGTCGTCGTCTTCATCATCACGCTCGCCTCGGACCGGGTCGACTGGCCTGACTTCGTCACCGCCTCGGTCTTCCTCGCCGCCGCGTACATGATTTCCCGCGGCATCGCCAAGGCGGGCAAAGTCATCGAAGGCCGCTAGGAAACCGAGAGACGCCAGAGCTGGACCCAGCGGGCGCCGACCCCTTGCCTGCCTGGACCCGGAGTCCAACTGAAGCTGCCTTCCCGTTGCGCTGAGGGGCGGTAAGGGCGTAGCGTTTGGCCCCAGCGTCGAAACCTTCGCCTTGCTGACCGTTCAGGACATCGCCGACCTCCCGGATCTCGACTTGGCCGTCGCGGCGGGAGCGGACGGACTCGGGAACCACGTCACCTGGCTGCACGTCTCCGAGCTCGCCGACCCGACGCAGTTTCTCGAGGGCGGCGAGTTTCTCCTGACCACCGGTCTTGGGGTCGCCGAGATGGCGACGACGCAGCGCGCCTACGTGCGCCGGCTCGCGCGGCACGGGCTCGCGGGGCTTGGCTTCGGCGTCGGCTTCGGCTTCGCGGAAGTGCCGGGGCCAATCATCGAGGAGGCCAACAAGCTCGCGTTCCCTGTCTTGACGGTTCCCTACGAGGTTCCGTTCGTCGCCATCACGAAGGCGGCGGGGACGCACCTCGCCAACGAACAGCTCGAGCAGCTGACGCGCGCGCTGGAGGTGCACGAGCGTCTGGCGGACGCCGTTCTTCAAGGCCGCGGGCTCCAGGCGCTCCTCGCGATCGTCTGCAACCACCTGAACTGCAGCCTGGCGCTCGTGGACGAGCGGGGCCGCGTCGTCGCCGAGCGCCACGCGCGGCGTAGGTTGTCCTTCGACAACGCCCTGGAGCTGCCGGTCGTCGCCGGCCGGGAGCTCGCGACGCTGAAGGCGGCGCGGACGAATCCGGGTTTTAGCGAGTACGACCGCCTCGTCCTGCACCACGGCCAGACTGCGCTCGCCTTCGAGCTCTCGCGTCGACGGGCCGTGAGCGCCGCGGAGCTCAGGCTCGCCGGCGATCTGCTCGAGGACCTGGAGGAAGACCGTCTGGACGATCGGGAGGCCGCCCGGCGGATGGCCGCCTTCGGCCTGGAGGCTGACCAGGACTACGCGGCCCTCTTGGCCGTCCCGCGGGACGGCTTGTCGACTGAGCGGCTGCGCGAAGAGGTCGCCGAAGAGCTCGAGCGGCAGGACGTCCCTTTCCTCTCGACTGCGCGCCGCGATCGCGCTGCGTTTCTTGTCGGAGCGTCGCTCGAGCACGACGTCCTCACGCTCGCGAGGCGCGTTGTCGAAGCTGAGCCACTCGCGCGCGTAGCGGTAGGCCGGCCAGCCCAGGGCAGCGGTCTCGGACGAAGCCTCGTCGAAGCCCGCGCGGCGCTCGACGCAGGAAGTGGCGACGTCACGTCATATCGCGACCTCGGCTCGCTCGAGCTTCTCCTCAGCCTGCCCGATGCGGCGCTCCTCGCGTTCGTCGACCGCGTCCTCGGGCCCGCAGCTGACAACGAATGGCTCGTCGCTTCCCTGAGCGCCCTGCTCGACGCGGGCTGCCGCTGGAGCGAGGCCGCCGACGAGCTCGGCGTCCACCGGCACACGCTCCGCTATCGCATGGACCGCCTGCGCGAGCAGACCGGCCGACATCCCGACGACCCCCAACAGCGGATGGAGCTCTGGCTCGCCGTCAAGGCCAGGCAGGCGCTCGCCGCGCGCGACGGAAGGAGCACGACGTGACGGCATCGGCCACCGACCACCTCTGGCGTCACTTCACCCGCGCCGCCGACAACCGGGTCGTGATCGTCCGGGGTGAGGGCTGCTACATCTGGGACGCGGACGGAAACCGCTATCTCGACGCGCTCTCCGCTCTCTACTGCGTGAACATCGGCTACGGGCCCTGGCCGGAGATCGCCGAGGCAGCCGCGAAGCAGCTCGAACGCCTGCCCTTCTTCACGAACTGGGTCGGTTTCGCGACGCCGCCTTCCGTCGAACTCGCGGAAAAGGTCTCGGAGCTCGTTCCCATCGACGTCGGCCGCGTCTTCTTCGTCGGAGGGGGCTCCGAGGCGATCGAGGCCGCGCTCAAGATCGCGCGCCAGTATCACCGCCTGCGTGGCGAACCGACTCGCCACAAGTTCATCACCCGCCGGAGCGCCTACCACGGAACCACTCTCGGCGCGCTCTCCATCAACGGCAGCCCGGCGCTCCGTTCCCAGTTCGAGCCGCTGCTCTCCGGGTGCCTGCGCGCGCCGCTTCCGTACCGCTATCGCTGTCCGTACTGCTCCGACGAGCCCCGCTGCACGCTTCGCTGCGCGGACGAGATCGACGACATCGTCACGAACGAAGGCCCGGAGACGGTGGCGGCGATGATCCTCGAGCCGGTGCAGAACTCTGCCGGATCGATCACGCCGCCGGAGGGCTACTTCGACCGGCTGCGCGAGATCTGCGACGAGCACGGTGTGCTGCTGGTGGCCGACGAGGTCATCTGCGGCTTCGGCCGGGTGGGGGACTGGTTCGGGTCGACCCGGTACGGAATCGAGCCGGATCTGATGACGCTCGCGAAGGGAATCACCTCCGCCTATGCGCCGCTCGGCGCCGTGGTGGCCAGCGAGCGCGTCATCGAGCCGTTCTTCGCCGAGCCGAAGACCGCCTTTGCCCATGGCATCACCTTCGGGGGCCACCCCGTCTCGTGCGCGATCGGGCTCGCAAATCTCGAGATCTTCGAGCGTGAGGACCTGATCGGGCGCGTCCAACGCGAGATGAGCGACCTACGCGCCCGCTGCGAGCAGCTGTGGGCGGAGCACCCGATGGTCGGAGATGTGCGCGGCGACGGCTTCTTCTACTCCCTCGAGCTCGTGAAGGACAAGGAGACGAAAGACACGTTCGCGCCCGCCGAGCGGGACGAGCTCATCAAGGGCTTTCTCACGCCGCGGGCGCGCGAGCTCGGCGTCTACATGCGCTTCGACGACCGCGGCGAGACGTGCGCGCAGTTCGCGCCCCCTCTTGTGGCGGGAGCGGCCGAATTCGAGGAGATGGTGGGCATCCTGCGCCAGGTGCTGGACGAAGCTTGGGATCGGGTCAATACGACTGTAGGAGCGTGAAATGGCCACGACGGTCAGGAATCTGCAGAACTTCATCGGCGGCGACTGGACCGAGTCCACGGGCGAGTCGGCTCGCAAGATCGTCTCGCCGGTCACAGGCGAAAAGCTGGCGGACGTCCCGAACGCGAGCGCCGAAGACATCCGGCGCGCAACCGCCGCCGCCCGCGAAGCGCAGCCGCGCTGGGCGGCTCTCTCGGCCTGGGAGCGCGCCCGAGTCTGTCACGCCATTGCCGACCTGATCGACGAGCGCAAGGAGGAGTTTGCGCGCGAGCTCTCGCTCGAGCAGGGCAAGCCGTTCACGGCCGAGGCCATTCCGGATATCGAGGAGACTGCGGAGAACTTCCGGATCGCCGCCGAGGACATCAAGCGGATGGAGAGCGCGATCATCCCGTCCAGGGACGTCAACAAGCGCATTCTCACGTTCCGCAAGCCGAACGGAGTCTATGCGGCGATCACGCCCTGGAACTTCCCCACGCTCATTCCCGTCGAGCTGATCGCGCCGGGGATCGCGGCGGGCAACACGATCGTGATGAAGCCGTCCGAGTGGACGCCCATCGCGATGGCCAACTTCATGCAGATCATGGCCGACGCGGGCCTGCCCGACGGCGTGGTGAACGTCGTCTACGGGGACGGACGTGTCGGAGAGCAGCTCATTCAGGACGACAACGTCGACTGCGTCGGCTTCGTCGGCTCGCACACGACGGCGGAGAAGATCGTGCGGGCGGCCGGCCTCAAGCGGACGCTGATCGAGGCGAGTGGCAACGGACCCGTGATCGTCTGCGCGGACGCCGACCTCGAGGCGGCTGCGAAGGGCGCGGTCTTCGGCGGTTTCTTCTGTGCGGGGCAGGTGTGCTGTGCAACCGAGCGCGTCCTGGTAGACCGGGGCGTCCACGACGATTTCCTCGCGGCCGTCATCCAGGAGGCCGAGGGCTGGAAGCTCGGCGATCCGTTCGACGACGACACACTCGTCGGGCCGATGAACAACGAACCGACGGCGAAGAAGATGGACACCCACATCGAGGATGCGATCTCGAAGGGAGCCGACGTCGTAGTTGGCGGCGAGCGTGATTCCGGCCGCCCCACCGATCTCTATTACCAGCCGACCGTCATCGACGGTGTCGGGCTCGACACGCTCATCAACCGCGACGAGACCTTCGGCCCGATCGTGCCGTTGATCACTGTCGGCTCGGACGACGAGGCGCTGACCGTGGCGAACGACTCCTACCTCGGGCTGCAGGCGGCCGTCTACACGAGCAGCCTCAAGCGTGCGTTCAAGTACCTGGACAACCTCCAGGTCGGCAACGTTGTCGTCAACGATTCAACGGACTACTGGGAAGCGCACGAGCCCTTCGGCGGTGCAGCGGGGACGCGATCCGGGTGGGGTCGCATCGGCGGGCGCTACACGATGCTCGACATGACCGACTTGAAGACGGTCGTTCTCGACATCGGACTGTCTGATTAGGACCCCGGGGTCAGACCCCGGTGGCCTATCTGGTCCTGCTGGCGCTGGCCGCGCTCGATTCGGCCGGTTACAGCATCATCGCGCCGGTCGTCCCCGCGATCGGAGAAGAGACCGGCGCGGGGCCCGCGGTCATGGGCGCGCTCGTGGCGAGCTTCGCCATCGGGCAGCTGGTCGGCTACCCACTGGCCGGGCGAGGCATCCAACGGCGCCACGCGGTTGCCGTCCTTTCGGCGTCGCTCGCACTTATCGTCGTCGGTGACCTCGGCTTCATCGCGGGCGGCGGGCTCGGCGTCTACTTCCCAGCACGGCTCCTACAGGGGATCGGCGCGGGCGGGCTCTGGATCGGTACGGCGTTTGCAGTCCTCGAACGGTTCCCGGGCGAGGAATACCGGCGCCTGGCGGGCCTCAGCGCTGTCTACGGGCTCGGGGCCATCGCCGGGCCGGCGATCGGCGGCTCGGGCGGGATCCGCACGCCGTTCGCCATTCACCTGGCCCTCGTGACTGCGGCCGGTGCGGCCCTCCTCCTACTTGGCTCTCCGAGGAGCAGTGTGCGATTCAGCTCCGACCGGCGCGCGCTTCGCAGTCCAGGCTTCTGGGTCGCCTCCGCCGGGATTCTGCTCGTCGCCCTGACGCTGGGAACCTTCGACGGCCCGCTTCCTCTGCACTTCGCCGAGCATCTGAGCCAGGCGGAGATCGGTGCCCTCTATGTGGTCGCCGCCCTGGTGGGAGCCGCATGCGCGGCGATCGCAGGCCACCTTCCGCCGCGTCCGATGCTGTGGGTCGCCACCTTCCTCATGCCGGCCGCCATCTCGCTCGGCGGGCTGAGCGAGATGGTGTCCGTGTGGATCTTCGTGGCCGTGCTCGCGGGAATGGGTGTCGGCACCGGCGAGGCAGGATCGCTGGGCGTTTTCCTCGAGGCGATCGGCACCGAGAAGATCGTCCTCGCGATGGTGGTGTGGTCCCAGATCTGGGCCATCGGCTACCTCGCCGGCCCGGCCGTCGGCGGGATCATTGCCGAAACGCTCGGCTACGGTGCCATCGGGCTCGTGCCGCTGGCAGCGGCGCTACTGGTGGTTGCCGCGTTTAGCTACCAACAGGTGCGCGCGCAGGCTCAAAGCGGAGCTTCGCGAGCTTGAGATCGTCCGGGATCTTCGTCGGGTAGCTCCGGGTCAGACACGCGCGGCAGAAGGTCCCTTCCGGCCGTCGAGTGGACTCCTGCAGGCCCTCGAGTGAGAGGTACGCGAGGGACGTCGCCCCGATGAGCTCCCGCACCTCTTCGACCGACCGCGACGCAGCCACGAGCTCGTGCTCGTCGGCCATGTCGATGCCGTAGAAGCAGGGAGAGACGATCGGGGGCGAGGAGATGCGGACGTGCACCTCGAGCGCACCGGCCTCGAAGAGCATGGCCACGATCTGTCTGGTTGTCGATCCGCGCACGATGGAGTCGTCCACCACCACGACACGCTTTCCGGCCACTTCGGCCAGCGGATTGAACTTCGACCTGATGCCGTGCTCGCGCAAGGCCTGGTCGGGCTGAATGAACGTGCGACCCACGTAACGGTTCTTGATCAGACCCTCGGCGAACGGGATGCCGCTCGCGCGCGCGAAGCCGATCGCCGCAGGTGTCCCCGAGTCGGGCACCCCCATGACGACGTCGGCGTCCACCGGAGCTTCCGCAGCGAGCTGCTCGCCCATGCGCAGGCGCGCTCCGTGCAGCTCGACTCCACGGAGCTTGGAATCAGGGCGTGCGAAGTAAATGAACTCGAAGATGCAGAGCGCGCCGCCGGCCTTCGGCTCGACCGCCTGAACTGTTCGGCACCCGTCCTCGTCGATGACGACGAGCTCCCCGGGCGCGAGCTCGCGTTCCACCGTTGCGCCGAGCAGATCGAAGGCACAGCTCTCGGACGCGAGCAGCCAATCGTCGTCGAGCCTGCCCAGGACGAGCGGGCGAATTCCGTCTGGGTCGCGGAAGCCGATCAGCTTGTCCTCGGAAAGGAGCACTGCGGAGAAGGCGCCCTCGATGCGCTCCATCGCTCCGGCCACGGCCTCCTCGAGCGGACGCTCGTCGCGCGCGATCAGCGCCGCGATCACCTCCGTGTCCGAGGTCGAGTTCAGCCGGACCCCTTCATCTGCGAGCTCGGCGCGAAGCTCGGTCGTGTTCGTCAGGTTCCCGTTGTGGCCGAGCGCGACCATCCGCGTGCGCCCGTGCTGGACAATCGGCTGCGCGTTCGCCCAGTGTGTCGAGCCGGTCGTCGAGTAGCGCGCGTGGGCAATCGCGACCTGGCCGCGCAGGCCGCGGAGCTTCTGCTCCGAGAAGACCTGGGTGACGAGTCCCATGTCTCGCAGAACCGTCAGGCGCCCGCGGTCGGCCACGGCGATGCCCGCGGACTCCTGGCCCCGGTGCTGAAGCGCGAACAGCCCGAAGTAGGAGAGCCGCGCGACGTCGCGGCCGGGCCCGTAGATGCCGAAGACACCGCACATCAGAGATCCACTCCGTATGCGTCCGCGAGCTCCTCGACGTCCACGCCGAGGAGCTTCGGGCCCCCGACGGTCCCGAGGCGCCGATACGGCAACCCTTCGAGCGCTGACTCGTCCTCGGCTTTGCAAGCAACAACCGCGGTGCCTCCGCCCTCGCCGAACCAAGCGACAGCGTCCTCCTCGAGCTCGATCCGCGCTCCGATTCCCGAAATCATCGCCGCTTCGGCGAGCGCGACAGCGACGCCGCCCTCGGCAGCGTCGTGCGCCAGCGTGAGGACCGGCGCGGAGCGCCAGAGGAAGCGAATGAGGGCTGCCTCGGCCCCGAGCTCGGGCTCGGATGGCCTTCCCGCCGGGCCTCCCAGGAAAAGGGACTGATACTCGGAGCCGTCCAGGGAGAGCTCAGGGGCGCCGACGAGGAAAACGGCATCTCCGTCACGCCACGCCCCCGGAATCAGGGTCACATCGGCGATGAGACCCACGCAGCCGACGAGCGGAGTGGGCCAGATCGCCTGTCCGTCGGTCTCGTTGTAGAGCGAGACGTTCCCCGAGACGACGGGAACTTTGAGCGCCTCGCACGCCAGCGCAATGCCTTCGATCGACTGCTCGAGATCCCACGCCACATCCGGGCGTTCGGGGTTCCCGAGGTTGAGACAGTCGGTCAGAGCGAGCGGCCGTCCACCCGCGCAGGCGACGTTTCGCGCTGCCTCGAGCACGACGAGCATGCCTCCGACGCGTGGATCCAGGTCGGCGAGCCGTCCGGCTCCGTCCAGTGAGACGGCCAGCCCGCGGGCGGACGGGCGCAACCGAAGAACCGCCGCGTCCAGTCCGGGTCGCCGCACCGTGCGAGAGCCGACGAGATGGTCGTACTGGCGGAAGACCGGTGCGCGGCTGCGGACATTCGGCGAGGCGAGGAGATCGAGGAGCTCGTCCGGATCGGCCTTGATCGGTTTGTGGCGAATCGGCTCGGCAAGGGCTCGCGGACGGGTCTCGACCCTGTAGCGCGGTGTCTCCTCGGTGAGGAGCGCGACCGGGATCTCGCCGACGATCTCCTCCTCGTGGAAGGCGCGGAAGACGGCAGACTCCGTGACGTCGCCGATCTCGGCTACGCCGAGCTCCCAGCGCTCGCACACCGAGATCACTTCGAGGAGCCGTTCGGGCTTCACCACCGCGAGCATGCGCTCCTGGCTCTCCGAGATCACGATCTCGACGGGCTCGAGTTCGGGCTCACGCAGCGGCACGCGGTCCAGGTGGACGTCGATGCCGACGCCGCCGCGGCTCGCCATCTCGGCAAGGGAGGAGGCCAGGCCCGCAGCGCCGAGATCCTGCAAGGCCTCGACCAACCCGCCCTCCACGAGCGCAAGGCTCGCCTCGATCAGCTTCTTGCCGGTGAACGGATCGCCGATCTGCACGGTCGGGCGCTTGTCCTCGTCCTCGTCCGAAAGCTCCTGGCTCGCCAGCACGCTGGCGCCGCCGATGCCGTCTCGTCCCGTCGTTGCTCCGAAGAGGACGAGGAGATCGCCCGCATTCGTCGCGCGCGCTCGCATCACGCGCTCGGTCGGGACGAGGCCCACGCACATGGCGTTGACGAGCGGATTGCGCTCGTACGCGTCCGCGAAGAACGTGTCGCCGCCGACCGTGGGCACGCCGACGCAGTTCCCGTAATGGCCGATTCCCGCGACGGCCCGGCCGAAAGCGAAGTCGGGCTTGCCGAAGCGGAGTCCATCGAGGAGCGCGACCGGGCGCGCGCCCATCGCGACGATGTCCCGCAGGATTCCGCCGACTCCTGTCGCCGCGCCCTGGAAGGGCTCGACGGCGGACGGATGGTTGTGACTCTCGACCTTGAACGCAACGGCTTCGCCTTCGCCTAGGTCGACCACGCCCGCGTTCTCTCCTGGGCCTTGAAGGACTTCGGCGCTCTCGGTAGGCAGGCGTTTCAGCAGCAGAGCCGAGTGCTTGTAGCCGCAGTGCTCCGACCAGAGGAGGGAGAAAACGGCGAGCTCGAACTCATTCGGCGGGCGGCCGAGCAGACTGCTGATGCGGTCGTATTCCCCGTCGGTAAGACCGAGCGCGCGGTGAAGCGGCTGTTCCGCGACCGAGCTCAAAGGAGGACCTCACAATACCGGCTGGCCCGGACCGAGATGGGTAGCGTACGAACGTGGTCCGCGGCTACGTCCCTCTGCTCCTCATCGTCGGAGGGATCTGGGGGGCTTCGTACCTCTTCATCAAGGTCGCCGTTCGCGAGATCGAGCCGACGACGATGATGGACCTCCGCCTTCTCCTCGCCGCCGCCGTCCTCCTTCCTGTGCTCGCGGTTCGGTTAGGGGTCAAAGGCTCGGTCGCCGAGCTTCGCTCCACCGGAGTAGGCGCTTTCATCCTCGGTGTCTTCAACATGGCCGTCCCATTCGTCCTCATCGCCTGGGGTGAGAAACACATCGACTCGGGGGTCGCGGCAATCGCGAATGCCACGGTGCCGATCTTCGTGGCCATCCTCGCGATCCGATTCAACCCGAGCGAGCGCGTCTACGGCCTCCGCCTCGTCGGGGTCGCGCTCGGGTTGGTCGGCGTGGGCGTCCTCACTGGTCTGCACCCGCAGGGCGGCTGGTGGGGAGTAGCGGGAACGCTCGCGGTCGTGGCGGCGTCGCTCTCGTACGCCTCAATGAACCTCTACGCTCAACACCGCTTCCCGCGAACCGCCCCGCTCACGTACACGACGGCATCGACGCTGGCCGCCGCTCTCGTGCTCCTGCCGTTCGCACTCCTGCAGCTCCCCGATGCGATGCCGGGCTGGAAGACCTGGGCGTCCGTCGCAGCGTTGGGAATCGGCGGCACGGCGATCGCCCTTCTCTTCTACTACGCCATGCTGAACCGCTACGGCGCCTCGCGCTCCTCCCTCGTGACCTACCTGCTGCCGCCGTTTGCACTCTTCTACGGTGTCGTTTTCCTCGACGAGCGGCTGATGCTGAACGCTGTCCTCGGCTTGTTCCTCATCCTCGTCGGAGTCGCGCTTGGTTCCGGGCTCTTCGCCTTCGCGCGACGCCGCGCGGCCGAGCCGGCCACACCCCGGCCGTGACGGAGGAGCTGGCGGGCGACGGCTTCCGCCTGCGGCGGGCGACGGCTGACGACGTCGATTTCATGGCGGCGCTCGCCGTCCACGATGATGTGGAGCCCTTCATGGCGGCCGTGTCCGCGCGCGACACCGATGACTTGCTCCAAGAGGTCGAGCGGGCGGAGGCCGATCCGCAGCACTACGGCCGCTTCATCGTCGAGGTCGACGGCCTCCGGGCGGGCGTCATGGCCTTCGAGGTGTTCAGTCGGCGCAGCCGGATTGCCGACTTGCGCAGCCTCATGCTCCATCCCGATTTTCGCGGGCGGGGGCTCGCCGACGAAGCCGCTCGCATCCTGGTTCGCCACCTGATCTTCGAACTCGACTACCACCGCGTCCAGCTCGAGTGCTACGGCTTCAACGATCGGGCGATTCGCCATGCCGAGCGCACCGGTTTCGTCAAAGAGGGCGTGAAGCGGAGGGCCTACTGGCGCCACGGCGAGTGGGTGGACGGGGTCCTCTTCGGCCTCGTACGTGAGGATCTCGAATGATTGGGCGGCGGCAGGTGATAGTCGTCGGAGCCGGGATCTCCGGGCTGACGACGGCCTATCGTCTTGCTCGCGAGGGGGTCGACCTCGAGGTGTTCGAAGCACGCGACCGCGTCGGCGGCCGCGCGTGGCGCATTCCAGTCGGAGAGGCCGCTTTCGACGCGGGCTGCGAGGCCCTCGACCACGAGCACGCGACCCTCCTCCGCGTGGCGGACGAAGTCGGGGTCGCGACCCTGGAGGCGCCTGCATGGGAAGCAGACCCGCCGCTCGGGTTGGAGGGCGAGGACGCAGAACTGTTCCAAGCGTTCGAGACCGAGATTGCGTCCTTGGCGGCGCGGATCGACCCCGCACATCCCGAGCACGTGGACGGCGCAGGGGCGCTCGACGGCCAGACGCTGGCCGGCTGGCTCGACGAAGCGGGCGCCAGCGCCAAGGTCCTGCGCGCCGCCGAGCTCTGGATTTCCATCGCCTCTTCGAGTGTCCCTCTCAGTCGGATGTCTCTCCTCGGCTATGCGGCAAAGCTCGCCGCTGGCGCTGCGCCGACGGGGCTGAGGCTGCGATTCGAGGGTGGGCCTAGCGCTCTCGCCGAGCGACTGGTGGAACAGCTTGCCGGGCGGATCCAGCTCGGTCGAGCGGTGGTCGCGGTCGGAGACGACGGTACAGGGGTCTCTCTGACCCTTGCGGACGGATCCGCGGAGCACGCCGATCACCTCGTCCTGGCCGTCCCCCTAACGGTGCAGCGCGAGCTGCGCTTCGATCCACCGCTGCCCGAATACCGCCGGCTCGCGCTCGAGGAAGCCTGCTACGGAACGGTTGTCAAGCAGGCCGCGCTCGTCGATGGTTCGGGACGCCTCGAGCTTCCATTTCTCTCCGAAGACGGGCATATCTATAGATCGGCGCACGAGCCGAACCTAGTCGTGCGGTTCGGGGGCGCGGATTCCGCGACCCGGGAGTTCGACTTCGGCCGGTTTCTGAACGAGCCGCCCAAGGCCGAAGCGAGCGCGGATTGGTCGCAGGAGCGATGGACGCGGGGTAGCTACGTGATCCTCGGCCCTGGTCACCTCACCAGCTGGGGGGTGCGGCTGGGTGAGCCTCACGGCCGCGTGCACTTCGGCGGCGTGGAGCGCTCGACCCTGAAGAGCTACATGGAGGGCGCGGCCCGCGGAGGTGAGGAAGTCGCTGCCGAGGTCCTGGAAGCGGTGGCCTAGCGCCTACGGGTCATCGAGCAGGAGCGTGTCGAGCCCTCGGATCAGGCCCACGATTTCCGGCACCCTCCGTATCGCGAGCAGCGTCCCGGCGACGTAGGGCTCGGCCGAATTTCCCGCGTCGTGGCGGATGGTCAGGCGCTCCTCAGGCGCGGCGAAGACGATCTCCGTCGAGACGACGTAGCTCGGCAGTCGTACCGAATGGATCTGGGTGCCGCCGACCGTGGCGCCGCGTGCCTCCCGCGGACCCTGGACGTCCTCGATCGGTACACGTATCTCGGGCTCACGGACTTCGGCGATCCGCTCCGCCAGCTCGCGTGACGTACCGCTCGGAACATCGGGCTTGTCGGCGCTCGCGTAATCGACGATTTCCCAGCTGGGGAGATGGCGAGCGGCGAGCAGCGCGGCCGCCTGGCACATGGCCGCAGCCACGGAGAAGTTGCCCGAGGCGACGACGCCGACAGAGCGCTCCCGAGCGGCGGCGTCGATCTCGGTGAAGTCGTCCGCCGTCAGGCCGGAGCTTCCGACGACGACCCCGACGCCGGCCGCGACTCCCGCCAACACATTCCCCTTGACGGCTGTCGCGGACGTGTAGTCGACGAGGACGTCGACACCGTTGAGGGCCTCTTCCACACGCG
>DASXSE010000120.1:0-4242 GCA_036506175.1 Gaiellaceae bacterium
ATCGAGCGCGAGACGACGGATGCGCTTGCCGCGGCCACCCAGGCACTCAAGGCGAAGGCACCCGACGAGCTCGCTGCCTACCGCGCGTTCGTTCTCGAGATAGCGGAGTCGGTGGGCAATGCCGCGAGCGGCGGGGAGACCGCCGAAGGCGCGACGCTCGAGCGGATCCGCGCGGCTTTGAACGGCGCCTAGCGGCGCAGCCGGATCGCGTTGAGGTCGCTCTCGACGATCTCGTCGGCGCGCTTGACGAGATCGTCCACGTCGTCGTGCTCCGCGTGGAGGTAGCGGCCGGCCAGCTTGTCGAGCTGTCCCGAGGCGAGCGCAAGCACGAGCTTCGGCGCCAGCTCGGGCGGCGTCCAAGGCGCGTTGTCGCCGAAGTCCTCGGTCATGCGCGTCCTGACGAGGCCCGGGCTGATCGAGAAGACGTAGACACCGCGGCCCTCGAGCTGGTTCGCCAGCGTCTCGGAGAAGCGGTGTACCGCCGCCTTGCTCGCGCTGTAGGCGGTGCTCTTGCTGCCGGGGAGATAGGCGGCGCCGCTCGCGACGTTGACGATGCGCCCGCGCCCGCCCTCGAGCATCTTCGGGATGGCGGCGCGACAGCAGAAGAAGACGCCGAGGACGTTCACCTCGAAGACATGCCACCACTCGTTGACGTCGATCTCCCAGGCGGCGTCCTCGTCGGGAGCGATGCCCGCATTGTTGACGAGGACGTCGGGCACGCCGACCTCTGAGAACCACCGCTGGACGTCCTCGCGCCTCGAGACGTCGCCCACGAGGGCACGGCCACCGACTTCCTGCGCAACCGCCTCGACTTCCTCCGGTGTTCGCCCGGTGACGGTGACGTGCGCGCCCGCAGCAGCGAGCTCGCGGGCGATGTTGGCGCCGATCCCGCGCCCGCCTCCCGTCACGAGCGCGACCTGGCCCTCGAGGTTTTCGGTGCTCATTCGCCCTGCACGGTACGCCAACCGTCCCCGAAACAGCGGTGAACCACCTTTCGGGGGAGTGTAAACCGTCCGCCGGGGGATGTATCACACGGAAAACAGCGCGAAGCTGTGTGTACACCGCTCGATGCGGCTCGAGCAACGGAAAGGCGAGACAAATGACGGTCGGAGAACTGCGGAAGCTGCTTCAGGAAAGTGGCGCTACCTGGACCGTAAGCGAGGAGCTCGACGACGAGCAAGAGCTCGACGAGCTCGCCGGTCACTTCAGCCTCGGCGCGGTACCACCCGAAGACAGCTAGAGCTGAGCCTCGTCCACTGGGAGTTGCTTTCGGCGACCGGCCGGGTTAGCTTCGGCGCGAGCAACGAAGGGCAGCCGCAGATGTCCGAAGCTCAGTCGTTGCTGCGGCGTGCTCCGGCCTCGCTACGGAGGCCGGCTAACTCTCTGACCTCGGATCCAGGACGAATCGGCGCGTCGCCGGCGCGCCTCCTCCCCACGCCTCGGGTCCGAGGGGAAAGGAGCTGCTGACCATGCCTGAAGTCGAACTGAAAGAGATCCGCTCCGAGATCACCAAGAACAAGGCGGGTTGGAAAGCGGCCGACCACCCACTGCTCAAGCTCTCCGGGGCGCAGCGGACGCGACGCCTCGGCGTCATCCCAGACGAGCGCCGGCTCGCCGAGCTGCGCGAGCGGCCGAAGCCGAACATGGCCGAGGTCGTGGCCGAGTTCCGTGGCCTCCGCCTCGAGGGCGACGGCGATGGCGCGCGTACGAGGACTGGCCGCGCCGCGACCAGGCGAGCGGAAGGCCTCGAGCTCGACGAGCGCATCATCGAGACCATCCGGCAGCAGATCCGCACGCTCCCGGCCAAAGTCGACTGGCGCGCGCGCCGACGCCGCAACAACGTGACCCCGATCAGGGATCAAGGCGGCTGCGGCTCCTGCGTCTCGTTCGGGACCACGGCCACGCTCGAATCGATGGTCCTCATCGAGCACAACATGACCTTCGATCTCTCCGAGGCCGAGCTCCTCTTCTGCGGGGGCGGAAGCTGCGGCGGCTGGTGGCCGGACTCGGCCGTGACGTACCTCCTCAACAAGGGAATCGCTCACGAGACGTGCTTCCCGTACCAAGACCACGACATGCCCTGCACGACGTGCCGCGGACGCAACGGAGAAGCGATTCGGATCCGAAACCACGTGACGACGTTCGACACCGCTCAGCGCAAGCGCTACCTCGCCCACGTAGGTCCTGTGATGGCCGTCTTCGCCGTCTACAACGATTTCTTCGCCTACTCGAGCGGCGTCTACCGCCATGTCGCGGGAGCCCTCGCCGGTTACCACTGCGTCTCCGTGATCGGATATGACGACACCCAGCAGTGCTGGATCTGCAAGAACAGCTGGGGAGCTGGATGGGGCGACAATGGGTTCTTCCGGATCGGGTACGGCGAGTGCAACATCGATTCGACATATCCGTTCTGGGGAATCGGCCGGACGCAGTGGTACGCGTGAGGGAAAGGTGAGGCGTTTCTAAGTGGAGACGAACGCCGAAAACCACATGGTCGAGGTGTCGGTCGGCGGGACGTTCGACGTCCCGCTCGAGGGCGTCCCGACGAGCGGCTTTCGGTGGGAGTTGTCGATCCCGGACGAGGCGCGGAAGCTGATCGCACCGCTCGACGAGAAGTGGGAGGCGGACGCTTGCCTCCCGGGCGGTCCCGCCGTACAGCGATTCCGCTTCCGCGCCTCCGCTCCCGGTGAGGCAACGCTGACCTTCCGCTACGCCCGTCCGTGGGAGGACCAGCCCCCGCGAGATGAGCGGACCGTCTCGGTCCGCATCGAGCCCGCCGACTAGGAGGGTTTGGCGGAACGTCGCTCGCCGCCGGGACGGGAAGGTCGTCCTGAGGCCAGGACGCAGGGAGCCCTCGTATTGACCGTAAATACGGGGGCGACCGAGGACGCAGCCTCGGGGCGATCCAGCGCGCCGCCGGCGGCACAGCTGGATGTTTCGTCAAAGCCTCCTAGGAGCGGCGCAAGTTTTTGCCGTGCCACCCGTCTCTAGTCAGTGACCCCACAGGGAGAGATGATCCGGTTGCTTCACTGGTAACTCGTTCCACCCTCGCCGGCCGTCACGCGAAACAGCGCGGTCGTCCCCTGCCTAGCCGCAGGCGCCCTGCGGGTCGTCTCCGAGACCGCCGAGCGCGTGGCTCGACACGTCGATCGTCACCCCCGGCCGCTTCTCCGAATGGGTGCCGTGACACAGGTCGACCTTCGGTGCCGGCGAGGTGGCGGGCGACGGGGACGTCTGCGGCCCCTGAGCAGGCGTCTGCGTCGGCTTTCCAGCGTCCGAGTGATCCGAGTGATTCCGTCCGCCCTTCTTCGCCGGCTGGCCGTGGCGCACAGCCTTCGGGTGGTCGACCAGTACGGTCGAGACTGGAGTAACCCGCTGTTCCTTTAGCCATGCGGATGCGACGGGCGGCCGGGGCTGGATTTTCGCCGGGGCGTTCTGCGCCTCTTTCGTTTGCACAGGCTGGGCGAGGAAGAGCTGGAGCAGCCCGAAGGCGGCGAGCGGGGCAACGGCCCCGCCGGCGACGACGAGACCGGCCTTAAGGTGCTCCGCGCCCGCAAGCCCAGTGGATTTGCTGCGCGCCAGAGCGAACGGCCAGACGACGAGCGCGCGGGCCGAAGTCGCGAGCTTTTGCCGCCACTCGCCGCTTGTGAGCGAGACAGCGAGCTTGTTGCGGGCGCGGAACAGGAGCGTCTCGACGGCGGAGTCCGAAACGGCGAGCGCCGCGGCAATCTCGTCGTAACTAAGCCCGTGCCAGTCCCGCATCACTAGCGCTTGACGCTGCCGCGACGGCAGATGGCGCAGGGCTTCCGAGAGCCCGAGAAGCTGTTCCCTCGCCGGCCGCTCGGCGGCTGGAATCTCGTCGAGCGTGGTGGGATCGCGCAGCTCGAGCCGCGGAGCGCCGAGCCTTGTGCGGAGCACGTCTGCGCAGACGTTCGACGCGATCTGGAAGAGCCAGGGCCGCGGGTTTGCCGGCTCGCACCCGTCCTTGAGGCTTCGGCACGCGTTCAGATACGTGACCTGCACTGCGTCTTCTGCCTCCTCGCGGGAGCGCAGCCGCCTCAGGCAATAGCGATAGACCGCGGCGGAGTGGCGCGTAAAGAGCTCCGCCGCGTTGACTCGCTCGGCCGTGCTGTCGGCATATGTGGGGCTGTTTTCGGCGTGCACCGCCTCACCTCTCCAACCCGTGGAACCCCGCGAGTATCCCTCGCGCAGGTCGCCGAGGCATCCCTCATTCGAGGGATA
>DASXSE010000121.1:0-1710 GCA_036506175.1 Gaiellaceae bacterium
GACGCAATGCCTTCGGCGAAGGTCGAGTGGGTGGAAGGCGGCCACCTGATCAACCCCGCCCACCCCGCCGTGCTCCGCTTCGTCGACGACGTGCTCGCCGCCGCCTCGTTCGATCGGAGGACCTGAAGCTCGTCCGCACGCATGACGCTGCTCTTTGGGAGCATCGCGGCGGCGACCAGGCGCCCCCCATCCTCCGACCGGCCGATTCGACAGGCTGATTGTCACCGCCGGGAAGACGGACCTGTTGCAAGATGACACGCGGATTGAGCAAGGACACCCCCTCCCTAGAGCAAGCCCGCGCCGCGTGCGACCGGCGCTCCTGGCTCGAGGCGTACGAGGCGTTCGCGCGCGCGGACGAGGCCGACGCCCTCGCGGCCGAAGCTCTCGAGCTGCGCGCGATGACCGCGCGCATGCTCGCGCGAGACGACGAGGCCGTCGAGGTCCTCGAGCGCGCGCACCACGCCTATCTCGGTGGGGATCGCGCTCCGCAAGGATGAGGGGCAGCTGCGAACAGACCTGCAACGGGCGATTCGGACGATGTACGGCAACGGTACGATGCGAAGGATCCTCGCCCGCTGGGACATGGCTGCCTTCGCACTGAGGCACTCACTGGATCGACGAACCACGAGGCGACGAGAGGCGGGCCGCCGCCTCTCGTTGCCATCGAGGTGGGCCGGGGAGGTTTCGATCCCCATCTCCCCCGTGAAGAGCGGGGAGCTCTACCGCTTGAGCTACCGGCCCGGCCGTCGCCTGGGGTTTTAGGCGCCTGCTCCCGACACTGCATCGTCCAGACGGATGATCGGGCGGTCGACCGAGGGCTGCTCAATAGATGAGCTACCGGACGGACGCCACTGGAGGAGAAGCCCGACGACGAATCGTCTGTCCGCCCGATTCAACAAACGCTGACGCAGCGTCATTGTCGGTAGCGACGATGGAAGTCGCCGGCAACGTCGCCAGGACGCACACGGCACTAAAAGCCGTCGCCGGGGGAGCCACCCTCGCGCTCGTTGCAGCCTTCGTCGGCCTCGGCGCCCTCGGCCGCTACCACTATCTCCTCAACTACTGGGTCTATCGCGGGTTCGCCCCCCGAAGGACCCGGCGTTCGCGACACCCGGCACTTCCGATCGCGGCCGGAACGACGATCTTTCACGAGGGTGTTCCCGCCGGCTTCGAAGGAGTGATCCGGGTCGTCGCGTTCGCGACGGTCGTGCTCGGCGCCGCTGCCCTGGCGAGACCCGATTCGGACACCCCGCCGGACGGTGAGCGGGAGGTTGTCTGGCACATGGAAATGGAGACCAATGGCAGAGATGCAGTACGACGACGGCTCGATCGCGTGCTCGGATGACGGACTGATCATCCGCAGGTACGACCTGTTGCTGCGCCCGAAGACCGTTTCGTATACCGAGATCCGGCGAACCAGACAGGTCGAGCTCCACGGCTTCCGGTTCGGCAACTGGCGTCTCTGGGGCAGCTCGGACCTCCGCCACTGGTTCAACTTCGACCGGCGCCGACCGAGGAAGCACGTGACCCTTGTCGTCCGATTCGGGTGATGCGCAAGTCATCCGCGTCGCGCGACGATTGACGGACGATGTGTCGCTGGCTCGCGTATTCGGGGTCGCCGCTCCTGTTGGAGACGCTGCTCTACGCCCCCAAGAACTCTCTGATCGTCCAGAGCCTGCACTCGCGGCTCGGCGCCGAGGAGACGAACGG
>DASXSE010000122.1:0-6312 GCA_036506175.1 Gaiellaceae bacterium
ACGAGGACGAGCGGAGGGCCCTGGCCCGCGCGCTCGAAGGCGATCTGAAGACCGTTCATGCGGACGACGCCCATGATTCGCAACCTAGACGGTTGGCCGGCGAGGACTCAGACCGACGATCGCGACGAGGCCTCGGGGGAGGTTCTCCTCGCCAAATGAGTCTGTGACCTGCGCATCCAGGCCCTGCTCGGCCAGCAGGGACGGAACCTGTGAGGTGTCCACGAGGACGTTCTCGTGGCGCTCATCGTCGCGGCGCCAGGACCCGTCGTCATTGCTGACGAACGCTGTTATCTCCCGGACGTAGAGCTTCTCCGTGGGGCGTGACAGTCGCGTAATGACAGCCCAATCGTCCCCGACGCGTCCGCGTGTCTCATCCGGTCGAAGATCGTCGCCGTAGTGCAGATCCAAGAGATCGAGGGCGAATACCCCACCGGGACGCAGCGCCTGGGCTGCGGCAACGAGCGCGGCTTCGACGGAGGCTTCGTCCGGGAGGTAACTCAGCACGTGGCCCACGGAGACGACGGCGTCGCACTCCGGCAGCGGATCGTCGGGAAGCCTGAGCTGACGAATCGCCTCCACACCCGGTACGGCCTCCGTTGCGAGCTCGAGCATGGCCGGCGAGGCGTCCGTCGCGATCACCCGGTGGCCCGCCTCGACGAGGTGACGCGTGAGCGCACCGCTTCCGCAGCCCAGCTCGAGGACCACGCCGCCCGTTGCACGAACCGGCTCGAGCAGCGCGAGAATGCCCGGTGCGCAAGCGTCGGCATGGAATGCGTATCCGCGATGGTGGACGAGCGCGAGATCGCGCCGGTAGTAGACGCGGGACATCGAAACGAGACAGCCTCTCAGAGTTCGCCCGCGGCGGCTCGCCCACTATCCTGGACGGGTGAGCCGCGTCCTCTTCGTATGCGTCCAGAATGCCGGCCGCTCGCAAATGGCTGAGGCTCTCTTCACCGCAGCCGCTGATGCCCCTCACGAGGGTCGCTCCGCGGGCACGTCACCGGCTGCACGCGTCCATCCGGAGGTCGCGGAGGTCATGCGCGAGCTCGGTATCGAGCTTGCGGATCGTGTTCCGCACATGCTCGAGGACGCCGATGCGGAATGGGCCGATGTCGTCGTCACCATGGGCTGCGGCGATGCCTGTCCCTACATTCCGGGGAAGCGCTATGTCGACTGGAATCTGCCGGACCCGGAAGGCCTCTCACTCGACGAGGTTCGGCTGATCCGGGACGAGATTGCCGATCGCACGCGCGCCTTGGCGGCTGAGCTCGACTCCGAAGCCGGTCGCAGGGCGTAAGCTCACCGTTCGTGGTTGCTGTCGTCCCGCAGCTCTCGGTCAGGCGTGGCCGTGAAGCAATCGAGTTCTACGAGTCGGCTTTCGGCGCCGTCGAGGTCTACAGGGTCGGAGGAACGGACGCGCAACCGGATGTCGTAGCGCAGCTACAAATCGAAGACGCCGCCTTCTGGGTCTCCGACGAGTCGCCTCCGAACGCGAATTTCAGCCCCGAATCGGTTGGCGGAGGCACCGTGCGGATGCTTCTCATCGTCGATGATCCGGACTCAGCGATCGAGCGCGCGAAGGGGGCGGGCGCCACCGAGGTGTATGCGGTGAGCGAAGAGCACGGCTGGCGGCTGGGACGGATCGAGGATCCGTTCGGGCACCACTGGGAGATCGGGAAGCCGCTTGTTCCGTGGCCGCCGCCGGACGGTCGTCCGCATGGCCACTAGGTAGTCTCCGCGGTCGTGTTCCTCCGATGCCCTCGGTGCGGCGCCGGACCAACAGCTTGCGGACGAAGCTCCTGAGACAGTCCGCGCTGCAGTCACGTTTGGTCGGGCGCCGGCCTAACTTCAACTTGTAAAGCATCTCTTTCCCGGTTAGAGTCGCGCGGCCGGGATGAAGAGGGTTCTGACGATCGCTGCGGGGCTCGCGGTTGTGGCGGCGCTCCTGCCTGCGACCGCGGGAGCCGCGGTCGCCGGCCCGCGTGCACCCACCGTGCACCGTACGCCCGTCGTCATGTTCCCGGCGTACTTCTTCACGACGCTGCGGGTCATGGTTCACCAGCAGAAAGTGGATCCCGACTGTCCGCGCTCGGGCTCCTTCCGCGTCTTCTTCCTAAACGACGAGCCGACTGCATTCTCAAAGGTCTGTCAGCAGGAGCTCCTCACTCTTCGGTACCAGAACAACCCGGCGAAGCCGATGCCGCTGCGCTTCAAAGATCAACGCGGCGTCGACGTCAAGATCGAGAATTACGGGACGACGGAGAGCGCTCCGTTCTACGAGCCGATGTACGAGGCGCTCGAGAGCGTCGGCTATGTCCGTGACAAGGACATCCGCGTGGCCGGTTACGACTCGCGGCTCACGCCGGACATGCGCAATTTCCTCAACCGGACGAAGTCGCTGATCGAGGACACATATCGCGACAACGGCAGCACGCCCGTCCACCTCGTCGGGCACTCGAACGGCCCGCTCTACATCCAGTACTTGCTGACTCACGTGTCCCAGCGCTGGAAGGACAAGTACATCCACGGCTTCACGCCGTTCGCGGGCAACTTCCCCGGCCAGGGAGTTCTCTATCCGCTCTTCTTCACCGGCCTGGACGTCACGGACTTCTCACTGCCGACGACGCCGGAGACTGCGCTGGCGGGTGCGCACTTCATGCTCACGAACCCATCTAGCTACATGAGCGCGTCCGACCCGGACATCTTCGGCGACCAGGAAACAGTCGTCGAGGACTTCTCCAGTGGCAAGACCTACACCCCGGAGGATTACGCCGAGCTCTTTGACGACGCGGGCCTCGAATGGGCCAAGCCGATCGCGGATTACTACATCGGCTTCGTCAAGTTCGCCGACCCCGCGCACTTTCCGAACGTCGACGTCTATGCCGAGAAGGGCTCCGGAATCGAGACGCTCGTGGGCCTCGGCCTTGACGACCTCTCCCTGGGTCAGGTCGCGGACGGCTCGAACGCGTTCACGCGCGACGGGGACATCAACCAGGAGGACATCACCAACGACGCGGTCGGCGCCTGGGCGGCCATGCCCTGCTACCACTTCAGCCTGACCGACAGCCCCGGAGTGAATCACTTCGAGCTCCCAAGCGACTCCGGCGTGCTGAGTCGGCTCCTGGACGCTCTGGAGCAGCCGCGCTCAGACTGCGGCTAGCGCAGTCGGCGTCCTAATCAAACGGGTCCGTTTGGGCCAATTGATTGATTGCCCTTCGGGGCGGGCGAAGCCTCGGCGCGTAAATGAGTAGGAGGCCCACCGGCTATCCCGGAACTGGCTGCTAACCGGCTCTGACTAGCTGAGCGCCGCGTCCAGGCGGGCCGCGACCGTCTCCAGGAGCGGCAGCAGGTCGTCCTGGTCGAACCGGTCGCGGGCGCAGAAGGCCTCGAGGCTCGTCGTTCCGCGGCCGCGCTGCGTGCTCACGATGAGATCGACGATGGAGCCTGACTCCGTGTCGAACGTCGTCAGGACACCGACGGCGTCGCCGACCTGAACGCGCTTGATGCGGACGTGGGTCGCGTGCAGGCCCGACGTTGCTGCGAAGTTCGCAGCGAAGCGTCGCGGGGCGTCCTTCGACAAGCGGTCGGCAAGGGTGAGGCTCTCGGACGCACGGGCAGCCTCGTCCGACTCGAACACGCTGACCGTGCTCGTCAGCTGGACGACGCGCGTGTGTCCGATCGGCACGCCCTGCGGGAGCAAGCGGCGCACGAACGTGATCCGCGGCGACGCCGTTCGCGTGTACTGCCCCGGCTCGCCGGCAACTCCCTGCGGAAGATCGGACGCACTCAGGGCGACGAGGGCGAGGTTGGGTGCGTCGCCCGGCTTCTGGCTCGTGGGCTGTTGTCCGTCGAGCGGAACGCCGTCTTTGGGGACGAGGACCGGCTCCTCGTCGATCTTGCCTGTGATCGCGTTCTGGACGCGGGCGGCCAGGATCCCAGCGATGCGATAGGCATCCGGCGCGGCATCTCCCCTGTCGGCCCGCGCGATCATCGCGCCGCCGATGACGCGACCTCGTCGGAAGGTGATCAGGGTGCGATGGATCCGCTCGTTGCCGAAAACGCCGGTCTCTCGCAGGCCGTGGGCCTCGTCACCGACGTCGGCCGCGAAACCGGTGACGGCCTCGAACATGACGCCAGGACGAGGCGAGCTGTTTGCGAGCGATTTCGCCGAGGTGAAGTGCCTTTTCAGGTAGCCGGAGGCATGGTCGTCGTCGCCGAAAAGCTCGACCCACGTGCTGACGAACAGGATCCCGCTTCCCGAGCGTAGGGCCGCGTCCGTGGGGTCGTAGTACGTGAGGCCGTAGCCGTCCAGGCGGCCTTCTGCCTTCAGCGACGCCGGGGAATCGGTCGGGTCGAGGGATCCTTCGGCTTCGCTCGCGTTGTCGGTCCAGCCTGAATCCGGCGCCACGCGCAGATCGCGAGGCATCCCTCCGATGTCCCCGATGGGAACGACCATGGTGGCGAGCTCGGCGCGGAGCGGGTCCTGGCGCTTCTCCGCGGCCCCAGCGACTGGGTCGGCCGTCTGCGCGCTACACGCGGGCAGGATGAGAAGGAGGAACAACAGCGCGGCGACCCGGATCCTCACACGGCCGGTATCGGCTGCTTGCCGTCAGGGCTGAAGCGCCCTTACTTGCTCGCTGCCGCGTCCGCCGCCCACGCGCTGACGAGCGAGCGGCACCGCTCGATCATCTCGTCCTGGCGGTCTGCTTCCACCTCGAGCCGGATCGACCTGACGAGCACGTCCTCGCCGAACTCGGGGCTCTCGACGTATTCCGTCATGACCTCGTCGAGGTGGGGGAGGGCCTCGTCGCAGAACTCCGCGAACTCGTCCGCCTGGAAGTAGGCGTTCGCCAGCTCGCCGTACGCGTCGAGCTTGTCCTCGTAGCTCGAGTCTTCGCGGTCGCCGACGGCGAAGTAGTCGCGCGTGTTCTGGTTGATGTGCATGGCGCGGCCCGTCACCGCGCAGAAGGCGCACCAGGCGGCGAGGGACTTGATGGCCCACGGGAAGTAGTAGTGGAGGCTGACGAGCGCGATGTCGGGGGATGCGTTCGCGTAATCGATGGGGTGCGCGTTCCCCTCCTTGACGATCACTTCGCAGGAGTTGAACTCCCACCGGAAGAACGAGTTGATGAGCCGGCTGATCGTCGTCACCTCCCGCTCCATCTCCGTCGAGAGAAAGGTGTTGTCGACGATGTAGCGGTAGTGGCCGTGTGCACTCGGGTCGTAGCGCATGACCTTGGTCTGCGGGCCGATCGAGAGGCTACGCGTGAAGACGTCGTAGTCCTCGACGCTGGCCTGTAGGTGCATGAGCCGCTCGCCCGAATGCTCGTACGCGAAGCGCAGCTCCTCGGGGCTCGTTATGCGGGTGACACCTACCCACATGCCTCCGTCGAACGGCTTCATGAAGAGCGGATAGCCGATCTGCTCGGCAATCTCCTCGAGGTCGAAGGCCGGGTTGTAGCGCTCCGCCATCGGGACGTAGCGCGGGTTGTCCGGCGGCAGCCTGTGGGGGATGAGCCAGGTCTCGGGAACGTTGACCCCGAGCCGCATCATGGCGCAATAGGCCGCGTGCTTTTCCATCGCCTGGAACGTGAAGGGGTTGTTCAGGAGGTAGACCCCGTCCATGAGCGCGATCTTCTTCAGCCATTCACGCGGCAGGTCGTACCACCACGACAGTCGGTCGATGATGAGCGCGTAATGGGGCGCATAACGGAGGTCGAATGGCTCGTTCTTGATTCGCTCGGTGGCGAACTCGTGCGACTCGCCGCGGTACGAGATGGCCCCGATACGCGCGATGACCGCCTCGAAAGCGGACGGCCAGTCCTCTTCGGTCGCCAGCAACAGGCCGATCAGGTGCCGTTGGGCCATCGCCGCCTCAGACGGCGGCAGCCGATACCGAGGACTCTTCGCCGACGGGAGGCCGCGCGCTCCACGGGAAGACGATCCACCGATCCGTGTGGCGCCAGACGTACTCGCATTCGACGACCGCCTGCGGCTTGAGATAGAGGATCGCCGTTCGGATCTCGCCAACCTTGCCGCGGCAGAAGTCCTTTACGAGCCTGATTGTGAGGCCCGTGTCCGCGACATCGTCGGTGATGAGGACCTTCGCCTTGCTCAGGTCGACGAGCTCGGGGACGGGAGGAAGGATCAGGGGCGCCGGGAGCCGCTCGTCGATGCCCGTGTAGTACTCGACGTTCATCGTGAACGTGTTCTTGACTCCGAGCGCATATGACACCCCGCCTGCTACGAGGAGGCCACCACGCGCGATCGCGAGAATGACGTCGGGGGCGTACCCGTCCTCGTGAACCTGCT
>DASXSE010000123.1:0-2364 GCA_036506175.1 Gaiellaceae bacterium
CGTGCGCTCATCCACGTGTGAGCGGCGCAGGAACTCGTCGGGCCATTCGACGACGACCTCGTCGGCGTCCGGGAAGCGCTCGCGGGTCGCAAAGCGAGCGCGCGCGTCGCAGACGGTAACTCGGTAGCCGAGGAAATGGCCCACCCGGGCGACCGCCGCTGCGTGGTCGACGGCGCCGAAGACATACATCTCGGGACGCGGCGCGAACGGGAGGAAGAAGGTGTCACCCTCGATACCGGGCTCGAAATGACCGTTCAAGGGCACGAGCTCCTGCTTGCCGATTGCAGCTCCCCAGATTTCCATCGCAAGCGCCACCGGCTCCTCGAAGCGCATGCGTGCCGCGAGCTCCTGCACGAGGCCAGGCTCGCCTGCCGCGAGGAAGATATGCACCGTGCCCCCGCACGGGAGACCGACCTCGAAGGCGTCCTCGTCGGCAATGCCGTAGGAAACGAGGCGCGGAGCCCCGCCGGCGAGCAAGTCCTGGGCCTCCTCGTACACCGCCGGCTCGACACACCCGCCAGTGACGGAACCCGCCACCTCTCCGCGCTCCGACACCGCGAGCACTGCTCCGGGCTCCCTTGGCGCCGACCGCTCCGTCTTGACGACGGTGGCAGTCGCGAACCGGAGCCCTTCGCTGGCCCAACGCTCGAGCGTTTCGAGGACGTCCTTCACGGCGCCTCGACGACTAGGTACCGCCTCGCCTCGTCTCCCGAGCGCTCGAGAGTCGAGACCGCCTCCTCCATCGTCGTGGGGGCGAAGTACTCGAACCTGGCGGGGTACATCGATACCCTCCCTTCCCGCTCTCTCGAGACAAACCGGCCGTGCGGGGCCAGCATACGTGTAGCCAGGAGTACGCTTCAACCGTGCGGTTCGGATCTGTGGACGAGGTGGAGGGAGCCCTCCGGGCCGAGTCTTATTTGCCCGACCGAGGCCTCGCGACGGCCGTCTTCCTCGCGCTCGAGATGAGCCGGCCGTTGCTCCTCGAAGGGGAGGCGGGGGTCGGCAAAACCGAGGTCGGGAAGACGCTCGCGCGCACCCTCGGCGCGCGCCTGATCCGGCTCCAGTGCTACGAGGGCATCGACGCAAACCAAGCGCTCTTCGAGTGGGACTACTCCCGCCAGCTCCTTTACGCGCGTGCTCTGCAGGAGGGGGAAGTGGCCTCCGAGCGCGTCGCGGCGCTCTACGGCCCGGAGTTCCTCGTCGAACGGCCGCTCCTCGCCGCAATCAGGGGCGGCGCGGCGGTCGTACTCCTGATCGACGAGCTCGACCGCGCCGACGACGAGTTCGAGGCGTTCTTGCTCGAAGTGCCCTCGGACTTCACCGTCACCGTTCCCGAGCTCGGCACGATCGCGGCTGCCGAGCCCCCCGCCGTGGTCATCACCTCGAATCGCACGCGCGAGCTCCACGACGCGCTCAAGCGCCGTTGTCTCTACCACTGGATCGACTTCCCCGACCTCGAGCGTGAGGTCGAGATCATCCGGCTGCGGGCACCCGGGGTCTCGGAGGCGCTGGCCCGCTCGGTTGCCGCGACGGTCGGGCGACTCCGGAGCCTCGATCTGATCAAACGCCCCGGCGCTGCCGAGGCGATCGACTGGGCCCAGGCCCTCTCGCTGCTTGGAGCCGAGTCAGCTGACGGAGAGCCGGCGCGGGCGACTCTCGGCTGGGCGGTGAAGAACAGAGACGACACGGCGCGGGTCGAAGCAGAGCTCTTCGGTGAGTGAGGAGACGCTCACCCGCTTCGGGCGTACGCTCCGAGACGCCGGACTGGACGTCGGAACAGGTCGCATCGCCGAGTTTTGCCGTGCCGCCGCGCTGCTTCCGCCCGACGATCTCTACTGGGCCGGGCGCGCCACTCTGCTCGCCCGCGGCGCCGACATCGCGGTCTACGACGAGGCGTTCGGGGCCTTCTTCGGACCGCCGGCCGAGGTCAGGCCACCCCACGGGGTCGTCCGGATCCAGAGCGACGCGGAAGCCGAGACCGCACTTGCGAGCGAAGCCGAGCTCTTGAAGGACAAGAGCTTTGCGCGCTGCTCGGAGGCGGAGCTCGCCGCGCTCGCGAAGCTGATGCAGGGGCTGCCGCTCGTCCTTCCCGAGCGCCGCTCGCGGCGACGGGAGAACTCGCGGACCGGAAGCCCGGATCTCCGGCGAACTCTGCGCCGCTCCTTCCGGACGGGCGGCGAGCCGGTCGACCGGGCATGGCGGCAGCGGCGCCGCGACAGGCGGCGGCTTGTCCTGCTGCTCGACGTGTCCGGATCGATGGACGCCTATTCCCGTGCGCTGGTCATCTTCGCGCACGCGGCTCTTCGCTCCGGCCGCAGGGTCGAGGCGTTCTGCTTCGGAACGCGGCTGACCCGCGTGACGCGC
>DASXSE010000124.1:0-6966 GCA_036506175.1 Gaiellaceae bacterium
CGAGGTCCCCGAAGCCGAGCCGCGCCGGGAGCCGTCTGCGAGAGAGGACGAGGAATCCTCCAAGGACCGCGCTGAAGGCTCCAGTCAGCGCTGCGTATTCAGGAAGGGGACGCTCGCTCATTTCTGCGCCTTCTTGATCTCGATAACGAGCTCGGCCTCCGCTTCGGGTGAGTTCGGCGGGTGCTTGGCGCTGATCTTGACGAGCTGACCGTCCTCCAGCTCCAGCACGACCTCGTTCTGGTCGACGGGCTGCACCCGGGCGACCTTCTTTCCCTCCAGCTCACGCCAACTCATCCTCACTCCTCCGCACCTTTCTCGGGGGTCGCGACTTCTCGTACCCGGATCGTCTTCTCTTCAATGCGTTGAACCGCGGCCCACGGGATCGCGCCCTCGGGGAGTGTGTTCACGTCCGTGCGGTGCGCCTCGCCGTACAAACGCGCGCGGACGCCGGGCTTCCCGACGACGAGCCCCGCGACGTTCGGATTGCCAGGGCCGAGCTCCACCCGCACGTCGAACACGTGGCCGAGGACCCAACCGGACTCGGTCACCACTTCCTTGCCGAGGAGCTCCGACAGCCGGATCACGAGCCCGGAATCCTTTCGAGCCAGCCGGCGACCAGATCGTCGCCCGCGCCGAGCCCGTATTCGCCCGCTTCCTCCTTCAGCTTCACGACCTGCGTCACCTCTTCGATCGCAGACCACGGCACCTCCACCTCGGCGGCGTCCCCAAATGTAGGCCCTGCGAAGAACCCGAGGAGACGAGGCCGCCGCGCTCTCGTCGCGTCGCGGCCGACCAGCAATCCCCGGACGGACGCCGTCTCGCCCGGCTTGCCGTCGATGGCGATGTCGTCGACGTTTCCACACCGCCGGCCGGCCCAGTCGACGATTTGCTGGTCGAGGATGCGAACCGCCAGATCCATCTGCTTCCGCTCGCTCATCCCTCACCCATATTGGTCAGAACGAGCAAGGGGACGGCCGCCAGCGAGATGACGACGATGACGACGAGATAGAACCAGCCGAGCCCGGACGCCAGCCGCCCGTTGGCGTGCTCGCCCATGTAACTCGAGTCCCCGGCGACGAGGAGGATTGGGATGTAGGTCAGTGGCAGCGCGACGACGGAGAAGATGACCGAGAGCTCGGTGACGAAGATCGGATCGACCCCCGTGATGACGATGAGGAAGGCCAGACCGAAGAATGCGGCCCACGTCAGCGTGAACCGAGGTGCCCCGGCCGGCTTGCGGTATTTCCCCCACTCCCAACCGAAGAACTGCGCCATGTTGTAGGCGCCCGCCAGGGACGTGTCGATGGCCGCGCCCGAGATGGCGAAGAACATGCCCAGGAGCGCGAACAGGAGGCCGGCCTCCCCGAGTGGTGTCTGCGCCGCGAGGGCCACGGTGCCGAGGAATCCCGGTTCGATCCCCGCGGGAAGGAAGAGCTCGGCAGCCACGACCATGATCGAGATCGAGAGCACCGCGCCGAGGCTGTAGCCGACGATCGCGGTCAGCTTGTTCAGCTTCAGGTCGTGTGGCGGCACCCAACCGTCCTCGACTCCTCCCGACGAGTAGAAGTACACCTCGTACGGCATGAACGTCGCCCCGAGGATGCCGACCACGAAATAGGCCCAGATGAGCGGGCTCGGAGTGTCGATGTGCGGAATCAAGCCGTGACCCACGGCTGCCCAGTCCGGGTCGAGCTTCAATGCAGCGACGGCGAAGACGATGAGGAGCAACCCGCCGAAGCCGAAGATGCGCTCGATCCACTCGAAGGGGAGGAACCAGACAGAGACGAGCAGCAGGAGGAGCGCGACGACGATGAGCGGGCGGTACGGAAGCCCGAACAGGTGGCGGAGGATGATCGCGACGCCGCCGACCTCGGCGGCGCACGTCATCACGTTGACGAACTGCGACGCGCAGAGAGTCGTCAGCCCGACCTTGTAGCCGAGTCGCTCTCGGACAACGTCGAAGACCGGCCGCTTGGCCACGCACGCAACACGGCCGCACATCTCCGAGTAGACCACGATCCCGATCGCCCCGAGGACGACAGCCCAGATCAGCTGATAGCCGAACGTGGCGCCGGCGGTCGCGTTGAAGACGATGTCGCCGATGTCGACGAACCCGCCGATGGCGGCCAGGATCCCGAGGGAGATCTGGAAGACCTTCGTCACAGCGACTTCTCCAGCTGCTCGGCTGCATCCGCCGTGTCGTTCAGCGCGGCCTTGATCGCCGCAGCCGCGGCGGGATCCGAAGGATGGTCGGCGAGCACTCGTAACTGGGTCGCCGCCAGGCGCGCCAGCGCCGCGAGCCGCTCCGTTTTGCCGCCCAGGCCGGGCTCGGGCTGGGTCGACGCGACCACGGAGGCCAGCTTCTCGGCATCGGAGGCGAGCTCCTGAGCATGGGTGAGCACGAATGCGGAGGTCGTGCGGCTGTCCACGACTCCGTCCGCCAGCAGGCCTCCTTCAGTCGCGAGGGAGTGCAGCGACTCCGCGTCCTTCGAGAACCGGTACTCGGTCATCGCGCCGCCCTGGCAGCCCGACGCGACGAGGGCGGCGGCGCCCAGGAGCGCCGCCATGCGTGGCGCGCTCAACGCCGCAGGACGCGGGCTGCCCAGAGGAGGTAGCCGACGAGCAGGGCCTCCGCTCCGACGGCGAGGATGATGCGCAGCCACGTGACTTGGGCCCCGCCCCAATAGAACGCAGCTAGGAGCATCTACGCCGCTCGCCTCAGAGCGTCGATCAGCTCGTCCTTCTTCATCTGCGCGCGCCCGGGGATGTCGGCCTTCTTGGCGAGCTCATAGAGCTCCTCGCGCGACATGTCGTCCAGCTCGCCGTTCGCGGTGACGCCGCCGGGCCGCCGGCGGCTCGCAGCCTCGACACTCGCCTTGAGCGCGGCCATGAGGTCCGTCGGCGCTTCAGGCTGCGGCGCAGCCTCGACGCGCACCTCCTCGCCCTTCCGCTTCGCTTCGATGATCTCGCAGAGCGCGTCCCGGTACGTGTCTCGGTATTCCTCCGGTTCGAACCCTCCGGTGTAGTGCTTGATCAGCTCCTCCGCCATCTCGAGCTCCTGCTTGCTGACCTCGGTCTTCTCGGGAGCGATGTCGTCGAGGGCGCGAATCTCGTCGGCGAAGTGCATGCGCTCGAGCGTGATGACACCGTCGCGCACACGCAGGAGGCCGAGGTTCTGGCGGTCGCGCATGACCCATTTCGCCACAGCAGCGAGGCTGGAGTCCTCCATCGCGCGCACGAGGAGGGCGTACACCTTCCGGCCCTCTTCCTCCGGTGCCAGGTAGTACGTCCGCTCGAAGTAGATGGGGTCGATGTCCTCGTAGGGGACGAAGGAGCGGATGTCGATTGTGCGATGGTTCTCTGCGGCGGCTGCCTCGAAATCCTCGTCCGCCATGTAGACCCACTCGCCCTTCTCGTACTCGAACGCCTTCACGATCTCGTCGTCCGGGACGGGCTTGTCCTCGGCCTTGCAGATCTTCTCGTAGCCGATCCGGCTCCCGTCAGGTGCGTGCACGTAGTTGAAGTGGAGTGCGTGATCTTCGACCGCGCTGAACATGCGCACGGGGACGCTGACGAGCCCGAAGGAGATGGAACCGCTCCAAATCGCGCGTGCCATCAGCCTTGTTCCGCCATTTCTTTCTCGCGATGACCAGGCGTGATCGCCCGCGCCGGCGGCTCCTCCGCGAGATTGAGCACGCGCATCCCGTGGGTGAAGACGACGGTGCCGCCCAGCCAGCCTCCGCCCGTCAGTGCGACAAAGCCGATGATGGTCGCGGCAAGGGTGGGCCCGCCCATGTGCCCCGCGACGTAACGGTCATGGCCGAAGGCGGCGGCCAAGGCGAAGAACCCCGTCGCCGTCAGCATCGAGAGCATGTGCCAGGTGGCCGTCCACCAGAGCGGAGTCCTCCATGTGATCGTCAGCCAGTCGAGGAGACCGGTCGTCGCGGTCAAGACGGTTGACCCGAGTCCCACGAGCAGGGCGAGCCACCACGCCTTCGTCAGGTTCTCTTCCGAAACGCCCGCGATGGCGAGGATGCCGAGGACCGTCGCGGTCGCGTAGGCGCCGATCGTGACGTCGGTCAGTGGGGGGTGCAGCGGATGGCCGGGGAAGCCCTTGACGAGGTACGAAAGCTTGAACATGTGCTCTCCTTTGCTCGCTTTCGAGTATTCGCCGCCCACGCGGGCGCCAAACGCCGGAAGGAGCGCTTCCGCTTAGCGCCGTCGGTCTCGGGGTAGCCACGACACGTGCTCCGAGACCGCATCGTTCGTGTGTTTGCGGGCACGGTCGTGGCCCTGCGCTTCGTCATCGTGCCTGCGTGGATCGCAGCGGCCGCGCTTTGCGCCGCGTTTCTGCCCGGGCTTGGAAGCGGGGAGCCGCTCGCACTCGGCGGCCTCGTACCGAAGGACGCGGAGGCGATCCGCGTGGCCGAGCGCACTACCGAGCTCTTCAAGATGCCGCTGATCGCGGACACCGTCGTCGTCCAGCGGGATCCCAACGGGCTGTCCGCCGCCTCGCAGGCGCGGGTCGTCGGGCGCGCGCTGGCGGCGAGCAAGGCGCCCCAGCGCCCGGGAAAGGTCGCCTTTGCGCTCCCGCTCACGAACGCGCTCGGGCTCTTCCCCGGTTCGCGCGAGCAGGGGACGACCGCGCTCACGTATCTCTTCTTCGCACCGGAGACGACTCTGTCGGGGCGCGTGGCGGACGCCCAGGCCTACGCGGCTCAGATCGACCGCCCGGACGACGCCCTCGTGGGCGTCACCGGTCCCGCCCCGGCGCGGTTGCGCCAATACGACGAGATCTCCAGCCACATCGGCCTCGTCGAGGGCGCAACCGTTGCCGTCATCTTCGTCGTCGTCGGGCTCACGTTTCGCGCACTCGGCGCGCCGCTCCTCACCCTGTTCGCGGCCGGCGTGGCGTTTGTCGTGTCCGGGGGCGTCATCCCCTGGGTGGGAAAGCGACTGGGCGTCACGGTTCCCGCCGAGGTCGAGCCGCTCGTCGTGGCCCTGACGCTCGGAATCGTCACGGACTACGCCGTTTTCTACCTGTCCGGCTGCCGCAGACGGCTGCTCGAGGGCATGGGACGCGTGGAAGCCGCGCGCACGGCCGCCGAGCGCGTCACCCCAATCGTCGCCACCGCTGGGCTGATCGTCGTCGCAGGGACGGCGGCGTTGCTCGTCGGAGAGCTCGAGTTCTTCAGGGCGTTCGGGCCGGCGCTGGCCATCACGGCAGCTGTCTCGCTGGTCGTGGCCGTCACGCTCGTCCCGGCTGCTCTTGCGATCTTCGGGCGCTTCCTCTTCTGGCCCGGAGTGCGCAGGGAGGATCTCGGCCGTACCGCCCCGGGGACGTTCTCCTCGCCGGTGCGAGAGGCCGCGGCCCGTTTCATAAGCTCGCTGCCCGTTTCCATCGTGCTCGTCGTGATCTGCACAGGCGCGTTGCTGCTGGCCGCGACCGGCGTCCGCCATACCCAGCTTTCATTCCGGCTCATCGACGGCCTTCCCTCGGGCACAGAGGAGCACCAGGCGGCCGAGGCAGCCGCAAAGGGATTCGCGCCCGGCGTGCTCGCGCCCACAGTGCTCCTCGTGGAAGGGAACGGGTTGGCGAGCCAACAGGCGGCTCTGACGAGGCTCGAAGCCGATCTGGCCAAGGAGCCGGGGGTCGCCGGCGTCCTCGGGCCGCGGGAGCAGCTCGACGTCGGCCCCAAGAACGTCTTCCTGTCGGCAAACGGCGAGGCGGCCCGCTACGCGATCATCTTCGACGACAGTCCGCTCGGCGCTCCTGCGATCCAGGACTTCCGGCACATCGAAGACCGCCTGCCGGAGTTGCTTCGTCAGGCTGGGCTGAGCGGCGCCCGGCCGGGTCTCACAGGACAGACCGCGCTTGCCTCCGAGACGGTGCAAGCGGTCGTCGACAGCTCGGCACGCGTGGGTGCGGTCGTCCTCGCCGTCAACTTCATCTTGCTCGCACTCTTCCTGCGCGCGCTCGTGGCGCCCTTCTATCTCCTCGCGGCGACGCTGGCCTCCGTTGCGGCAACCCTCGGCCTCACCACATTCGTCTTCCAGGACCTCCTCGGGCACGCGGACCTGACGTACTACGTTCCTTTCGCCGTTGGCGTCCTCCTCGTCTCGCTCGGCTCGGACTACAACGTGTACGTCGTCGGGCGGATCTGGGAGGAGCTACGGCAGCGGCGTGTCCGCGAGGCCATCGCCTTCGCCATGCCGCGCGCCTCGAAGGCGATCAGCGTCGCCGGGATCGCCCTCGCGCTCTCCTTTGCCATGCTTGCGGTGGTGCCCCTCGACAGCTTTCGCGAGCTCGCCTTCATGATGTGCGTGGGCGTCCTCGTCGAGACGTTCCTCGTGCGCTCGCTGCTCATTCCGGCGCTCATCTCCGTCTTCGGTCGCACGAGCACCTGGCCGGGCCGCGTCCACCGCCCGCCGGAGCCCGAAGAAGCGCCTGGGTCTGTCTAGGACCGGGCGCGCCAGGCGAGCGCGCCCGTGGCGAGCGCGCCGCCGAGGATCCTGTCTTACGTGTCGCGGCGGAGCACGCCGACGAGAGCAACCAAGCCGGCTGCACCTGCGCCGAGCCACCGGCGGTTGAGCGTCGCCTGGAGCTGCAGGCTGCGCGGTTTTGCGCGGTCGTCGAAGCGTCCGTGCGCAGCGAAATCCCCGGGCACCGGATCGAACAGGTTGTCCGGCCGGTCCGGCTGGACAGGATCCCCCATCAGCTGCGCGTCGTAACCGGTCCGGGCCAGGAAGAGGTCGGCGAAGCTCGGCGCGATCTTGTTCCCGACGATCGCCTTCACGGTCGGCCAGCCGACGTAGAGCTCGCGTCGCGGGTTGTGGGCCGCCCAGACGATCGCCTCGGCCGCCACTTCCGGCTGGAAGATCGGCGGCACGGGCTGCGGCTCGCGCGGCAGCTTCGTCCTCCCCCAGGAGAACTGAGGCGTGTTCAGACCGGGGAGCTCGACGATG
>DASXSE010000125.1:0-4979 GCA_036506175.1 Gaiellaceae bacterium
TGTGCGCGAGCCGTCCTGCTGCATCTTGGTCGTCGTTCTCTGCGATCCCGAGCAGAACGCAGAGACCGTTCCCGATCTCGCCGACCACGTCGCCCCCTACGACGACTCGAGCCTCGCTGACGCGCTGGACGACGGCGCGCAAGCGCTAAGCGGCTTCGAGCGACTCGAGCGCCTTGCGGTATTCCTTACTCTGCGGCCGGAAGAAGGTCGCCATCTTGTAGTGGCTGACCGCCTCTTCGGGCTTCCCTTGCTTCTCCAGGCAGCGGCCGAGGGCGAAGTGCGCGTAGTGGTCGACCGGGCGCAGCTCGAGGATCTCGCGGAACTCCTGCTCGGCCTCCGCGAACCGCCGGATGCGGAAGTACGCGATTCCAAGAGCCTCGAGGATCGACGTCTTCTCGGGTTCGCGGCGCTTCGCCTTTTCCAGCGCGACGGTCGCCTGGGCGTTCATACCGGCCGCCATGTGCTCGCGTCCTTTTTGGAAGAGGTCGTAGGTCTCGCTCATGGCTCCTACTAGGAAAGATACGGGAAGTTGTTGGCCACGACGTCGGCCGGGCGGGTGAGATCCCGGGTGGGCCCCACTTCGAGGGCAAGGATCTCTTTGCCCACGGAAATCGCCTCTTGAACGGCGCTGGCGATCTCGAACGGCGGCCCGGGAACGGTTCCGAGGACGCCGGTGAGCTCCTCGCCAAGGAGCCACAGCGGCGCGGCCGTGTGCTCGGCGGTTCCGGCGCCGATCTCGACCACGCGTCCGTTCTCCACGCGCACGGCCGTCTGGTCCTTGCGCCCCCCTTGGCGGATGGCGAGCCCGCCGGCTGTTTCGGACTCCAACCACTGGGCCGCAACCCGCTCGACGTCCCCGGGCTGGAAGACGGTGTCCGCTGCGGTGACGAGGATGGGCGGCCGGACGCCGTCTTCCAGGGCGCGGCGCACGGCATCGGCCGAGCCGAGAGGCTCAGCTTGGCGGACGGTGCGTATCTGCAATCCGAACCCCGATCCTTCGCCGACGAGTGCCTCAATCTGCTCGGCCAGATGACCGGTCACGACGGTGACCGCCTTGAAGCCGGCCGATTCGAGCTCGCGAAGCAGGGTCGCGATCACCGGCCTGCCGTCGATCGGCAAGACGGGCTTCGCCCACGTCTCCGTGAGAGGACGAAGCCGCGTCCCCTCCCCTGCGGCCATGACGACCGCGGCTAAGTGCGATCTGTCCGGTGGCATTGCCGCGATTCTGGCGGCGAAAAGCGAGCGGGGCTAGGACGCAGGGAGCCCGCGTA
The DNA here is from genome assembly GCA_036506175.1 of Gaiellaceae bacterium. Lineage (GTDB taxonomy): Bacteria > Actinomycetota > Thermoleophilia > Gaiellales > Gaiellaceae > JAIBJP01. The sequence continues at coordinate 1,272 of DASXSE010000125.1, forward strand.
TTGAATGTAAATACGCGGGCGACCGAGGACGACGCCTGGCGAAGCTTTCCAGCCCCCCAGAATCCCGGAGGATGCTGCCAGACAGATCGCTAACTCACATCGTCAGCGAGCGGAGGCTGATGGCGCCGCGGATGCGGTTCATCGTGCTGAGCTGCCGCCGGAGAGCGCGGCGCAGGCGGCGCAGCTCCCGGCGGGCCTGCTCGACTGATTCCTGCGCCTGTCGCGGCGGGCCGAACCGGGCCAGGCCGACGACGCGGACGAACGAGCCCGCATCGACGGCGTAGTAGCGGTCGAGCGTGCCCCCGACCTCCGAAAGGGTCGAGCTCGGCGCCAGCTCATGGCCCTGGTCGGCGAGATAGCCGACGAGATCGCGCCGGCAGGCTGTCGCGAGCGCACGCGGGTCACGGCTCGTGAAGCGCAGCGCACGCCGGACTGCCTTGATCACCATGACGGCCGCGATTGCCACGGCAAGAACGAGGAACGCGAGCGCGACGATGCTCGGTCCCTTCTCCCTTACCACCGCCGCGCCGCCGCTTCCACCTCGGCGATTCCCTGCTCCGATCCCGCCCTCGAGGCCTGGGCGGTTCTGCTCGGCCCGGCGCAGGTCGCTGATCGTCGAGTTGGTCCCGAAGTACTGCTGGAACTTGGCGTCGGAGAACGTGCGCGAGTCGAGCGCCTGGGAGGCGGATGAGTACGGCGCATCGAGGCCCCCGCGGCTCGGGGTGGGATCGAACGGCATCCAACCCCAGCCGGGGAAGTAGACCTCGACCCAGTCGTGCGCCTCGTGGTCGGTGACCTTCCACTCGTGCTTGCCCGAGTCGTAGCTCCCACTCGTGAACCCGGCGGCGACGCGCGCCGGAATGCCCAAGTCGCGGAGCATGAGAGCCATCGCGCCCGCGAAGTGCTGGCAGTAGCCGCGCTTCGTGCGAGTGACGAAGGCGGCGAGCGGCGACTCGAACGGCTGGGCCCTGGGCGGTTGCTCGTCGTACTTGAAGCCGCCTGACTTGCGGAACCAGGCCTCGAGGGTAAGGGCGGCCGCGTACGGGGTCGGCGCATCCCCGACGACCCGCCGCGCGACGTCGTAGAGAGGCCGGTTCGCCTGAATCTGCACGTCGTCCTCGTAGGTTGCGTTGAAGAAGACGTGCATGAGGTCACTGCGGTTCGGGGTCCCGAACTTCGGCACGCGACCGCTTCCCTGAATGAGCTCGAGATCGCGCAGGACCGACTCGGGATAGTTCGTGCCCGCTCGAATGAGCTGGTTCGGCCGCACGCGCGGGACCCAGCTCCAGACCGTGTAGCGCTGGTCGCGGTGGACGGCGTCCGGGAGCACGACGATGTCGCCGTGCTCGCTCTGCGTTCGGGCGGCGGCGGGCGCCCGCCAACGAACGGGCTGCGCGGAGCCGGCGAGGTGGATGTCGCGCAGGGCTTCCACGGTCACGTCCTGACGAACCCAGTCCTTCTGCTGCTGCGCCTTCGCCGGCAGGCCTGTTGCGTCGATCTCGCTTTGGCGGGACTCGGGGTCGAGGTCGAGGTTCTCCTGCCACCCCTCGCCGGTGTAGTCGTCGAGGGTGGTCGCGCGCCAGTAGAGGGAGCGCTGCGGTCCTGCCACGCGGATCCTCAGCACCGTGGTCTTCTTCTTCGGGAAATGAATCCCGCCGTAGTGGGAGTTCCAGACGTAGCGGAGGCTTACGGGATCGTCCGGGCGGTTGTAGGGATCCCACCGCTGCCAGCTGAGGAAGGCGCCCTTGGCAACAGCATCCGTCGTCGAGGCCGCGCCTGCGACCGCTGCGAGGACGAGCGCGACGGCAATCCCCTGCGGGACGGCGCGGACAGGGCGTGAGCCTGCGCGGAAGAGGTAGAGCATGGCGAGGACGCCCGTGAGCACGAGCAGGCCCACGCTGATCGGCCGCCCCGAGGGGACGAGCGTGGTGGGCCACCCCACGGCGAAGACGAGCGCAATCGCGGAGCCGATCGGCCGTCCGGCCCCGATGAAGATGCCGATCGCCGCGCACGAGGCGAAGATCGCCAGAAGCACGACGCTGTGCATCAGCGGGAAGTTGTCGGGCCGGAACGGCAGCTCCGTGTCGTAGAAGGTCAGGAATCCGTCCTTGAAAGAGCTGAGGACCGGGCCGAAGAAGTCGTGACCAGCCCCTGGCCGCGCATCGCTGACGGGGACGTGGAAGACGTAGGAGGCGGCCGCGACCACGCTCGCGGCCGTGACTCCGATGGCCATCCAACGCGTTCCCAGGAGCACCGCTGCCATCGGCAAGAGCCCGAGCGCGATGACGATCGCGAGCGTGCCGAACGGCGCTTGGCCGCTCTCCAGTCGGAGCCACGCCGTCGCGACGAGAAGCGCGGCGAGGACGTAGAGCACGAGCGCTCTAGCCAACTGCCACTCCCAGTTGCTGCACGCCGAGCTTGGCCTGCAGGTCGTCGCCCTTCCGGAGGATCGCCACCGGCACGCCGCCCCGCTCGAGCCTGAGGATTTGCGCTCCGACGGCCGGCTCGAGCTGGGCGGGCGGGTCGTCGGCGAAGCTCGTCGGCTCCACGTAGACAAGCGTGGCCGCATGGCGGTTGAGCATGCGGTGCAGGAGCCGCTCGGCCAGACGTGGCGTCAGGCTCGCGGTCACGACCGTGAGCTCGAGCGCGCGGCCGGCCGGACCCGACTCGTCGGTGAGCATTCCCACCACGGGTGTCGGCCCGTCGGGCTCGACGGCGGCGAGGAGCTCCAGGGCGCGCAGCCAGTCGCCGTCGAACGAGTGGACCCGCTGGTACGGGCGCGACGCGGAGTTGATGAGGAGCGCCGCTCGCCGGCCCTTCGCCGCATGGGCCTTGAGGATCGACCCGGCCGCTCGCACCTGCAGCTCGAAGGTCGAATCCGGGGCGGCTCCGACCAGGGACGCGGCGTCAGCGTCGAGCAGCACCGCGGTCTCGTCGCGCGGCGCATCCTCGAGCTCCTTGACCATCAGATGGCCGCGCTTGGCGGTCGAAGGCCAGTGGACGCGGCGAAGGGACTCCCCCTGCTGGTAGTCGCGCACCGAGTGGAGGTCGAATCCCGTCGGGCGGCGCAACAGGAGACGGCGTCCTTCGAGCGCGTGAGCGCCCGAATCCGAGAACAGGCCTTCGAGGTCCACGAGCCGCGGGTACACCAGCAAGGACTCCCCAGCCGCAAGGGCGATCTCCGTTCGCTCGAGCCCGAACGGATCCTCGAGCACGGCCGTCACCGACTCGATCGGGTACCGGCCTCTTGGAACGTTTTCGAGCTCGTACGTGCCGCGCAACCGCCCGCGCCGGTTGACGAGGACCGTTTCTCGGTCGCCGAGCCGCGCGATGTGCTCCCGCACGGAGAGTGCTCCGGATGGCATTCGGCCGTCGACGTCCATCTCGAGCCGCACGGAGATGTCGTCCCCGGAGTAATGCTCGCCGTCGGCGAGGACGCGGCTCAGGCTCATCGGCTTGGAGAGGAACCGCACCCAGAGCGCGGCCGCCGCCACCGCAAGAACGAGCCCGAGGGCAATCGGGTAGAGAACCTGCGAGCCGAAGCCCCACGCAGCCAGGTACACGCCCCCGCCGAACGCGAGGATCCAGCGGCCGCGGTCGGTCAGCACGCCTCTGCGGCCCCTAGACGGGGACCGGCGTCCGCTCGAGCACGTTCCGGACGAGATCCTCGGCGTCCAGACCCGACGAGCGCGCCTCCGGAGCGAGGAT
>DASXSE010000126.1:0-2280 GCA_036506175.1 Gaiellaceae bacterium
TGAGGAGCCCTTTCGACGGGCCGACTAGTCGGGGGCGACGGCGTACAGTCGTCGGCGGCCTTCGATGCCTTTGAGTTCGTGCTGTCCGCGGTCTTGGAAGCGTAGGGCGGAGCCGGCGACGATGTCCTTGACTGTCTCGGAAACGAGTATCTCGCCGCCGGTCGCCTTGGCCATCACGCGTGCTGCGAGGTGGACGGCGATGCCGCGCAAGGCGCCGTTTCGCTCGACAACCTCGCCCATGTGCACCCCTGCGCGCGCACGCAGGCCGAACTCGTCGGCTCTTGCCTGGATCCGCTTGGCTGCTCGGACGGCGTTGACCGGCCCTTCGAAGACCGCCATGAGCTCGTCGCCGGTGTGGTCGACGAGGCGGCCACCGTGTGTGTCGACGGCTCTCTCAGCGGTGTCTCCGTAGGCCGCGAGCAGGTCGGCCCATCGCTCGTCTCCAAGCGTGTGCGCAAGCTTCGTCGATCCCTCGAGGTCGCACAGGAGGATCGCCCGGACGATGCCAGGCTCGAGCGCTTGTGGTCGGACACCGGTGACGAAATGTTCGATTTCCGCAGACAGCGCCTCGGCGTCTCCCAGCCAGGGGAGATGCTCGTCCCCTGTCAGTTCGATAAACCGGGCTCCCGAAATCCGTTCGGCGAGGTAGCGTCCGGTCGGACCGGGGCCGACGGGATCGTCGCGGCGGCTGAGCACCAGCGTCGGGACGTGAATTGAAGGCAGGAGCGCGCGAGTGTCGATCAACGCGTTCGATCTGGCGAGGGCAACCGCCGCAGTGGGGCTTGCCGCCGACTGCATATAGAGCGCGCGTCGCTGCGCGAACCGAGGATCCGCGTCGGGATGGGTGACGAGTACGTGATCGACGGTTCCCCACCCGACTTCGAGCTCCGCATACCACTCTTCGCTTTCCTCGTCGCTTTCCTCATCGCCGAACGGGTAATCGTCTCTTCGCCGGAATGTCGCCTGGGTTCCATAGAGAATCAGGCTTTGGACGCGATCGGGATGCGTGACCGCGAGCATGATTGCGAGGGGCCCACCCTCGCTCCAGCCCAGCACGTGAGCCGCGCTTAGGCCAGCCGCATCCATCACCGCTCGCGCGTCCTCCATGCGCTCATCCGGCGTCGGAATCCCCGACGGCCGATCGGACATACCGGTACCACGCTTGTCAAAACGGACCAGCCGCGCGAACGACGCGAGTCGCTCAACCCAACGAACCCAGGTTGGCTCCTCCCAATCGAGCGCGAGATGAGAGAACCAGCCGGGGATCATCAGGACATCGGCAGGCCCCTCCCCAACAACCTGATACGCGATGCTGAGTTCCCCGCTCCGGGCATACAAGACCGGTGTCGACACGAACGACAGACTAGGGCGCCACCCAACCGAAAGACAACCCGTCGCCGGCGCGATCCCTTCAAAGGTCGGGTCTCCTGCAGGGGTCTGGTTCGCGGAAGCTAGCGCTCGTCTGCGCCAGCATCCTCTCGCCTGAGAGGTCGCGCCCGCATGTTCTGCCCTATTGACACTCGCTGCTGAGCGCTTGGAGCCAACACGTCTCCTGTTTGGAGGAAGAGAGGGACACACGACTTGTCACTTGACCTCTCCTCGCGGTCGTATCAAGCTCTCTCGGGTAGGGCCGCGGACTGCGGCGGGCAGGCCCCGTCTTCCTCGGCCATCCCAGGGGGGAGAGGGAGGCAACTTTGAGGTCTCTATTTGGCGGACGATTCCGGGTTGTTGCAGTGCTGGTCGTCGTGCTCGCGGGAGTGGCGGCCGTGTCGGCCGCGGCGAGCCCGCGGGGCACGAACGGCCAGATCACGTTCTCGCGGTCCAATCCGACGCTCGGCGACACGCAGGTCTACGTTGTTAACCCGGACGGCAGTGGGGAGCGGCTCGTACAGGCTCCGACGGACGTCGGCGAGGTTCCACGTTGGTTCCCGGACGGCGCCCACACCTCGACCTGCTGCGACATGCCCGGCGGCGGCTCGCGGATCATCAACCCCGACGACGGGACGTTCCGCGACATCGACGGGCAGTATCCCGGGCTCTTCAACCCATGTGGGAGCCCGTCGCCGGACGGAACGCTGCTTCTCTGCGAGACGTTCAGCGACGACGGAAGCCAGAACGGCATCCACACCATCCGCTCGTCGGATGGCGGTGGACTTACCCAGATCACGTCGAACCCCGGCGGCGACGACGTGCCCGGTAGCTGGTCGGCAAACGGGAAGCGGATCGTCTTCCAGCGGTTCGGCCCGGACAGCTACGAGGGCGTGTTCGTCGTGAACGTGA
>DASXSE010000127.1:0-3645 GCA_036506175.1 Gaiellaceae bacterium
CCTCTGCAGAACATCGCCTCCCTCCACTGCTCGAGCAGATGCGATGCCCCGGAGCCGGATTGGCCGCCGCGCGGCCTCACCGGCGCCGAAGGCGACGAGCCGTAAGTCGTGTTCGCGGCGCGGAACGTCGCGAAGGCGTACCTCCTCTTGGGCGGCTTCGTCGCCCTCTTTGCGGCGTTTGGTTGGTGGATCGGCGGCTTTCGCCTGGCGAGCGTCTTCTTCGTGGTCTGTTTGCTCATGGCCTCGACACTGCACTGGTACGGGCCGCGCATCATCCTTGCCTGGCTCGGTGCACGTGAGCTCACGCTCGCCGAAGGAGCGCTCCTCCATACGACGGTTGAGCGGCTTGCGCTGCGGGCCGGGGTCGCACGCCCGCGGGTCTATCTGATTCTCGACGGCCATCCGCACGCGCTCGCCGTCGGCCGGGGCGCTGCAAGCTCGGCGCTCGCTCTAACCCAGGGACTCGTCACCGCCCTACCCCCCGCAGAGCTGGAGGGCGTTCTGGCCCACGAGCTGGCGAAGATCAGGCATCGGGACGTCGTGGTGCAGACTCCGGTCGTCGTCCTCGCCGGTTGGCTGGTCGAGGCCAGTCGCATTGGAGGCTGGTTGGAACGCGCGCTCCTGTTCGTCCTCGCACCTGTCGCCGCGAGCCTCGTACACGTCCTGCTCTCGCCCAGGCGCATCTTCGCGGCCGACGCCCGTGCTGCCCGAATCTGCGAGTCGCCGCACGCGCTGGCCGACGCTCTCATCCGCCTGGAGCAGGCGATCGAGCTCGTGCAGTTCAGCGGCAGTCCCGTGACTGAGCCGCTCTACACCGTGAACCCGTTCGAGCCCGACGGATTGGCTGCGATGTTCTCGACCCATCCTCCGATCGCGGCGCGCGTGCAGCGGCTGCGCGCGCTCGACCCCGAGTGGCGCGAGAAGCTGCGCGCCGCCTGAGCGCCTCGTTTTTCGAGCTTTCCGGCCGAAGTTGCGCAGCCCCGGCGCAGATCGGTATTCCTTAGGGCGATGCGGGCGGAGTATGCCCCTGTAGAGGAGCCCCGCGTCCGCCGCTCGACGCGGGCCCGCGCCATTGCCTCGATCGGGCCCCTGACCGTGCTGGCCGCCGCGATCTGGGTCGTCCTGCAGCCCTATCGACTGACCTTGTTCCATCCGCGCGGCCAAGGGTTTTGGTGGTTGGCAGTCGAGCCCCCGGTTCTCGTCGCAATCGTAGGGATCCTCTTCAGCGTCCTCGTCGCCCCGGGCCTCCTCGACGACCTGGAGGAGGGCTGATGCAGCCTGAGGCCGAGTTCGTCCACTGGCTCTTCGCCACCGGCTTCCTCGTCCTAGGTCTCTGCCTGCTCGGAGAGGCGATCGTCGGCACCGAAGTCTGGAGCCGCCGACCCTGGCGGGCTTACCTGTGGCCGGTCTCTGCGCTTGTGATGGGGATCGGGATGTGGCCCGTGATGATCCTGTTCACCAACTCGACGCTGCACATGGTCGCGCACTCGGCGTGGGCGCAGGTGCTGATGCTCGCCGGCGCAGCCGAGCTCGCGCTCGCGCGCGGGAAGCTCTCGAGCCGCTACTGGCATCTGACCGTCGCACTGGCCTTGGTCGTGTCGGGCTTCGCGTCGCTCGTCCACGAGCAGAATTCCTGGCTCTTCTCACGCTCGGCCTTCATCCATCACACCATAGGCTGGGTGATGGTGGCGGGAGCGGTGTTTCCCCTCGCGCGAACCTTTCGGCCGCGCTCCTTCGCACTCGGGGCCGGATTCGCCGCCACGTTTCTCGTCGTCGCGGTGCTTCTTTACGCGCACAGGGACGTTGCCCCGATCTTCGGGCACCTGTCACCCGTCGCCGGGGAGCCTCATCGATGAGAGGGCGCGTTCTCGCACTCGTTGCGTTCGCGGCACTCGCGGCGCCCTCAGCAGCCTTCGCCCACGCCACCCTCGAACACGAAGACCCTGGCTATCGTGTGCGCCTCGCGACCGGGCCCGCCGCGGTGGTCCTGCGGTTCGATCAGGAGGTGACCGCGTTCCCGGACTCCATCGTGGTCCGCAACGCGCGCGGTGTCGCGGTCTCGGATGACGCAGCCTCCGGAGCGGACACGCGAGTCGTGCTCGCGCCGCTTCGCGAGTTGCAAAAGGGCGCATACACAGTTCGCTGGCACGTCCTCGCCTCGGATGGACATCCGGTTTCCGGCGTGTACACGTTCGGCGTTCGCGTGGCAGCGCCGCCGCCGACCGAGGCCTACGGCGCCTCGGGCCCGACGAAGGCCGAGGACGTGGTCCGGTGGGCCTATTTCCTGTCCTTGTCGCTCGTCGTCGGCGGCCTCGGATTCGCTCTTATCGTCCTTCGAGGCGTCCCTCCGGCACTGGCGAAGCGCCTCTATCAGCTCGTCGGGCTGGGAATCATCGCGACGCTCGAGGTCGGAATTGTCGGCTTCATCATGCGCGCCGAGGGAGCGCTGCAGCTTCCCTTCGACCGGCTTCTGTATGCCGATCTCTCGCCTATCGCGGCTGGAACGCGACTTGGTTCGGCCTTCACGGCGATGACTATGGGATTCGTCGTCGTTTCGGTCTTGGTCTATTTCGCGTGGCTCCTCGACAGGGAAATACTCCTGTGGCCGGCGTTTCTCCTTGCGCTCGGATTTGCGTCGGGTCTCTCCTTGTCCGGGCATCAAGCTGCCGACAAGGGCTCGTCTTGGGCCACTGAGCTCGCAGACTGGATTCACCTTTCCTCGGCCCTCCTGTGGGTAGGCGGGTTGATCGTCCTCGGAGTGTGCGTCTGGCCACTCACGCCCTCCCTGCGCCGCGAGGCGTTCGTCCGTTTCTCTCGCCTGGCGACGCTGCTCATCGCGGCCCTGCTCGGGGCCGGGATCTACTTGAGCGTCGTCCGCCTGCCGGCGATCAGCGATCTCTGGACGGCCGGATACGGCCGGGTGCTCCTCGTCAAGATCGCGCTCGTCAGCGTGGCGTTGCTGTGGGGCGCGTTCCACCACTTCGTGGCGCGGCCGGCGCTGGTTTGCGACGGGCCCTCCCCTTGGCCGGCGCGGCTTGGGCGGACGCTGCTCGGGGAGGCTTCGATCGCCATGGCAATCCTCTTGGTCGCTGCGATTCTCGTCGACTCGAAGCCGCCGAGCTGACGAGTGGTGAAAAGGGGCGCGGCGTTCAGGACGGCGTGCCTGCTTATCGAGGTAAAAAAAAGGGCGCCCGAAGGCGCCCTTAAGAAAAAACCGGCGGCGTCCTACTCTCCCGGGAGGTTTCCCTCCGAGTACCATCGGCGCTGGCGGGCTTAACTGCTCTGTTCGGAATGGGAAGAGGTGTTTCCCCGCCGCTATGACCGCCGGAAATTGTGAGGCTTGGGCGTCAGGCCGAGGCCTTGCGCACCCTCAAAGCTCCATAGCGACTTACGGTGTTCAAATCAAGACCTCGGATGATTAGTACGGGTCCGCTGAACGCGTTGCCGCGCTTGCACGTCCCGCCTATCGACGTGGTCGTCTCCCACGATCCTTACTCCCTTGAAGGGATGGGAAGCCTCATCTCGAGGTGGGCTTCCCGCTTAGATGCTTTCAGCGGTTATCCCATCCAGACGTGGCTAATCAGCAGCGCCGTTGGCACGACGACTGATACACCAGAGGTCTGTTCGTCCCGGTCCTCTCGTACT
>DASXSE010000128.1:0-18705 GCA_036506175.1 Gaiellaceae bacterium
TCGTCGTAGTCCTCGAGCTTGGGCCGCTGGCCGAACTGCCGCGAGTCCTCGAGGGCCAGCGGGTGGAACTTGAAGACGTCCCGCAGAAGCTCGAAGTCCTCGTCGGTCGGATCGTGCAGGTCGAGCCAGAAGAACTCGCCGCTGGAGAGGCGCGACTCGACCGCCACGCGGTCGTAGCGCGGCTGCATGGTGCCGTCTCGGTCGAGAAGGTGCGAGCCCACTATTCGAGCCCTGTAATTCTGACGCCCGCGTTCACCTTGTAGTTGCGGTTCACGTTCAGGAGGACCGCCGTGACGGGCTCGAGCCAGCGCGCGACCTGGAGTCGCCCCGCGTCGACAGCTTTCCCTTCGACGATGCTCTCGGTCACTTCCGCGACGGTGCGTTTCGCATCCTCGTTGTCGCCGCAGATGAGGACGTCCTCTCGCAGCGGCTCCTCGACGCGCGCGAGAAGCTTTGCGCTGACGGTGTGGAACCCGGCCACCACGTGGCACTCGGGCGCCGCGACCTGAGCCTCCTCCGCCAGCGAGATCTTCATCGGGAGCGCCGCCGGAAAGCCGTCTTCGAACACGACCGGGCTCGCGACGCTGACGAGAATGCGGCCCGCGAGATCGCCGGCAAGCTGGGTGCACATCGCCCCGACGCCTTCCGGAGGAACCGAGAGGAAGACCATCTGACAGAACCTGCACGCCTCGGCGTTCGACACGAACTCGTCATGTGGCGTCCTCGAGCCCAGAACCACGTCGGCGCCGGCGCGACGAAGGCGCTCGGCGAGCCCCTGGCCGAAGCCACCCGTGCCGCCCACGATGCCGATCCTCACAGGAGCGCCTCCAGGAGCTTCTCCCCCACCTCCGCCCGGCGGTTCGGGTCAACCATAACGATGTCGCAGGCCACGGCCCCAGGCGGGCCTTCGTCGCCCGGCTGGACGACGAAGACGTCGACGAGGTCGCCGTAGACCGCCGCCACGCCCGCAGCGGACGGTTCGTGGCCGAGGGAAGTCATCATCTCGGACAGCGGGCCGCGGAGGGCCTTACCGGCGATCAGGGGCGAAATGGCGGCGACGCGCTTCCCCTCGAGCGCCGCCCGGATTCCGCCGACTGCAAGGATCGGTTGGATGGAGACGAACGGGTTCGAAGGGGCGATGATCACGAGCTCGGCGCCCGTGATGGCGTCCAGGACTCCTGGAGCGGGCTCCGCTTCCTGAGCACCGTCGAAGCGGACGCCGAGCACGCGATCCCGGTGCCCGCAAGCCACGAACCACTCCTGGAAATCCAGCTCGCCCGCCTCCGTCTCGATCTTCGTGCGCAACGGCTGGTCGGTCGCCGGTACGAGACCGACGTGCACTCCGAGCGCTTCAGCGAGCCGCTTGGTCGCCTCGGAGAGAGGCACTCCTTCCCGGAGGAGCCGGGTTCTCACGAGATGCAGGCCGATATCCCGGTCACCGAGCGTGAACCACGTCTCCCCGCCCAGCGCGCCGGCCATCCCGAGCGCGTTGTAGGTCTCGTCGCGAACGCCCCACCCGCGTTCCTCGTCGAGGAGGCCGGCGAGCGTGTACAGGATCGTGTCGAGATCCGGAGAGACATGCAGGCCGAGAATCTCGATGTCGTCACCGACGTTTCCGATGGCGGCGACGGCCTCCGCACCGGCTGCCCGAGCGAGCGCGTCCACACAGCGGGAGCCGCCCAGCCCTCCGGCCAGCACGGCGATACGTATGCTCACGTCTTGCTCGCGATCGTCCCGTTCAAAGGGGTCGACGGCGCGAAGACACGGCTCGCAGCCGTCCTCTCCGAAGAGCAGCGCGAACGACTCGCGCTCGAGATGCTCGAGCGTGTGCTGGCCGCCTGCGAGGGCGCGTCGTCCATCGAGCGAACGCTACTCGTGACGCCCGAGTCCGGGCTATCCACCGAGGTAGATGTTCTCGTCGACGCGGGAACGGGACACGCGGATGCCGTCGCGTTCGCCCTGGCGGATCCGCGCGCGCAAGCCGGTGCTCTCGTCCTGATGGCGGATTGCCCGCTCGCCGAGGCGGACGCCATCGATCGGCTCGTCGATGCAGCGAGACCGCTGGCGCTCGTTCCCGCCCACGACGGTGGGATCAACGCGCTTGCGCTGCGAGATCTCGAGCTCTTCAGCCCCACATTCGGCGTGCCCGCGGGCGAGACGATCGCGCGAGCCCGTCTCGCGGGCCTCGACCCTGTCGTCGTCGCCGACGAGCGCCTCAGCTTGGACGTCGACCGGCCCGAAGACCTCGCGTACGCATGAGACGAATCGTCACGTACTCGCCGAAGGTCTTCATCCCGCTGACAAAGCTTTGCCGGGACGTGTGCCACTACTGCACGTTCGCTCACCCGCCGCGGCGCGGCGAGCGCGCGTACATGAGCGCCGACGAGGTTCTCGGGGTCGCCCGCGCCGGCGCCGAGGCCGGGTGCCACGAGGCGCTCTTCACGCTCGGGGACAAGCCTGAGCTTCGCTACCGGGCCGCGCGGGAGGAGCTCGCCGAGCTCGGGTGCGCAACGACGATCGAGTACCTGGCGCGGATGTGCGAGCTCGTCCTGGCCGAGACCGGCCTCCTTCCGCACGTGAATCCGGGCGTGATGACGCGCGACGATCTCGAACTCCTGCGGCCGGTTTCCGCGTCGATGGGGCTGATGCTCGAGACGATCTCAGAGCGCCTGTCCGAAAAAGGCGGCCCGCACTACGGCTCACCGGACAAGCTTCCGGAACGGCGTCTCGAGACGATCGCGCTCGCCGGCGAGCTGGCCATCCCGTTCACGACCGGGATCCTGATCGGTATCGGCGAGACGCGGGAGGAAAGGGTCGAGGCGCTGGAAGCGATCCGCGCGCTGCACGACCGGTATCGCCACGTCCAGGAGGTCATCGTCCAGAACTTCCGGGCCAAGCCCGGCACGAAGATGGCCGCAGCGCCCGAGCCCACCCTCGACGAGCACCTCTGGACGATTCGCGCCGCACGCGAGGTTCTCGGGGAGATGAAGATCCAGGCGCCGCCGAACCTGGCCTACGACGACTTTCCGCGTCTGCTCGAGGCCGGCATCGACGACTGGGGCGGCGTTTCTCCGGTGACGATCGACCACGTCAATCCGGAGGCTCCCTGGCCGGAGATCGTCCGCCTGCGCGAGGCGACGGAGACGGCCGGACACACGCTCGCGGCCCGGCTTCCGATCTATCCGGAGTACGTCTCGGATCTGGAGCGTTGGGCCGAGCCGCGGATCGCGCAGGAGATTCGCAAGCATGCCGACGCAGACGGCCTCGCCCGAGACGATCGCTGGGCCGCAGGCGCGCCGTCTCCTCCCCCACCGTTGCCGTCACCGGCCGCGCCGCTCCGCCTCGGCGAAGAAGGCGAGCTGGACGAGGAGGCGATCACGGCGCTCTTCCAGGCGCGTGGACGCGACCTGGCTGAGGTGTTCGCCGCCGCGGACGAGCTGAGACGCGAGGTTTCGGGAGACACCGTCACCTACGTGGTGACGCGCAACATCAACTACACCAACGTCTGCTACTTCCGGTGCGGCTTCTGCGCTTTCTCGAAGGGGAAGCTCGCCGCGAACCTGCGGGGAGCCCCGTACCTCGTCCCGCTCGCGGAGATCGTGCGGCGGTGCCGGGAGGCGTGGGACCGCGGCGCGGTGGAGGTCTGCCTCCAGGGCGGCATCCACCCTGGTTTCACGGGCGAGTACTACCTGGACGTCTGCCGCGCGATCAAGCGCGAGCTACCGGATATCCACGTGCATGCCTTCTCGGCGCTCGAGGTCTGGCAGGGAGCGGCGACGCTCGGCCTGCCGCTTGAGGAATACCTGGGCCTGCTGAAGGAGGCCGGCCTGGCCTCTCTACCCGGGACGGCGGCCGAAATCCTGGATGACGATGTCCGCCGCCTCATCTGTCCCGACAAGGTGACGACCACACAGTGGCTGAAGGTGCACGACACCGCTCACCGCCTCGGTCTGCGCTCGACGACGACGATCATGTTCGGCTCGGTCGAAGGCCCGCGAAGCTGGGCGCGGCATCTCGTCGAGCTTCGAGAACAGCAGAAGCGCACCGGAGGTTTCACCGAGTTCGTCCCTCTGCCGTTCGTGCACATGGAAGCGCCGATCTTTCTGAAGGGAAACGCGCGCCCGGGACCGACCTTCCGCGAGGCCGTATTGATGCACGCCGTCGCGCGGCTCGCCCTCCACCCACAAATCACCAACATCCAAGCTTCATGGGTGAAGCTCGGCATCGAAGGGGCTCAGGCCGTACTCCGGGCTGGAGCCAATGACCTCGGCGGGACGCTTATGAACGAGTCCATCTCCCGCGCCGCGGGAGCGAGTCACGGGCAGGAGATGCCGCCGGAGCGGATGGAAGAGGCAATCCGGGCGATCGGACGAGAGCCGCGGCAGCGAACGACGTTGTACGGCGTCCCTGATCCCGGCCAGACGCATCTCTCCTACAACGCACCGCCGCTCGCAGAACCGCTCAACCCGCCCGTCAACGACGCGGGGCTCGAGCGACCCGCGCGCCTGATTCGACCCGGTCTCGCCGTGCGGTGAGAAAGCTCGTTCTGGCGGCGCTTGCCCTCGCGTTCCTGGCAAGCGCCTGCGATGAGACGAAAGCGGTCACGCCGACGAAGCCGGCGCGGCCAGCTCGGTTGACGGAAGATCAGTGGCTGGGCCGCTACGCGCTCTGGGTCACCGATCTGCGTGTCGCGCTCACGCACGGGGACCGTGCTGCCCTCGAGCGGTGCGGGGCCACTCTCACGAGCAAGCTCGGCGATCCGCCGCCCTCCGTGCGGAAGCCCGAGCGCCTCCTCGCCCTCGCGTGCCGGCGCTTTGCCCACGGCGCGCGACTGAATGACTCCGGCAAGGCGTTCGAGGAGTGGTCACTGGCTGCCCGTCTCGTCCGGGACGCGAACGAAGGGCTTTCCAATCCGCAAGCGATGCAGCGGCTGCCGCTCCCCCCCGGGCGCGGAGTCCTCGAGGCGAGTCACGTCGAGCCGTTCTTCACCAAGGTCGCGCGCGGCATTGCCGCTCCGGTGGGAGAGGTGCGCTGCTGGTCGCGGGCCGATTGGACCGAGCTCCAGAAGGAGACGTTCGGCCGGGATCACAACCTCGCCGGCTTCGCGTCGCCCGGTTTTCAGCGGGTCAATCTGGCCTGGGACATCTGCGACAACCTGGCGAAGGTCGCATACACCAATGAGCAGCCCACCGGGAAGGAGGAGCTCGAGATCGCCTTCGCCGTGACCACGCTGCTGCACGAATCCGGCCACCTGAACGAGTCCGGCGACTTCTACGGCGCGGGCGCCAACGAGCCGCTCGCGGAGTGCTGGGGCATGCAGCACATCCGGCAGGCAGCGGTGCGCCTCGGGGCCTCACGCGCCTACGCGAACGAGCTGGCGGCGCGCTACTGGACCGAGGTCTATCCGACGCGGCCGGCGAACTACCGCACGAAGAAGTGCCGCGACGGCGGCGCGTACGACATCCGGAAAGAAAGTTCGGTTTGGCCCTAAGGAGGGTTTGGCGAGCCATCATCTGAGCCGCCGGAGGCGCGCTGCTCGCCCCGAGGCTGCGGCCTCCGTCGCCCCCGTATTTCAGTCAATACGAAGGCTTCTGAGTCCTGGCCTCGGAACGACCATCCCGTCCCGGCGGCGAGCGATCACCCGCCAACCCCTCCTGCTCAGTACCAGCGGCCCCTCGCGAAGCCGCCGAATGCGATCAGGCCGACGAGGATGACGATGATCCCGATGATCAAGCTCCAGAAGAGCAGGATGAGGATGCCGGCGATGACGATGATGCCTCCCATCGTGATGCCCGCTCCTGGGCCGTAACGACGCTCTGGTGTAGCCACTTCGCCTCCCTCCCCCGGGCCCCGGGCCCGGGTTCGCCTGTCTGTCCGACCCCCCTGCTACCCGAAGTGGGTGCGGAACAATCGTGACGAAGCGACCGGACCACACGTCGACCGCGCTCGGTCCGAGCGGCGGGCGCTCGCACGCCGCCGCCTGCGAAACCAGCGGTTAGCCGTCTCCCTGGGCGCTCTCGCGGTCGCAGCCGCCCTCGTCGCCGCCCTGACGGGGATCAGCAGTCCGCTCGCCGGTCACGCAGCGATCTCACCGAAAGGCAACGCGCACGCGGACGCCAGCCCCAGGCAGGAGCAGACTTTCGACATCGTCGCGAGCGGCGATCTCCTCATCCACGCGCCGGTCTGGCAGCGCGCTCGGGCGCTCGGCCACGGCCGCTACGATTTCCGCCCGTTGCTGGCCCGCGTGCGTCCGATCGTCAGCCGCGCCGCGCTCGCGCTCTGCCACGTGGAGACGCCGATGGGGGCGGGCCCGCCGGCAGGATTCCCGATCTTCAACAGCCCGCCCGAGCTCGCGAAGGCGGTCAAGTGGGCCGGATGGGATGCCTGCGACACGGCGTCCAACCACTCGGCGGACAAAGGGCAGGCGGGAATCAACGCGACGATCCGTGCGCTCGACTCGGCGGGCGTCCGCCACACGGGCAGCTTCCGGAACCGCGGCCAGTCGCACCGCATCCTCATCCTCCCCATGAAGGGCCTGCGCATCGCGGTGCTGGCCTACACGTATGGAACGAACGGCATGCCCGTCCCGCACCCGTGGTCGGTCAACCTCATCTCGACGACCAAGGTGATCGCAGACGCTCGACGTGCCCGCCGTCTCGGTGCGAACCTCGTCATCGCGAACTTCCACTGGGGGACGGAGAACGTCCACGAGCCGAACATGCAGCAGCGCGACCTGGCGCGCTATCTCCTGCGGCACCGGGTCGTGGACGTCATCGTCGGCCAGCACGTGCATGTCGTCCAGCCGATCCAGCGGATCGCTGGGCGCTTCGTGGTCTTTGGGGAGGGCAACCTCCTCTCCAACCAGACGGCGAACTGCTGTCCCGCCGAATCCCAGGACGGGCTGATCGCTGTCATCCACGTGCACGCTTTCGGGACGACGGCCCGGGTGACCGGAGTGGACTACATCCCCACCTGGGTGGAGCATCCGAGCCTCGTCGTCCAGCCGGTCGGCCTCCGGCTTCGGGAGCTCATTCGCCAGGGCGCCGGCCGCGGGCCCGTCGCCCAGGCGCTACGCGCGTCTTATCGCCGGACGGTCAGCTACGCGGGTCGTTCGGCGCTGATCAGGCCGCTGCCGCGCCGACTGGGCTGAGCGTCTCCCCGAAGCGAGCGCGCTTCACGAACTGGCCGTCGCCAGGACGGCCGGTGAATTCGTCACCGTCTACGATCACCTTGCCGCGCAGGAGGACGACCTCCGGCGCACCGGTCACCTCGGTGCCCTCGTAGAGGTTGTAGTCGCAGTGCGAGTGGTGGGTGGCCGCCGAGATGGTCACCTTCTTCTCGGGATCGAAGACGACGATGTCAGCATCCGAGCCGACGGCGATCGTCCCCTTGCGCGGGAAGAGGCCGAAGTACTTCGCGGGATTCGTCGAGAGGAGCTCGACCATGCGGTTGAGGGTGATCCGTCCCTGGCGCACTCCGAACTCATGCATCATGTGCAATCGGTTTTCGAGGCCGGGGCCTCCGTTCGGGATCTTCGAGAAGTCGTCTTTCCCGAGCGACTTCTGGCCGTCCCAGCGGAAAGCGCAGTGGTCGGTCGAGACGACCGAGAGGACGTCGTTCGCGACCGCCTCCCACAGCCGGTCCTGGTTCTCCTTCGCGCGGGGCGGTGGCGTGTAGACGTACTTCGCGCCTTCGAAGTTCGGCTTCTCGAGGAACGAGTAGTCGATGAAGAAATACTGCGTGCAGGTCTCGCCCCAGACATCCCAGTCCTTGTTTCGCGCGATCGCGATCGGCTCGAGCGCCTCCTGGCAGGAGACGTGCACGACGTACAGCTTGCAGCCGGCCACGCGGGCGAGCTGGATGGCTCGGTTGGTCGCCTCGCCCTCGGTCTCGGGCGGGCGGGTCAGCGCGTGGTACTTGGGCTCGGTGTGCCCCGCGGCGAGCGCCTGTTTGATCAGGCAGTCGATGGCATCCCCGTGCTCGGCGTGCACCATGACGAGCGCGCCCGTGTCCGCAGCGACCTGCATGACACGGAAGAGACAATCGTCATCGACCATGATCGCGCCCTTGTAGGCCATGAAGAGCTTGTAGCTCGTGATGCCCTGGTCGGGCAGGGTGGCGAGCTCCTCCAGCGTGCCGCCCTCGTCGAGATCGGTGACGGCGATGTGGAAGCCGTTGTCGATGACCGCCTTCCCCTCACGCTTCGAGTGCCATTCGTCGAGCGCCTCGCCAAAGGTCATCCCCTTCGGCTGGATGACGAAGTCGACGTGGCATGTCGTGCCGCCGAACGCTGCCGAGGTCTGGCCGGACTCGAAGTCGTCACACGTGATCGTGCCCCCGAAGGGCATGTCCAGGTGCGTGTGTGGGTCGACGCCGCCGGGGAGCACGTACTTGCCGCTCGCGTCGATGACGCGGTCGACCTGCACGTCGAGCGACTCCGCGATCTGCGAAATCGTCTCGTCCTCGATGAAGACGTCGGCGACGCGGTCGTCGTCCGCCGTCACCACTCGGCCGCCCTTGATCAGGACCGACATGTGAGCCCTATCTACCACATCGCAGCAGACCTAGGTGGTTTCGGCTTGAACGGCGGGCTCATTGCTCACCGAGAAGGCTGTCAGGCGCGCGGTCGCAATCAGGCGTGCGGTCCGGGCGAGAAGGCGAGGGAGCCGTCGGGAGCACGGTTTGTCAGCGGCCCGCGCACCTCGTAGGCGGGTATCGGACGGCCAAACCCCTTCAGATCAAGTTCGCCGACCGCCTCGACCTCGACCTTGTCTTCGACGGCGGCGTAGACACGCTGGCTGATGAGGGTCTGCCCGGGCTTCGCCTGTGTGCTCAGACGAGAGGCGAGACTCGTGTCCGGCCCAAGCGCGCCGTAGTCGTAGCGGCCCTCGAAGCCGATCCGACCGAGAGTCGCGTAGCCTGCCGAGATCCCGATTCCGAGCCCGAGCTCGATGCCGCGTTTGCCCCACGCTTGCGCGAGGTGATGGAAGCGCGCTTGGACGGCGAGCGCAAAGCGGACCGCCTTGAGCTCGTGCTCGTCGACCGGCACGGGGTCGTTGAAGAACACCATCACCCCGTCCCCGGCGAAGTGCTCGAGCGTCCCCTCGTACTGAGGAATCAGCTCGCCGAGCGCCTCGTGGTAGGCGCGCAGGACCTCGAAGTGCTCCTCGGGAGCGGCGGTCTCGGAGAAGGCGGTAAAGCCGCGGAGGTCGCAGAACATGCAGGAGATGTAGGCGCGGTGCCCGGCGAGCATCTTCTTCCCTTCGTCAGAGGAGATGAGCTCTGCCACCTGAGGGGAGATAAAGCGCGACAGCTCGCTCTTCTGGCGCTCCACCGCATCCATCAGACGTGCGTTCGTGATCGCGATCGCAGCTTGGTCGGCGAATGTCCGAATCAGCCGCACCTCTTCCTCCGCGAACGGTCCTGGAAAGCGACGGGTCACATCGATCACGCCAATCAGTTCGGCTTCGACCAGGACCGGAGCCGCGAGCACTGCGTGGTACTCGGCGACGTGACGTCCTCCCCACTCGTATTCCGGGTCCAACTCCACGTCGGGGATGTGAACGACGTCTCGCGTCAGCGCCACGCGGCCAACCGCGGTCTTTCGGTCGGCGACGTGGGGATGTTCCCGCTCGAACTGATCCAGCGCCGGTTCCCACTTGTGTCTCGTGGAGAGGCGGAACACGTCTCGGTCGGCGAGGTAGAGGGCGCCGAAATCGGCATGGCAGAGCCGTGTGGCGGCCTCGACAGCCGCTTGGAACACGGCTTCGAGGCCCTCCGATAGCGCAATCGCACGGAGAACGTCGCCGATCGCCCGCTGCTGCTCGAGCTGGCGCTCGACGGCATCGATCAAACGCGCGTTCGTGATCGCGATCGCGGCTTGGTCGGCGAAGGTCTGGGCGAGCGCGATGTGCTCGTCGCTGAATGGGCGCTGCTCGCTGCGGTCGAGGATGATGACGCCGATCAGGTCGTCTTCAACGGCGACTGGAACCCCAAGCAACGCCCGGTAAGGCCGTGGCCCGCGGTACCCGTACTCCGGATCGGTGTCGACGTCCGGGATGTGAACTGGCTGCCGAGTGAGGGCTGTGCGGCCGGCCACTGTCGTTCGGTCGAGCGGGTGCGGATGCTGTTTGTCGTACACCGCCGCTTCAGGCTCGCCATGGTCCGCGACTAATCGCAGCAGCCCGTCGTCGAGGAGCCAGAAGGCGGCGTTGTCCGCGTCGCAAAGCTGGCTGCAGGCTTCGACGACCTCGTCGAGCACCGTCTGCAGACCAGTGGAACCGGCGACGGCGCGAAGAACGCCCCTGATCGCCCGCTGCTGCTCCCGGAGCTGTTCATTTTCGCGGAGAAGCTCTGCACCGCGCGCCTCGCGTTCATCCATGGGTCGAGTTTACGACCCGTCGCGACCGAAGGTACATTCTTTCCAGTGTTTCTGGGGATCCCTCGAAGCCATATGAGAGAGGGTCGCCTATCTACCCACATTCCGAGCCGAGCTCGTGCAGCGATTTGCAGAGCACCTCGAGGTTGAGATCGAACCAGCCCGCGAGCGCCGTCGGCACAGGCGGCCGCAGCCCGGCCTGCGCCGCGGCCAGCGCCCGCTCGGTGGCATGCAGGACAGCAGTCCGGTCGTTGAACTCGCCTCGCACCTCGATGAGCAGCCACCGCGGGAACCGTCCCAGCGTGTAGCGCTGGAGCCCGGTGACGTCCACCTGGGTCGTACCGATCGGGACCGCGACGAAGATCCGCGCCCGGGGATACTCGACACGGTTCAGCGTGTCGAGGAGCGTGCCCGTCTGTGCTCGCGGGAGCGAGACCGCGTCGCCCGCCTGCGGCAGCGCAGCCAGGAAGACGGACGAGTACGGGTAGAGGAGATCGACGCTCGTGATGCGGGCCTGGAGCCACTCCGCGGGCTCCCCGAGCGCCTCCTCGGTGCCGAGCTTTGCCGTATACGTGATGGAGCGCGGATCGTGGATGCCCTGCGGTGAGATGGCGGCGAGCACGGCAACGGCGATTACAGCGACGCCGCGCGCGGGTATCCGCGAGACCGCATAGCCGATGGACGCAGCCCAGAACGGGAGCGCGAAGATGAGGTGACGTGGCGAAAGGTCGGGCGAGCGGCCCGTGTGCACGAGCGTCGAGAGGAGCGGCGGCAGCGCAAAGGCAAGAACGCCCCAGGCGACGAAGGCCGGGCATCGGCGGGCTAGGAGCACGATTCCCGCCACTCCCAGGACGAAGAAGACCGCGAAAGTCCACCCGCTTCCTCCTGCAAAGCCGCGCAGCGCATCTGTCAGCTGGTTCCGCGCCTCGTGACGCGTCGCCAGCCTGTGCTCCGTGTTCGAGGTGACTTCGAAGCGGTTCGCAAGACGAAGGTCTGCGATCAGAAACGGAATGAGCGCGAGCCCGATTGCCGCCACCGGAAGCGCAGGCCGGAGAGGCTTCCCCCGCCACACCGCGAGTGCGACGAGCGCCTCGACCCCGATGACGACGCCGCCGTACGGATGGACAGCCGGCAGGAGCCACGCCGCTGTCGCCGCCCAGACAGCCGCGCGCTGCGTGCGCAGATCGAGGGCCCGCACGAAGAGATCGGCCGCGAGAGCGGCGGCGAACGCAAAAAGCGCGTACATGCGCCCGAAGGTCCCGTAGACCGCCAACATCCCCGAGCACGCGGCGACGACCGCAGCTGTGATCCCCGCCACCCGACCTCCAAGTCGGCGGCCGAGGTCGTAACAGAGCGGGATGGTCGCGAGCGCGAAGACGACCGACACCCAGCGCAGCACGGTTGCCGAGGAATGGAACGCGAAAGCTGCGTGGACGAGGAGGAAGTGCAGCGGCGCGCCGCCTCGGTCCCAGAGCGTCGTGACGATGATCTCCGGGATCGGCTTCGAGCCGATGAGGCCCGCCACGGACTCGTCCTCGAAGAGCGGCTTCCCGTGGATGTCCGGCGCGAGGCGGGCCAACAGGAAAGCCGCCGCCCCGACGACGGCTGCCGCGCCGAACCAGCGGACGCTAGCCGCTGACCGGAGCGAACGCGCCTGCGCGGTAGACGCGGCCGGGAAGCGGTCGGCCCAGAACTCCTTCCAGCCACTCCGCGACTCCGATGAGCGCGTCCAGATCGATGCCCGTCTCGAGTCCTTCACCGTGGAACAAGTAGACAAGATCCTCGGTGGCGACGTTGCCGGTGGCCCGCGGAGCGAAGGGGCAGCCGCCCAAACCCGCCGCGGACGACTCGAACGCGGTCGCTCCAGCTTCGAGAGCAGCGTGCGCATTTGCGACCCCGGTATTGCGCGTGTCGTGGAAATGGACCCCTAGATCCACGCCGAGGCCTTTCGCTCCCGCCAGGAGCTCATGGACCTGCTGTGGCACCGCGACGCCGATCGTGTCGGCGAACACGATCTCCGCCGCACCGGCTTCGACAAGCCGTTCCGCAAGACGGAGCACGGTAGTGGCCCCGACCTTCCCCTCGAACGGACAGCCGAAGGAGACGGAGATTGATGCGCTGACGGGGCTCTTGCTGTCGATGCGAGTGAGCTCCTCGACGGACTCGTCCACAGAGCGGTTCGCATTCCGCCGGTTGAACGTCTCCGTCACGGCGAGCGTGAAGTGCAGCTCGTCGAGGCCGGTGGCGGCGAAGCGCTCATAGCCTTTCGCGTTGAGGACGAGCCCCGCGTAGGTGACGCCCTCGCGGCGCTCGATTGCGTCGACGACTTCTTCCGCTCCGGCCATCTGCGGCACCCGCTCCGGGTTGACGAAGCTGACCGCCTCGATCTTCGGGAGCCCGGCGCCCGCGAGTCGGTTGACGAGCTCGGCGCGCACCGCAGGCTCGAGCGTCACGGCTTCGTTCTGGAGGCCGTCACGCGGACCGACGTCGCAGATGGTGACGGCCGCTGCCATGATCCTCGCCCGTGAGCGTACCGTTCCTCGCTGCGGCCAACGTGTACGCGGCGCTCAGCCCCGTCGAGGCGTTGGAAGCCGTGCGCAACGCCTTCGTCCAACATGCGCGCGGCAGCTGGTTCATGCCCTCCAAGGTGTATGTGCCTGCGCCGCCGGACGGGGACTTCCGCGCCATGCCGGCAGCGGGAGCAGGCCACGCGGTGCTGAAGTGGGTGACGTCCTTCCCGCGCAACCCTGAGCGCGGGCTGCTGACGGTGACCGGCGTGGTCCTGCTCTCCGACGCCTCCACGGGCGAGCTGCGCGCTCTGCTGGACGCGGGCGCCGTGACGGCGCTACGCACGGGCGCAGCGGCGGTGCTGGGCGCGGAGACGCTCGCGTCCCCGGACGCAAAGACGACAGCGGTCGTGGGTTCCGGCGTCAACGGACGCGCGGTGGCCCGGACCTTCGTCGCGCGCGGGCGCGAGCTTCTGCTCTGGGATGCGCGCCCGGCTCAGGCCGAGGCACTGGCCGAAGAGCTGGGCGCGGCCACATCGGTGGCGTCAAGCCGCGACGTCGCTCTGGGCGCCGACGTTGTCGCCACGGTCACGCCGGGCGCCGAGATCCTCTTCCCCGCAGGGTCGCTGCGCGAAGGCCAGCACGTCAGCCTGTTGGGGGCAGACGGGCCCGGCAAGGCGGAGATCGCAGTCGAAGAGCTACTCCGCGCGCGAGTCGTCTGTGACGAGTGGGAGCAGGCGAGCCACAACGGCGACATCTCGCGGGCCGTCGAGGACGGGAAACTCCGACGAGAGGACGTCGCCGAGCTCGGGCGAGTGCTGATCGGCGAGCAGGAAGGCCGCCGTCGTGACGAGGAGATCACGGTGTTCGATTCGACCGGCCTGGCCGTGCAGGACCTCGCCGTCGCGCTGGCGGTCTACGAGCGTTGGAACGAGGAGCCCGAAAGCGTCGGCGAATTGACCGAGCTCAGGGTCTAGCGACGCGCTTCTCGAACGTCTCGTACGTCCGCTCGTACTCCATGCCCACGCGCTCGTAGAGCCGCCACGCTTCCGTGGGGTTGACCGAATCGGTCTTGAGCTGGACGCGTGCGGCGCCACGACGGCGAAACTCACGGAAGGTGTGCCACAAGAGCGCCTCGCCGAGCCCTCGCCGACGGTGCTCAGGGTGGACGACGAGGTCCTTGACGTAGCCCTCCTTCCAGTTCAGCGCAGCGGCCACGATCTCACCGTCGGACTCGACGATGAACCAGTAGGCCGGGTCGAAGCTCGGATCGCCGAGCATGAGGGTCTTCCAGTCCTCGAACGGGAGCGGTGTGTGGTGCGCCTCCGCCGAATATGCGAGGTCGAGTAGATCCTTCACCTCCTCAGTGTCCTCCTCGCGAAACGTTCGCACGATCACGTCGTCGGCCCAGCGCGGCGGGGGCAGCGAGTCGTCGAGGTCGATGCCCATGAGCCAGAAGTCCCAGGCCTTCTCGTAGCCGTTGGCCTCCGCGAAGGGCCGGGCGGCCGGCTCGAGCGTGACCCCGAACAGGCGCAGGACCTGGCTCTCGGCAGCCTCCTCCGCCGCGCGAACGAGCCGCGTTCCAATGCCCTTTCGCCGGTCCTGTTTGCGTACGACGACACTGATCTCCCCGTCGCGCACCGTCGAGTGGCCGACGACCTCGGGCCCTCTCTCGGCCGTGAAGGTCGCGTCTGCGAGCGCGAGGATGTTGTCGAACATGCCACGGGTGAACTCCGGCTCGCCGAACTCGGCCTGGTGCTCATGCAGCTGCTCGTAGGCCGCGTCCGCGTCCTCGGGACGAGACGGCCTGATCTGGACGTCAGCCACGTTCGACCGGAAGACCTCGGGACGACCACTCGCTCCAGGACCCCGGATACAGCCTTGCGTGCACCCCCGCGCGCTCGAGGGCCAGCACGTCGACCGCGGCGGTGATTCCCGAGCCGCAGTAGACGACGACCTCGTCCTCCGTGCCGCGAAGATCGTTGGGGATGCTTTGCGCCTGCGTGAAGGGAAGGTTACGCGCGCCGGGGATGTGTCCGGCAACGGGATCGATGGGCTCGACTTCGCCGCGAAAGCGTTCGGGGACGCGTGCGTCGAGAATCACCAGCCCAGCCTCGCCGAGCCGCCGCTCGAGCTCCTCGGCATCGATCGTGTCGTCGGTGCGTACTCGCGCGACGAACTTCTCCGGCTCGACGTCCTCTTCGCCGCTCCGCAGAGGCCCGAGCCACCCGTCGATCCCGCCGGCAAGTACAGCGACGTCGTCGTGCCCGAAGTGGCGCAGGAGCCACCAGAGGCGCGCCGCGCCGCCGTTCATCCCCTGGTCGTAGGCGACCACGAAGACACCGGCCTCGATACCGGCCTTGCCAGTCACCCGCGCGAAGTCGTCGGCTCTGGGTAACGGATGCCGCCCGCCGTCCTTGCCACCGGGAGGGGCCGAGAGATCGCGTTCGACGTCGAGGAACGATGCTCCGGGGATGTGTCCTTCCAGATACAGCTCGCGACCCCGGTTCGGCTGCCCCAGCTCCCATCGACAGTCGACGAACCGGTAGGTCAAGCGGCGCGCAGCTGGTAAATCGACCCCCCGAGGGAGACCATGTACAGCCCGCCCTTCGGGCCTTCGCCGAACGACGAAAGCTGCGAAACGGTGAACGGCTCTGTCCGGAAGCCCGTCACCGCTCCGCCCGCCTGGACGAAGCTCCAAATCCTGCCGCTGCCGAAGTCGCCGAAGAAGTACCGGCCGACGGCCTCGGGAATCGCGCTCGCCCGGTAGACAAAGCCGCCGATGACGGTCGAGCCGTCGGAGCGCGGATAGTCGTAGATCGGATCGTGGTGCGGCCCCGTGCCCTTCAGGCCCTCGTTTTCACATGTGTCGGCGACGGTGCCCTCGATCGCGTCCCACTCGTAATTCTCCGCGGGCGGCGGGAGTTGTGCCGCCGGCAGGAAATCGACCTCCTCGCGCGTCGACTGGCCCACGTCGCCGATCCAGAGGTCTCCGGTCTGCCTGTCGAACGAAACCCGGAAGGGATTGCGGAGCCCGTAGCCGTAGATCCGCGCTTTCGTCCCGGAGAGTTGCAGCAGCTTGCCGAGACGGCTCGAGAGGTTCTGCGCATTCTCGTTGGGGTCGCAGCCCCCGCCTCCGTCGCCCGTGCTGAGATAGAGACGGTTGTCGGGGCCGAAGACGAGCGTTCCGCCGTTGTGGTTCGAGGCTGAGCGGTGACGAATCGTCAGGAGGTGGCGTCTCGAGCCGGCGACGACCCGCGTCCCGGTCGAGTTCATCTTGTAGGCGTCGACCTCGTTGTCGCCCGTGCTGTTCGTGTAGTAGACGTAGAACGTGTGACTCGTCGCGAAATTCGGGTTGAACGCGAGCGAAAGGAGACCGCGCTCGCCGCCGTCGTAGTTGACGAGTCCCCGGATGTCCTGCACGACGACGCGGCCGTGGCCGCTCCTCCAGCGAAGGATGCGTCCCTGCTGCTCGACGACGTACAGCGTCCCGGACGCGGCGCTGCGCGGCGCGAAGGCCTGAACCGGACGATTGAAGTTGCTCGCCACAAGGACGCGTTTTAGCGCGGCATCTGCGCCCACGGGCGCGACAAAGATAAGCGCTATGGCAAAGACCCCTACCAGGCGACGCACTGCGCTAGAGGTTAGCGGCGGCCTTCTCGCCACGCTTCTCCCAATAGCGGGCCAGTCCAGCGAACGACTGCCACAGTGGCCCGGCCTGGATGTAGGCCGCCGCGCGGTCAGGCTCGATTCCGGCTTCCTCCAAGTCCGCCTCCGCGGCACGAACGAATTCCTCTTCGGTGGCGCCGTTGCGGACGCGTTCCGCCCACGTGCGCAGGCGCTCGCGCATGCGGGCGATGTGCTCTTCGGGATCGTCGACCACGCCGAAGTGCGGGAGGCAGAGTCGGATGGGGCTGCGCACTGCAATCTCGTCGAGCGAGCGCTCCCACCCCTCGACGTCGATGTCGGGCGGCGGCGACACAGGTGCGATGAACGACTCGGGAGCGACCCTCACCCCGGTCGCGTCGCCCGAGTAGCAGGATCCGTCCGGCGCGAGATAGGAGATGTGATGGGACGCATGTCCCGGAGTCGGCCAGGCCTCGAGGTCGAGGACGCGGTCCCCGACGACCTCCACGGAATCCTTCGGCACCGGCGCGAGCTCACCCCAGAGCCGGTCGAAGTCGTCCCCGTAGAGCCGACGGGCGCTGCGTTCGAGGCGGCTGGGATCGACGAGGTGCGGCGCGCCGATCTCGCTCACGTGAACGCGTAGGCGCGGATTGCGTCGCACCAGGGCGCCGGCAGCGCCCGCATGGTCGAGATGGATGTGGGTGAGGACGACGTGGCGGAGGTCGCCGACCGTCGTCCCACGGGTCGCAAGCGCCTCCTCGAGGGCGCCGAGGCAGGTTGTCGGTCCGCAGTCGATGAGTGCAGGCTCGTCGCCCGCTCTGAGGTAAGCAGCAATGACCTTCGGATGTCCGAGGTGGAGAAGGTCGAGAGGCTCGAAGTCGCTACTTGACGACGAGCTTGCCCTCCATCCCTGCCGCGCGATGGCCGTCGACCGAGCAGAAGAACGTGTACTCACCCGGCTGCAGGTCAACCGTCACGCTCGTGCTCGAGCCCGTGATCGTGTCGGTCCCCTGGTCCTCCACGCCGGGCCCTTCGAGCTTGACGTTGTGCGGCAGCGACGACTGGTTCGTGAAGTTGATCGTCACCGAGCCCGCGGACGCCTCGAGGGACGTCTGGTCGAACTTGAGCGCCCCACTGGGGTCGGCGGCGAGCTGAACCGTCGATCCGCCTCCGCCGCCGCCACCACCACCGGTCGTTGCGCCTCCGCCTCCGCCGGTCGTTGCCGATCCACCCCCGCCGCCGCAGGCTGCGAGAGCGAGCACGACTGCTGCTGCGCAGGCCGCTAACGGCAGGATCAAAAGCAATGCGCGTCGCGTCATCGAGTCTCCTCCCTCCGGATGGACAACTCTAACTACGCTCGACCCGGCCAAGCAGATTAGAACCCGCCCCCGCGGCTCTATTCCTGGCCTCGAGCCCAGCCTAGACTTGTTTGGCCATGCCGAGCCATGCCTGTGCTGCCTGCGGGGCCGCGAATCCGTCCGGAGCGCTTTACTGCGGTAGCTGCGGGGCCCAGCTCGGCAGCGAGTGCCCCTCCTGCGGCGCGCTCGGAGCGCCCGGACGCGCGTTTTGCACGTCCTGCGGCGCTCTGCTCGAGGCTGCGCCGTCGACCCGCGCAGAGGAACGCAAGATCGTCAGCTTTCTGTTCGCGGACCTCGTCGGGTTCACCGGGCGTGCGGAGCAACTCGACCCGGAGGAGGTTCACAGCCTCCTATCCCCCTACCACGCGCGTCTTCGCGCCGAGCTCGAGCGCTACGGGGGCACCGTGGAGAAGTTCATCGGTGACGCCGTCGTCGCTCTGTTCGGGGCACCCGTGGCGCACGAGGACGACCCAGAAAGGGCCGTGCGCGCCGCTCTCGCCGTCCGCGAAGCGATGAGCGAGCTGAACGAGGCGGATCCGTCACCTGCGCTCCAGCTGCGCGTGGGGATCACGACCGGCGAGGCGCTCGTGAATCGTAAGGCCCGCCCGCGCGAGGGCGAGGGAATGGCGGCCGGCGACGTCGTCAACACCGCGGCGCGACTCCAGGCGGCTGCGCCCGCGGATGGAATCCTGGTCGACCACGCTACGTACCGCGCGACGAAGGACGAGATCGAATACCGCGAGGCAGCGCCGGTTGCGGCGAAGGGCAAGGCCGCCCCTGTCCCGGCTTGGGAGGTGGTGGCTCCCCGTGCACGCACAGGCGTGGACGTGGCGTT
>DASXSE010000129.1:0-3722 GCA_036506175.1 Gaiellaceae bacterium
GCCCGCCTCGTACCGCTCGAGGAGGTGGTAGTCGTGCCGCGCCTTGCGGTTCTCCGCGATGAGCTTGACGGCCATTCGCCCAGGTTAGACGGGGGTGACTTCCACCCTGCCGGAGGAGCGCTCGATCCGCTCGACGCGCACGTCGATCGGGTCGCCGAGCCTGAACGTCCCGCCGCCGCGCCGCCCGGTGAGCGCGGTGCCGAGCGGCGACGCCTCGAAGTAGTCGCCCGGCAGCCGTCGCGCAGGCAGGAAAGCCTCGAACACGTCGTCGAAGCGAACGAAGAGCCCCGAGCCGATCACGCCGACGATCTCGCCGGAGAACTCCGCCTCCCAGCCTTTCTCGAAGAGGACGGAGTCGAGCAGCCACGCGAGGCAGATCTCGTCGGCCTGGTACTCGACCTGCGCCGCCTCGCGCTCGCGCGCCGACACGTGTTCGGCGAGCTGTGCTAGCTCCTCGGGCAGCGGGTCGTCCCCCACGCCCAGCTCGCGCAGCAGTGCGCGGTGGCACCCGAGGTCGGGGTAGCGACGGATCGGGTTCCTCTTGACTAATGGCAGTACTGACTCGACAATGAGAACGTGAGGCGCGTGGGCGGCTCCCCAAACAAGGAGAACAAGAATGAGGCTAGTCGGCTACATCCGACAGTCAAAGGAGAAGGAAGGCGGACTTTCACCCGAATCGCAGCGCGCGGACATCGAACACTGGGCGTCTGCCCCGGGCAAGAAACGCGAGATCGTCGAGTGGCTTGCAGACCTCGACGTCTCCGGTAAGTCGCTCGACCGACCTCGGATTCAAGAGGCGCTCCAGCTCGTTCGCGAGGGCAAAGCAGACGGGATCGTCGTCTCCAAACTCGACCGCCTGACGCGTTCGGTAGCCGATCTGAACGCACTCATCAAAGAGGCGCAAGGCGACACCCCCCACCGCCCGAAGTGGACGATCGTAGCGCTGGACCTTGGCGTTGACCTGCACACGGCGAACGGCAAGATGTTCGCCGGGATCATCGCAGTGATCGCGGAGTGGTACCTCGACCGGCTGCGCGAGGAGACTGCCCGGACGATCCGGCACAAGATCAACGTTGATGGCGCGCACTGGGGCGCTCCGCCGCTTGGCTACAAGCGGGGCCTGACGGTCAACGAGCGTGGCCAAGCCAAGCCCGGCGCGCTCGTAGTAGACGAGAAGTGGGCTCCGATCGTGCAAGAAGTCTTCCAGCGACGCGCGCTTCCGAACGGCGAGCGGGCGTCGTGGGGTGAGCTTGCCCGCCGTCTGACCGAGGTCGGCGCTCCCGGCATCCGTCAGCGGGCGTCGGGTGAGACCCCGAAGCCGTGGCGCGATACGTCCGTCCGCTCCCTGATCGAGAACCGCGCTTATCTCGGCGAAGCCCGAGCAGGAAACCTCGTCAAGGCGAACGCGCATCCTGCGCTTGTGGACGAGACGACTTTTCGCCGCGCGAAGCGAAAAGATAAGACGCGGCCCGGCGAGCGCAAAGGCGGGCCTCTCCTTGGCGGCGGGATGCTCCGCTGTGGCTCGTGCGGCTCCGCGCTTTACAAGTCGAAGATGAAGACCGGGTACTGGTTTTATAGGTGCCGCGCCGCGGTCTGTCCGGCCCGGACGACGATCTCCGCCCGGAAGATCGAGAAGTACCTCGTCGGGGTGGCGTGGGATCGCTTCGAGGGACTCGACTACGAGGTCGCAGCCCAAGCGGGCGTGGACTTGGCGGAAATCGAGGCCAAGCTCGTGCAGATCGACGCCGACATCGCCGAGGTCGAGGCCGACCTCACGCTCTCGGCGCTCCGGCGGGCGCAGGCGCTGACGAAGCTTGACGTCGAGCGCGAGGGCCTACTCGACGCACTAACCGAGGCGGGCACCGTCCAGAAGCACATCGGGCGCGAGTACCTTGGTCTGCTGTTCCAGTTGCAAGGTGGCTACGGGCTCCGAAAGGAGCGAACGCAGGACGGCGGTTACCGGTGGGTTCCTGACCCCGAGGCGGAAGGGTATTGGCTCGACAACTTGCTCGATGTAAAGGCGTGCCGCGCTTTCCTGCGCGAGACGCTCGGAGAACGAGTCACGGTGCTCCCCGTGAACCGCGCGAAGACGATCCCGGTCGCGGAGCGCGTCAGACTCGGGGCATAAAGCTGCTCGGAGGCGATCGACGTCAGTGACAGGCGACGGGGCTGCTTCTTCCCGTGCCGCCGAAAGGCATCTTGGAGAATGCGAACGTGCGTCGAGATCACAGCCTCCGGGCTGTCGGCGACCTCCGCCGCGTGGCGGCCTCGGACGAGGCGGAAAGGGGCCTTCACACCGTTCTGAACGGCTCCTCCCCGCTCTCATTCTCTCCTTATTACTTGTCGCGGCCGCGGCGGAAGCGCCTCAGTGGTTCGGTCCAGTGCCACTCGGTCAGGCCGCCAAGCGTCTTTGAGTGACCGATACCGCAGTCGGCGAGGAGGTGACCTGCCTTCAGGAAACGCCCCCGAGCCAAGGGTCGCCGTCTGTTGGAGTGCGACCGTCTTCGAGAGATGGCTGTCGCTTCCTTCGCACCTGCAGGCCCCCGCGCCCGCTAAGCAGGGTGCCGTACTGGAGTTGGCGGTTTGGGGGCGCGCGTCTTACCCTTGCTGGGTGGACGTCACGTTCGAGGTTTCCAGTGATTTGTTCACGCTTCCCGAGGGTCAAGCGACGGTCCTGGCGGAGAAGCTTCGCCTGTTCGCGGCCGGCCAGTTCCGCGATGACGTGCGCAAGCTCGAGGAGCTGGGCACGAGTCGAGCTTGGCTCGCGGGTACGCGCGAGGCTGCTGACCGAATTGAGCTGGCTCTGGTTGATGAGCGCAGCGGTCCGGTCCGGCTGGTGAGGGGCGATAGGGCCGATGCGGTCTTTCAGGTGTTGCGCCTCAGCTATGTGGATGCTTCTGGTCGTGCAGGGGCTGCCGGCCTGGTCGAGGCGCTCGATGCGCTCTCCGAGCCCGGCGGTTGAGGCCTGTCACCGCTGTGCCGGCGGTTGCTCTCGTCGAGTTTTGCGATGCCGGGAGGCGCTCGCCGGCCGGGTTACCTTAAAAGCTGGCGCGCGCTCGACGAACGGTTCCCGCGGAGTTCATCTACTGGACGCCCGATTGGTTCCATTCGGGTGACAGGGGCGCGTATCGCCCGGTGCAGCGATGTGTCAGCCGCTCGTTGAGCGGCCGCGCCCGCGACGCTGACGGCGCTTGGCCGCAGCGAGGACGATCTCCACGAGGTCTGGGTCGAGCCGGCCTTTGCGGACGAAATCGACTGCGCCAGCCTCGCGCACCTCGAGCGCACGCTCTTCGTACTCCCAGCCGGTGATCGCGACAATAGGCGTCGTCGGCTGCTTGCGCCGTATCTCGCGCGTCGCCTCGACGCCGTCCATCACCGGGAGCACGATGTCCATCAGCACGACGTCGGGCCGAAGCGCCTCCGCGAGCTCGACGCCCTTGCGCCCGTCGGAAGCCCTGCCCGCGACCTTCGCGCGACCGCCCGCCTCCAGGAGCTCCGTCAGCGCCGCGGCGAAGGCATCGTCGTCCTCAACCAGAAGCACCCGGCAAGGCCGCGAGCTGGCGCGCTGTCGTGTCCTCGCGCGCGGCATCGAGCCCAAGGTAGCCAGGAGGGCCTCTCCACGCGCCCAGCCCGAGGGCCTGATAGCCCTGCCACACCTCGACTCCCCGCGAATGGCTGCTTAGCCGAGAATCAACCGGGGATGGACGAGCGTGGGACATCGT
>DASXSE010000130.1:0-7779 GCA_036506175.1 Gaiellaceae bacterium
CGGCGCAACTACGTCGCGGACCAGCCCGGTGCGGAACGCGCGATCGACCTCCTGCTCCGAAAGCTGGAAGGCGAGACGCGCACCGAGGTTGGCGGCGGGCTCGACCGGGTGGAACCGCCGGGGCCCGTCCCGGACCTGTCCGAGGCGCTCGTCGCGCTCGTCACCGAGGCCGGCTGCGTGCCGCAGGGGAACCCCGACCGCCTGCAATCCGTGCGCGCGCAAGGCTGGTTCCGCTACGAGCTCGACGGGGAGGAAACGCTCTCCTCGGCGCGGTACGAATCGGTGCACGGCGGGTTCGACGTCACGCTCGCGAACGAGGATCCGAACCGGTTGGTGCCGTTGGACGCGGCTCGAGCGCTCGAGCACGAGGGGCGGATCGGGCGGGTCCACGAGGCCTTCTACACGACGACAGGGAATGGGACGCCCGTCGTAGTGGCGACGCGCTTCGGGCGGGAGATCGCAGCCGAGCTGAGCGCTGCTGGGGTCGGGGCCGTCCTGCTGTCGGGCACCTGAGGGACGGGCACGCGCTGCGGGGCAGTGCTGGCGAAGGAGATCGAGCGGGCGGGGATTCCGGCGGTGTACGTAACATCGTTGCCGACAGTGGCAACGATGATCGGCGCGAATCGGATCGTGCGGGGGCCCGCGATCACGCACCCCTTCGGGTTGGATGCCGTCGAGCGGCGGCGAATCGTCGAGCGGGCGCTCGAATTGCTTGAGACCGACGTCGAGCTCAACACCGTCTGGGAGGTCGACCGGTGACCCAATTTATTGGGGCCACCCCGAACCACCACCCAATTCGATCGTATCCCTCGAAATCGGACGCGTGGCACCCGCTCTGCGCCAAAAGACCCACGCTCCAGGGGCAAGAGTCATGAGCGCCGCCGTCCACGGCTGCTCGCTCGTCCTCGCCCACGCACCCGATCTCGTCCGCCACGGGTCGAAGCCCACGCGAGAAAACGCGGCCGAGCAGATCGCCCCGAAGCTCCGCACCTTCGATGACGCGCTCGGCTATCCGCCGCACCAGGTCTTCCTCGGCAACCTCGCCCCAGACGCTCTGTGGGAGATCGAGCGCCCGTGGTGGCGTCATCCGGTCGACCGCAAAACAGAAGGACCATTCGGCGTCTTCGTCGACGAGGACGAGCTCTACCGCCGGATGGAGACGGCCGACCAGTTCCAGCTGCTCAAGCTCGACGGCCGCGAGGCTGCAGATGGCTCACTCCCTCTGTACCGAAACGGCGACCGCGCGGGAGTGATGCTCCGCGCCCACGACCTCGACGAGAGCCTTTCCGCGCCGGTCCTCCTCGAGAACCTCGCGTGCAAAGCCACCGGTGCGCTGGCGCTCCAAAACCTGCTCGCAAGCACGGGTTTGCCTCCCGAGGAGCTCCAATACGCGATCGGCTGTGGCGAGGAAGCAGTCGGCGACCGCTACCAGCGTGGCGGAGGCAATCTCGGCAAGGCTATCGCCGAGGAAGCCGGCTGTACGAACGCGTCCGGCTCCGACGTCAAGGCGTTCTGTGCCGGGCCGATCCACGCGCTGGTCGTTGCCGGCTCGCTCGTCTCCGCCGGCGTCTACGACCACGTGGCCGTCGTCGCCGGCGGTTCGCTCGCCAAGCTGGGGATGAAGTTCGCAGGCGCGCTTCGCCACGACGTTCCAGTGCTCGAAGACGTACTCGCCGGCCTCGCCATCCTCGTCGGCCCGCCCGGCAACGGCGCGCCAGTGATCCGACTCGACGCCGTCGGCCGCCACAAGATCGGTTCCGGGTCAGCACAGCAAGCCGTCCTGGAGGATCTCGTGGTCGAACCGCTCGAGCAACTCGGGCGCAGGATCACCGACGTCGACCGGATCGCGACCGAGCTCCACGATCCGGAAATCACCGAGCCCGCCGGCGCCGGCAACGTCCCGCAACGCAACTACAAGCTGATGGGCGCCCTAGCCGTCAAGCGCGGCGAAATCCCGCGCGAAGAGCTCGATGCGTACGAGCACGAGCACGGGCTGCCGGGCTTTTCCCCGACGCAGGGCCACGTCGCGTCCGCCGTCCCCTGGCTTCCACACGGCACAGAGGCCTTGCGCGCAGGCAAGATCGGTTCGACGATGCTCGTCGCGAAGGGATCGCTCTTCCTCGGCCGCATGACGGAGCTGGCCGACGGGATGTCGATCTTGCTGGAACCAGGAAAGGAGTGAGATGCCGGTCGACGCGACACCGGAGACCTACGACGATCTGACACGCGAAGGCAACGTCTTCGTCGATTTCTGGGGCCCTCGTTGCCAACCTTGCATCGCGATGATGCCCACGATCGCGAAGCTTGAGGAGGAGTCCGGCGGTGCCGTCCGCGTCGTCAAGGTGAACTCGCCGGAGAACCGCCAGGTTTGCCGCGATCTCCGCGTCATCGGCCTGCCGACGTACATACTCATGCGCAACGGCGAGGAGCTCGAACGGCTCTCGGGCAACGTGACCAAACAGCAGGTCGAGGACGCCTTCGCGACGTTGAGAGGAGGTGACGGTGCATGAGGCTCGAGGGCAAGAAAGTGATCGCCCTGGGCGAGCGGGACGGCGTCCCGGGCCCGGCGATCGCCGAATGCGTCCGCTCGGCAGGCGCCGAGCCGGTCTTCGTCGAGACCGAGTGCTTCGTCTGAACGGCGGCCGGGGCCATGGACCCGGAGAACCAGGACCGGATCAAGAGCCTGGTCGACGAGCACGGGGCTGAGGATCTAGTCGTCGTCCTGGGAGCCGCCGACCTCGAAGCGCTCGAGGTCGCGGCCGAGACGGTGACCCTCGGAGATCCGGCCTACGTGGGTCCATTGGCAGGAGTCCAGTTAGGGCTCCCCGTCGTTCACATCCTCGAGGACGACGTCAAACAGGACGTCGATCCCGCCGTCTGGGAGGAGCAGGTCGGCCTGCTCGAGATGACGCTGGACGTGCAGCAGATTCAGCGCGCCGCAGCAACGTTCCCTGGACGAGACAGCGGCTAGCTAACCCCGTAGACTCGTCGGCATGGCGCTGACCTGGGGAAGTATCAAGCAGCTCGTGCGCCTGCAAGGGGTCGCCGAACAGTTCGGGGCCATGGCCCGGGGCGGTGACGAAGGCGCGGAATGGCGGGACGTCGAATGGGGCCTGGCGGGAGTGCTCGAAGAGCTCGTCAATGAGGTGCACGGCACGCTCGTGGCTGACGATCCAGCTCTCGCTCAAGAGTTCGAGCGCATCGTCATGGAAACCTCCGGGGCGAGGGTCTCGCTGAACGCGCGGGCTGCGATCCTGATCGGCTGGCTCAGGGGCGCAGTCGAAGCCGAGACGCTTGAGCTGCGAATTCGAGTGGGCGACGAACGCACTCGAGGACCGAAGGTTGCCCCGCGAACCCGCGTCGAAACCTAGCTGCCGGGTTTCCCCGAACGTGTAACGATTCCGTCGCCCGCAGTTCTCCCGACAAGGAGGAACGATGACTGAGACCCCCGCCGATGCCGCGACCGAAGCGCCTCCGCCGCTTCCGCCGGAGGTCATGGAGCCGTTGGAGTCGTCGCCAGCCCAGCGAGAGATGCCTCTCCATCTGCGGGTTCTGAGGGCAATCG
The DNA here is from genome assembly GCA_036506175.1 of Gaiellaceae bacterium. Taxonomy (GTDB): domain Bacteria; phylum Actinomycetota; class Thermoleophilia; order Gaiellales; family Gaiellaceae; genus JAIBJP01. The sequence goes on from DASXSE010000130.1 coordinate 3,566, forward strand.
TCGAGGGTGAGACCAATCCGGAGCGGTTCGATCGGGCACTCGAGATCGCCCAGGAGGTGTACGAGCTCGAGACTGCAAATATTGCGCTCGAGGACTACCGCTCGGCGTCCTAACCGCTCCTCTGCGTCCGCCGCCGGGCGGTGGCGCTTGTCTGCACCTCGCGATAACGGAAGCAGCAGACGGTGTGGTCGTTGACGAGGCCGCAGGCCTGCATGAACGAGTAGCAGACGGTCGGGCCGACGAAGCGAAAGCCGCGGCGCTTCAGTTCCTTGCTCATCGCGTTCGACTCGGCCGTCTCGGCCGGAAGGTCGGCGAGCTTCTTGAAGCGGTTCTGCTTCGGCTGCCCATCGACGAAGCTCCAGAGGAGCTCGTCCAAGCTGTCCAGTGCGAGCGTCGCCTGGGCATTCGCAATCGCGGACTCGATCTTCAACCGGTTCCGTACGATGCCCGCGTCGCCTAGCAGCCGCTCAACGTCTCGCTGGCCGAACCGCGCGATCTTCTCGACGTTCCATCCGGCGAACGCGGCCCGGTACCCGTCCCGCTTGCGCAGGATCGTCGACCAGGAGAGGCCGGCCTGCGCACCCTCGAGCACGAGCATCTCGAAGAGGTGCCGCTCGTCGTGTGACGGCACGCCCCATTCCTCATCGTGGTAGGCGACGTAGAGCGGGTCACCCTCCGGAACCCAGGCGCACCGCGTCAAGCGGGTACCGACTGCAGGCTCGCGGTCTCGATCAAGTGCTCGACGCAGCGGTGCGCGTTCGCCGCGATCGTCGCCGTGGGCGGCTGGGGCCCGGACGTGACGAAGACGCTGCCGTCGACGACGTAGAGGTTGGGGACGTCGTGCGCGCGCCCGAAACGGTCGACCACGGACGTGGCCGGGTCGTTGCCCATGCGACACGTCCCGAGCAGGTGCCAGCCCCAGTGCGACCAGTCCGTCACGACCGTCTCGACGGCGCCCGCGGCTTCGTGCGCCTCCTTCGCCCGTTCGAGCTGCCAGACGAGGTTCGCCCGCGCGTCGTCGTCGATCCGGTAGTGGACCTTCGGCGCGGGAACGCCGTCACCGTCCGTCAACGCCGTGTCCAACGAGACGAAGTTGCCCTCCGACGGCAGGTCCTCGATCCCGATGCCCCAGTCGAAGGCTCGGCCCAACGTTTTCTTGACGAGCCCGTGCACTGCGGGACCCCACCGATCCTCAAAGCGAAGCGCATCCCACCGAGCGAGTGCCATCATCGGCCCGCCGATCGGCATGACGTCCCACTGCGCTCCGCGCGGGAAGCCGCGCGACTCGTCCGTGTCGGCGAATTGCAGAGAGAGGAGCGGAGTTCCCCATGGCCCGAGCCAGCTTTCGAGATCCTCGTCGTAGAGCCCAAGCACGCTCACGTACGGATGCAGCATGAGTCGCTTCCCGACGAGACCGGACGAGTTCGCCAGGCCCGTGAGGAGAAGGAGCCGCGGCGTGCCGATTCCGTTCGCGGCCAGGACGACGACATCAGCTTCCGCTCGCTGCTCGTTGCCGTCTCGGTCGATCCAAAGCGCTCCGGTCGCAAGACCGTCGCTGTTCGTCGTGATCTCGCGCACGCGCGCGCCGGTGACGAGCTTGGCGCCTGCGGCCAGCGCCTGCGGCCAGATCGTCAGGTCGGTCGACCCCTTCGCACCTTCTGGGCAACCGAACATGCACGTGCCGCGGCGGGCGCAGCGCGCCTGCGTCGTAGTTTCGACTGACGGGATCGCATGGGCGGCCGGCCACCAGTGCCAGCCGAGCCTGTTCATTCCCTCGGCCGCCTTGCGCCCGATCTTTCCGATCGAGAGTGGAGGGAGGGGAGGGGGCGCACCCGGCGGATACATCGGGTCGCCGCCGATCCCGGAAATGTTCATGTCCATGTCGAGCTGCTCGTAGCTGGGGAGCAGCTCCTCGTACGAGATCGGCCAGTCGTCGCCCACGCCTTCGAGCGAGCGGGTGCGGAAATCCGACGGGCGCATGCGTGCCCATTGCGCTCCGAAATGGATCGTGCTCCCTCCGACCGCGTTGAACATCACCGGCGCGACATCCGAATCCGAGGTCTCGCAGGGGTAGTCCTCCGGCCACGCGCGTACGTTCGGGTTCGCGTTCCAGTCCTTGCCGACGAGCAGCTCGAACTCGAGCTTGTCGCCGGGAAACTCGCCGGCGTTGTGCCAGCCGCCCTGCTCCAGGCAGACGACCGAGAACCCGGCTTCGGCGAGCTCCTTCGCGGCAACCGCGCCCGACGCGCCCGCACCGATGACGAGCACATTCGGCCGGGCCTCGCTCTTTCGCCGCGGCGTCCGCGCCACAGGGTCAGGCAACGGCTTGGCGCCTTCCGGCAGCAACCCTTCGAGGTAGTACTCGGCCTCGTCCGGAAACGGTGGATTTGACTTCTGGCCCGGATAGCCGATCCGCTTTCGCACCTTCATGTTCATGAAGTAGGCACCGCTGACGATCTCCGCGAGGGCGGCGAACGCCTCGGGGTCTGCAACCGCCAAATGCTCCGCATCGTCGGCCTCGAGCGCCCGCTCGTAGCCGGGCACGAGATCCGGACGCGCGGCGAGCGCCCGCTCGGTCCACTTGCCGGTGGCGTCCGCCTCGCTCGCAGACGGAAGGCCATCCGTCCCCGGAATAAGCCTGTCTGCCAGGGCGGCCAGCCGTGGATCAAGCATCGTCAGGACTGTATCCCGCCTCCTCCTCCGCCATGAACCGCACGAAGAAGTAGGCGAAGACGCCGAAGAAGACGATGCCTTCGGACACCGCCATGATCACGCCGCCGATCTGCTGGTCGGTGAGCGGATCGATCCCCCAGAGGCGGGGGGCGTTCTCGTAGAAGTCGTAGATCGGATTCGGGAGGAGGGCGAGCACGAGGCCAAGCGGGCTCGCCAGCACGAACGCGGCGAAGAGGTACGCCGACTTCCCCCCGGCCGATACGCGGCGCGGAACGGACTGGAAGACGGGCCACCAGAAGAAGAAGCCTGCGACGAGGTAAGAGGCGTGCTCGAGATCCAACAGTGCGCGGTGCCGCAAGGCAGCGTCGTAGAGAGCCGGCACGTGCCAGATGCCGTACGTGGCGAGCCAGAGCGGCAGGGCGACCAGCGGTCGGGTGAGAAGCACGACTACCGGCCGGCGTGCGATCGCCGCCGCGGCAGCGGGGGACAAACCGAGCACCGCGAGCGCCGGTGCCCACTCGGCGAGAGCAACATTCTGCAGCAGATGTGCCCAGAGGAAGTAGTGAAGCGCCAGCGTCCCAAGGGGGCTGACGATCGCCGCGAGCGTAATGAGCAGTGCGCCGTCGAACGCCCGCCTCTGCAACTGGGAGATTCCGTACGGCCGTACGAGCGATCCGTAGAAGATGGCGACGAGGGCAAGCGCGCCTATTTCTTCCCAGGCGAGATTCCAGCTTCCTGGATCGGGCGGCACTAGGAGGGAGCTTGACCCAGCGCCTCTTCCCGCGAGTCGTAGATCGAGAAGACCCGATCGAGGCCGGTGACTTCGAAGATCTTCGTCAGATTGGGGTCGAGAGAGACGACCGCGAGCGAGCCTTCATTCATGCGCAGGCGCTCGACCCCGCGAATGAGGACGCCGAGCCCGGTGGAGTCGATGAACGTCGTCCCGGCGAAGTCGATGACGACGAGGGTGGCGCCGTCTTCGATCACCCGCAGGAGCTCGGTCTTGAGCTCCGGACAGGTGTAGAGGTCGATCTCGCCGGTGAGGACGAGCACCGACGCCGTCGGGCTGACCTGCTCCGTCGAGATTGCGAGCTCCCTCACGGTGGCGTAGCTAACCACTCTCTCCGGTACCGCTTCAACAGGCGAGGACAACCGCAGAGCCCCGCTATCGTTCACGGCACGCGGGCGTAGCTCAATGGTAGAGCCCCAGCCTTCCAAGCTGGTGGTGAGGGTTCGATTCCCTTCGCCCGCTCCTTGGCGCCTTCCACGTTCAGTTCCAAAAACGTGGAGGTGTCGGTCTGGCCGGCTCTGCGCTGTGCCCAGGCTCCGCGAATCAAGCCTCAGTGGCTCAATCGCCACAAATTCGACTCATTGCGGGTCTGGCAGCCCCTTCCGTCGGAGCTCTCGAGCGGCCGGAAGCGACTGTGGATATGGCCGGTGCGAGAAGGCCCCGTCGCCTTTTACGAGGCCTTCCCGCGAGCGTTCGAGCGACCGCCGACTACTTGATCAAGACCGTTTCGTTAGTGGATGCAAATGCACCG
>DASXSE010000131.1:0-17545 GCA_036506175.1 Gaiellaceae bacterium
GAACGCGACGTCCCCTTCGGCGGCGGCCTCCGCGACCGCGGTGAAGCTCGGCAGGGGAACGAGGTCCACACCGTCCGGGAACAACCGATCGCAGGCGGCGGCGGAGTGCGCGCCGTCGCGGCCGGGATATGCCACGTTTACCGCCATTTCAAGGAAATTAGCGGAGTCAGGCCGCTTGCCGTCAAGGTACGCCGACCCAAATGGAGTCACCGGCAGCGGCGATGCCTCCGACATGGTCAGCGACCTTGATCCGCCGGATGATTCGACCCGATGACGGCTCGATCCGAAAGATCGTCCCCAACACCGGGTTCGCGACCCAGACGGATCCGAAGGCGACTGCAACTCCCTTCGCGCCGCGGCCCACGGAGATCGTCCTTTCCACCACGTTCCGAATCGGGTCGATCTGCCAGACGAGCCCCTCGATGGCGTCGACCACCCAGACGCCGCCTTCTCCGGCAGCCAGGGTCGTCTGCACCTCAGGTCGGCGAAAGTTGAGCGGCTGTACCCGCGGCGCCCCGATCGGGATCGTCGTCTCAACCGTACCGGTGTCCTGGTCGATCCGAGTCACCTGCTGGTCATCGCGTTCCACGATCCACAGAGCGCCCTCCCCAAGCGCAAGGGCATCCGGCAATACGTTGCAGCAGACGTAGGGCCCATAGCGTCTACTGCGAGGGTCGAACTTCACGACGTCAAAGCTCGTATAACTGGCGATCCAGAGCCTGTTGTCGTCCCCGGTAACGCGCCAAAAGCCGCTACAGCACCTGGGCCGAGGGGCTTCCTTGACGTCGTTCGTCGCCGGCACGACCTCGATGAGGGGCGCTGACCCGAAGCCGTCACTGGTGATCCACACGGAACCCCCACCAGACGCGAGCCCTCTTGGAATCGCGCCGAGGCCGATCGTCTTGACGAGCGTCCGCGTCTTGCCATCCAGGCGGAGAAGCGTCTTGTCCGCCTCGTTCGCAATCCAAGCGTCGCCACTGTTTCCCACGAGAAACGACGGTGACCCGTCGAGAGCAACCGACCCGGCAACGGCATTCTTCGCGGGGTCGATGAACGCGACTGACTTCGGCGGGACGGCGCTGGAGCCCTCATCCCTGCCAACGGTCGCGGCAACGACGGCGGCAATGGCACCGACAACGAGGATCGCGCTCGCAACGGCTAGCCAGGCGGCTCGGCCCCGTAGCCGCCGCCGTCTCGGGATCGGCTCCGCGATCGCGGCCTCCGCGGCCTGTACCAGCTCCTGTTCTCTGCCGCTGAACCCATCGAGCGTGGAATTGCGCTCGGTGACAAGCGGGGGAAAGCCGTCGCGAAGGCCGTCTGCGACGACTTGAAACACCCGCTCAGGCCGGTCGAAGTCCTTGAGCTTGTGCTCGCCGAGGCTGCGGAGCGACGTCCCTGGCGGCAGTTCGTCGGCGACCAGATCGGCAGTCGTGCCCGAGAGAAGAATCTGACCACCGTGTGCGGCTGAACAGACGCGCGACGCGCGATGAACCGCCAGACCGAGGTAACGCTCCCCGGAGACTGATGGCTCGCCCGTATGCATGCCCATGCGCACTGCGGGCCCCTTCCCGTTTGTCCACGGCTCGGCGGCCAGACTCTTCTGCGCCGACACCGCCGCCGCCAAGGCGTCCTTCGCCGTCCTGAACGCGGCGAAAAACGAGTCGCCTTGAGTGTCGATCTCGTTCCCGTGATGCTCCTCGAACGCCGCGCGCATGATCCGCGCGTGGGTCTCGAGGACGTCTTCGTAGCGATCTCGGAGCTCGTGGAGCATGCGTGTCGAGCCCTCGATATCGGTGAAGAGGAAGGTAACGGTGCCGCTTGGAAGCTCCGCCATCGCCGCACGCTCCTAGTGCGTTGTGACGAAACTAACGCAGTTCGGCGGGCAGGCGGAAGAAGACGTCCTCGCGCGCGATCTCCACTTCCTCCCGCTCGGTGAAGCCGAGCTCGGAGAGTCGCGCGAACACGCGGTCGACGAGAAGTTCTGGCGATGAGGCTCCAGCGGTCAGCCCGACGGTCTCGTGGCCCTCGAGCCAGCTCTCCTCGAGGTCGCGCTCGTCGTCGATCAGATGCGCCTCGGCTCCGCGCGAGCGCGCGACCTCAACGAGCCGGTTGGCGTTCGAGCTCGTGCGCGAACCAACGACGAGGAGAAGCGTCGCCTCCTCGCAAATCTTCTTGACCGCGTCCTGACGGTTCTGCGTCGCGTAACAGATGTCTGCCGAAGGCGGGCCAACGAGATCCGGAAAGCGCTCGCGCAGGACGTCGACGACCTCGGCGGTGTCGTCCAGCGAGAGCGTCGTCTGGGTCAAGTAGGCGAGTTGTTGGCCGTCTTCGAGCTCGAGGTTGCGCGCGTCCTCTGGCGTCTCGACCAGGACTATCGCCTCAGGGGCCTCTCCCATCGTGCCTTCGACCTCGACGTGGCCCGCGTGGCCGACGAGCGCGATCCGGTGACCGCGGGCCGCATAACGCCGAGCCTCGGCATGCACCTTGGAAACGAGTGGGCAGACGGCGTCCACGACCTTGAGATTGCGCTCCTCGCAGCGGCGGTAGACCTGTGGCGCGACGCCGTGCGCGGAAAGAACGACCAGGGCGCCCTCCGGGACGTCGTCCTCGGAATCGACGAAAACCGCGCCGCGCGACTCCAGGTCGCGCACGACGTGGACGTTGTGCACGATCTCGTGACGCACGTAGACCGGCGGTCCGTGCTGCTCCAGCAGTTTCTCGACGATGTCGATCGCGCGGACGACGCCCGCGCAAAAGCTTCTCGGCGCCGCGACGAGGACTCGCTTGCTCACCGCAGCGCCTCCGCTGCGCGCTCCAGCCGGCCTATTGCTCGGCGCGCGCTGAGGGCGGTTCGCAGCGATGCGACCGGATGGAAAAGAAAGGCGCGGGCGACGACGGTCCATCTCGTGCTGCCATCGAGGTTAGCTGCGAGCGCGAAAGGACCGAGCGGTTGGTCGGGTGAATCTGAGATCGCGCGTACCACGCCGGCGAGACGTCCGCTCGCGGCGAGCGCTCCGCTCTCCGTATCGACCGCATCCGCGCCGGTGGCCGTGGCCAGATCGTCACGCTCCGACGATCCGTCCACGACGTCGACCGCTGCGCAGATCACGACAGCCTGAGCGCCGTCGACCCGAATGGGGTCGCCTTCCCAAAGAGTCTTCCCTGCGACGTCGACGACCTTTGTCGCCGTGACGAGGGTGCCGGGCCGAAGCTGCGCGTTGAGAGCGCCCGCGAATCCAAAAGAAACCAGGCTGCCCTCAGGGAGCGGCAGCGCGGCGCCGAGCCCAATCCGCGCGGCGCGAGCGCCGGCCTTGCGGGCGACACGTTCCTCGACCTCGAGAGCGCAGGCGAGTGTTACCGGAGCGTCCATGCGAGGCTCCGCACGGTCTCCTTGACGCTCGAGGTCGTCGCAATGGTCGCGGACGGCTCGAAGCCGGAGTGGATCCCGCAGTGCTCGCAGCGATGGTCGTTCCCGGGACCGTACCGCTCCCATTCGATTCCGTCCATGAGCGCTTCGTACGTCGGGAAGATCCCGTCCGTCAGGAGGTAGCACGGGCCCTTCCACCCGTACGGATTGCGGGTCACCGACCCCCAAGGCGCGCACGGAAGCTTGCGCTCGCCGGTGAGGAAGTCCTGATAGACGGGGCTCGCCAGCCACTTGTAGCCGTTCTCGCGCGCGACGAAGCGGATCTTGCGGAACTTCTCCTCGTGCTCCGAGCGCGTCATCGTGAGCGTCGGGTCGATCTGGGAGTACTGGTAGCCGGGCGCGACCAGCATTCCGTCGATGCCGACGTCGTTTGTGAGGTACTCCATCATCTCGATGACGTCGTCGACGTCCGTCTCCTTGAAGAGCGTCGTGTTCGTGGTCACACGGAAGCCGTTCTCGCGGGCGACCTTGATGGCGTCGATGGCGATCTGCCAGAGGCCGGGGTAGTCGGTGATGTAGTCGTGGATCTGCTCCATGCCGTCCAAGTGGACGACGAACGTGAGCCGCGGATTCGGCTGGAACCGGTCGAGCATCTCCACGAGCCGCAGCGCGTTGGTGCAGAGCTGGATGTTCCGCTTCATCTCGAGGAAACCGCCGACGACCTCCTCGATTCCCTTGAAGATGAGCGGCTCGCCGCCGCAGATGGAGATGACGGGAGCCGGGCACTCGACCGCTGAGTGGAGGCATTCCTCGACGGTCAGGCGGGCCTTGTTCGACTCGTACTCGCGGATCTTCCCGCAGCCGATGCAGGCAATGTTGCAGCCCAGGGTGGGCTCCAACATGATCACCAGCGGGTAGCGGTCGTTCTTCTTCTGGGACGCGACGTAGCGACCGATTTGCACGGTGCTGCGAAGCGGAAACTTCATGCGGCTCCCTTTCCGTCGGCATTCAGGGCCTCGGCCACCGCGCGCGCGAGAGCGGGCTCGACCGGGCCGGGTGTGTAGCCGAGTCTAACCCGAGCCTTCTCCGAGCTGAAATACATTGGTAACCGGGCCAATTTCACCTCGTCAGTGTTGAGAAACCCCGCCTTCGCCGCTGCCTGGGCTACAGCATATGGAACGCGCAACCGAGGAGGTCGACGGCCGGCCAGATCCGCGATCGCACCAAAGATGTCCTCCAGCGACAGATTGACGCCCCCGGTGATGTAGCGCTCGCCCGGCTCGCCGCGCTCGAGCGAGAGCACGTGCGCACGAGCCACGTCCCGGACGTCAACGAGATTGAGACCGGTTGTGCTGACGAATCCGGGCATGCGGCCGTGCGCGACGTTGGCGACCATGCGCCCGGTAGGGGTGGGCTTCCTGTCCCCGTCCCCGATCGGCGCCGTCGGGTTGACGACGACGGCACCCGCGGCGAGCGCCAGGCTCTCAGCCGCGACCTTCGTGCGCTTGTACGGAACCGCGAGCTCCCAGCTCGGCGGCTTGTCCTCTTCGGTCGCGAGCCGTCCGGGCACGGGCCCACAGGTCCCAGCCGTACTGGTGAAAAGGAACCGGCCGACCCCCTTGCGGCGCGCAGCCTCGATGAGACTGCGGGTGCCCTCGACGTTCACCCGTTCGAAATCCGCTGCCGGCGCATCGAAGCTGTAGAGCGCAGCGACATGGACGACGGCATCGCATCCAGCGACGGCCTTCTCGAGCGCCGGCGTGTCGAGGAGGTCGATGCGCTCGTCCCTGACGTCGGCGCCCTGTTCGCCCAACTCGCGCGCGACATGGCTCCCGACGAAGCCTGTCGCCCCACTCACGTAGACCTTCACGCCAGAGCGGCTTTGAGGCGGCCGAGCGCCATCACCGGCCAGTACGTGCGATAGAGGTGGTAGTTGATGAGGAAGTCGCGCGGAAAACCGGTGCCCGTGAAGTACGGCTCGTCCCAGTCGCCGTCCTCGCGCTGGGTCTCACCCAGCCACGCCGCCGCTCGGGCAGCAGTCTCTGACTGGGCTTCTCCGGCGGCGACGAGGCCGAGTAGAGCCCACGCCGTTTGCGAGGCAGTCGACTCGCCTCGGCCGCGCCAGGCTCGTCCCTCGTCGCCCTCGTCGTAGGAGCGGCAGTCCTCTCCGAAGCCGCCGTCCTCGTTCTGGACGGATTCGAGCCAGGCCACGGCCCGACGCATGACGGGATGGCCCGGTGGGCAACCGGCCGCCTCGAGGGCCGGCAGCGCGGCGCCCGTCCCGTAGATGTAGTTCACGCCCCAGCGTCCGAACCACGAACCATCGGGCTCCTGCTGGCCGAGGAGATATTCGACGCCGCGCTTGAGGACCTCCTCGTAGCCCGGCTCGCGCGCAAGAAGCTCTATCGAATGCCCCGACACGTCGACACTCGGCGGGTCGATGACCGCACCGAAGTCGAAGAAGGGGATGTCGTAAAGCCAGTAGGCGGCGTTGTCCTTGTCGAAGGCGCCCCAGCCGCCGTTGCGGCATTGCATGGCGGCCAGCCAGCGGCAAGCGCGCTCGATTGCAGGGCGGCCCAGGCCGAGCTCGTCGAGGGCGAGACCGACGACCGCGGCGTCGTCGATGTCCGGGTAGAGGTCGTTGTCGTACTCGAACCCCCATCCGCCGGGCTCAGCTCCGGGGAGCCGGACGGCCCAGTCGCCGCGGGCACGGACCTCCTCCTGGACGAGCCACTCGCCGGCGCGAACGAGCGCAGGGTCATCGCATGGGAGGCCGGCCGCGCGCAGAGCGACGACCGCGAGGCACGTGTCCCAGACAGGGGACTGACATGCCTCGGGACGCAGGCGGTCGCCCTCATCCACCATGAAGCGCTTCCACCCGTCGATGCCACGCCGGAGATACGGAGAATCCGGCCCGTGGCCGCGGCAGGCGAGTGCGATCAGCGCCCAGACCCACGGCGGCTGAATCCCTCCCCACGAGCCGTCGAGCTCCTGGCGGTCGATCAGCCAGCGCTCCGCGTATTTCAGCGCCCGCAGGCGCCCAGGCTGGAGCGGCTGGCCGTTGTACCAGCGTAGGAAGGAGTCGGCGAGGTTCCAGGCGCTCGGCCTGCGCGGAATCGGGCCCAGATCGAGCTCGCGGGCGACTCTTTCCTCGGGCAGTTGTCGCACGGGCCGGTAGTGCATGACGATCGAAAGGGCGACGACCGTCTGTCGCGCCCAACAGCCAAAGTCGTAAACGGAGAAAGGAAGCTCAGGGCGTAGGAGGACGAGCTCCGGAGGGATGGCCTGGATCTCTCGCCACGGCCAGAGGCCGAAAAGCGCGAGCCAGATGCGCGTGAAGACCCGTGCGGCGCCGATGCCGCCTTTCTCCGTGATGTACTCGCGCGCACGGGTGAGCCGGGGATCGTCCGGCCCGAGGCCGGCCATGCGCAGTGCCGTATACGCCTCGACCGTCGCTGCGAGATTGGTCTCCCCCTCCCAATAGATCGACCACGTCCCGTCGGGCTTCTGGCGGGCGAGCAGCTCGTTTGCGCAGCGGCCCACGGTGTCCTCGTCGGCTAGCCCCAGAAAGGTCGTCCAGAAGATGTGCTGGGCGGTCATCGTGACGTTCGACTCCAGCTCGGCCACCCACCAGCCGCCGGGTTGCTGGAGCGCGAGGAGGCGCTCGACGCCGGCGTCCAGCGTCCGGTCGAGGTCGGTGCCGATCGCGATGCTCATCCCTCCACGCTCCCGGCACCAACGGCGCACCACACGCGCGAATTTCCGCCATACGCTGGACGCGGGAGGTGGGATGGGCGCATCCCTATAAAAGACCGCCTCATGCGATCACCTTCTCATGAACTGCTGCCCGCAGCGCCGCAGCCGCACGGCGGCCGCTGCGAACCGCCCCCTCCATCGTCGCCGGCCAACCCGTGTCGGTCCACGCCCCTCCGCGCACGACGTTCGGCCGCTCTGTCTCGATACCGGGCCGCAACGCCGCGGTCCCGGGCCGCCCGGCGAACGTCGCCGCGGGCTCGCGGCTCACCCGCGACCACAGCACTTCTGCCGCCCCCAATCGCGCGGTTACCTCCCCCGCGATCCGATCAACGAGGCCGCGCCCGCGGATCTCGAGCAACTCGGGCGCCCCGCTCGAGACCACAGTCAAATATTGGCCCTCGGCGGGCCGTCGCCCTGTCAGCGCGCCGCGGTCAAACACCCAGTGCGCATCGCTTCCCAGCAGCGCCGCGAGCGGAAAGCGCAGAAGGGGCCGGTCGAAGAGGAGATGCACGCTCACGATCGGCGAGTCCGCGAGAGGAGGCGCGGGTTCCCCGAGCAGCCGAGCGCTTTCCGCGGCATGAACCGCGAGCACGAATGCGTCGCCCCCCACCCGTTCGCCGTCGACGAGGACCGCCGCGTCATCCTCGAGAGCCACGACGCGCGCGCCTGTCCTCACCGTCGCGCCCCTCGCGGCAAGCGCCGAGCCCGCCGCGTCTCCGTGCATCTCACCCAACGGGGCAGTCGGCAGGAGCAGATCGCTCGCTTCCCGCTCGCCGAGGAGCGCTGTCTGCACGGTGAAGACCGCGAGCGCCGCACTGACCTCCCCGCTCGGCAGGTTGAGTGCCGGACGCATGAAGACGTCCCAGAAGCGGTCGATCGCGGCCTGCGACTGGCCGAGCCGCCTCAGTAGCGCCTCGAACGTCTCCCCGTCGTGGTCGGCCGGGTCCAGCCGGCCGAGCTGCCGCGCGACAGTCGCCACGCCGACGCGATCCCGTAGCGACAGATGGTTGTAGCGCAACAGGCGCCACGGGCCCGGGCCGATGAAGGCGACAGAACCGTCCTCGGCAATCACCGGCAGCGACAGGCGCATCCGCCGAACCGATCCCGCCTGCCCAATGTCGTCGACGAAGGCGAGGTACTCCGTACAGCAGCCCAGCGCGACGTGCTGGCCGTTGTCGGGAGGCGGATCGGGATCGCCTTCACGCTCGGGAAGAGTCTGCACCGCGCCGCCCAGCGTGGGTCGAGCCTCGAGCAGGACGACGTCATGGCCCTGCTCCACGAGATCGAGCGCGGCTGCCAAACCTGCCAGGCCGCCGCCTACGACGACGGCCCTCACAGCGCCGCCACGGCGCGCACCTTGCCGACCGCCGAGAGACGCGGCCGCTCGGTGAAGACGTCGAAGTCGCGGGCGCGCATCTGCTCGAGAAGGCCGCGATAGATCCCGGCGAAGCTCCGCACGCAAAGGGCGCTCCGACGGTCGAGGAGTGGAAGGAGCTCGAGCCCTTCGTGCATGAGCGTCTCCGCACGCGCGGCCTGCACCTCCATTACGGAGGACCAGGCGGGCCCGACGCGGCCCAGCGCCAAGTCATCCTCGTCGACACCGAAGCGCCGAAGCTCGTCCTGCGGAATGTAGACGCGGCCGAGTTCCCAGTCCTCGGCGACGTCCCGCATGATGTTGATCTGCTGCAGCGCCAACCCGAGCGTCTCCGCCAGCGGCTCGGCCCGCCGCGGATCGCTCGGCCCGTAGACCGCGGCGCACGCAACGCCCACTGCGCCCGCCACGCAACGGCAGTAGTCGCGTAGCTCCTCCCACGTCCCGTATCGCGAGCGCTCGCAATCCATCAGCGCGCCGCGAACGAGATCCTCCAGCGCCCGTTTCGGGATGGGATAGCGCTCCATCGCATCGCCGAGCGCGATGAGCACCGGATCACCATTGGACGAGGGCAGCGCCTCGACCGCGAGGCGCCATTGCTCGAGCTCCCCACGGCCGGGTTCGGCGCGGTCGGCGAGGTCGTCGACGGTACGTGCGAAGGCATACAGAGCTGCGACCGCACGTCGTTTCGGGCCTGGAAGGATGCGGATCCCCCACGCGAAGTTGCGAGCGGTGTCCTGCGTGATGCGGAGAACCTCCGCGTACGCCTCTTCCACCGTCACCGCCGAAAGAGCTCCTGCAGCGCCAGGCGAGCGAAAGTCAACCGCGAGGGAGCCGGCCGGCCCGAAAAGACGTCCCAATTGGCTCGTTCGAGCGCGTCCAGCGCCGACAGTCCGCCGCGCGCGTACAGGGCGACCGACATCCCCGCACGACCCCCGAGCATTCGCCGCAAGGGCAAGCCTGCGCCGAGGAGCTCTCGCGCTCGCGCCGCCTCGAACGCGAGCAGCGCCGCGATTTCCGGTTTATGTGGCCCCGCGAGGTCCTCCTCACGAACCGCGAAACGCTTCAGGTCTTCCAGCGGCAGATAGACACGCCCCAAGGCCAGATCGCGCGGAGGATCCTGGATGAAGTTGACGAGTTGGAGACCCGTGCAGACGGAGTCGCTCAGCGCCACGGCCTCGGAGTCGCCCGCGCGCTCGTACACGCCGAGTACAAGCCGCCCCACTGGATCTGCGGAGTACGTGCAGTACTCGCGGACCTCTTCCCAGGTCGCGTAGCGCGACTTGACCTGGTCGATCCGATTCGCCTCGATCAGCCGAGCAAACGGCTCGAGTCCGAGACCGCACTCGTCGATCGTGGCGTGCACGCGGCGCATGATCTCCGTGCGGGGAGGACCTTCGAGCTCGCGATCGAGCTCATCGAGAAGAGCCGGACGATCGCCTTCGGCTTCATCGCCCAGGTTGTCCACGAGGCGCGCGAAGCCGTAGATCGCACGAAGATGCGGTCGCGCCCAGCGCGGCGCGAGGAGGGAGACGACGGGAAAATTCTCTCCGCTTGCGCGCGCGTCGATGCGCTCGGCAGCGAGCTCTGGGGCCTCGAGTAGGCTCGCCTGCGCCATGGCCCACCATAGTATGGAGCTGTGGCAGCCAAGATCGAGGACTGGACGGCCGCGCAGCTCGAGGCCTTCCGACGCGACGGGTTCCTCATCATCGACGAAGGCTTCATCGACGACGGAGTCATCGAGGCCCTCCGAGACCGGTTCGAGCCCCTTTTCGCGGGCGAATACGAGACCGGAATCCGTCCCGACGAGGTCAACTGGGTGCCCGGTCGCGATCCCGAGGACCGGACGCGCCAGATCTGCAACGGTTGGAAGGCAGACCAATCGCTTGGCGCACAGGTGCTTTCCGAGCGGACCGGACGACTCGCAGCCGAGCTCATGGACTGGGACGGCGTCCGCCTTCTACAGGACAACATCATCTGGAAGCCGCCGGGCACGAAGTCGCTCGGAATGCACCAGGACGGCAGCTACCTCGACTATCTCGTGCCGCCGGAGATGATCACCTGCTGGATGGCGCTGGACGACACCTCTGCCGAAGCTGGAACCATCACCTACGCCGCCGGCTCACACCGCTGGCCGCGCTCGGCGGAGAACCGCAGCGAGTTCCACGCGCCCGCCGATTGGCTCGCCCCGGTGGAGGGCGCGGTTCCCGCCAATGAAGAGCTGCGCCTCGTGCCAATCGAGGTCAAGGCAGGCGGGGCCTCGTTCCACCACCATCTGACCTTCCACGGCTCAGGGCCGAACACCGCAGAAGTCCACCGGCGCGCCGTCATCTCGCACCTGATTCCGGCTGATGCCGAGTTTCACCCAGTGAACGTCGATCCGACCTACTCGCGCTACAGGCGAGTCGGAGATATGTCTATGGACGAATCGTTCTTTCCGGTTGTCTGGTCTTCCGACGGCGGACGGAGCGCCTGGCTGGACGATTTGGTGCGCCTTTCCGCCCGCGCCACGTAGATCAAGACGACGACCACGCCGACGGCGAGAAACACGAGCGGGTGAACCATCCCGGGAATTCCAGCCGTGAGCGCGACCCACAGCCCCTGCCCGCGCATAGCCGCCGCGTGAGCGCACATCGAAGCGAGCAGGAGAGCAAGCGTGAGCAGGTAGCCCACGTGCACGTCGACAGTCGCCAGCTCTAGGCCCGCCTGGACGTAGAGCCAACAGAGCGCGAGGAAGGCGAGCTCTGAGAGAAGAAAAGCCGCTCGCGAGGGTGAGCGGTAAGCGGCGAAAACGACAGCCGCAACAACCGCCGTAAGAGCGAGCAACGCGTAGAACTGGCCGCCCGACTCGACCTCCTCGTTGAAGTCCCCCGTCCCGGAATCCGGAACGGCCCCGACGGCGAGCTCGGCGCCCGTAAAGGTGACCGCTTGGTCGCCGCAGGACACGGTGGCGAACGGGAGGAAGAAACAGCCTAGGACGAGAGCGAGGAGCGCGGGCGAGAGAACTCGACGGGTATTGATCTTTTTGGACATGCGCCGATGGTGCAGCGGCGAGCTTCACCGCGCGTCGGGGCGGCCCCCTGACTTTTCTCCGGGTGAGCCCCTATTTCGGCGTTGAACCGAGCAGGTCGTCAGTCTGCTCGCCGAGCCCGGGCACAGGACCCGGTTCGGGGCGCTCGCCGTCGATCAGGAAGGGAATTCCGATCGTGGGGATCGAGCCCGTCGGCGATCCCACCTCCGCGACGAGACCGTTGTGCGCGAGTTGCGGATGGTTCATGACCGCTTCCAAGTCGTTCACGGAGCCGCACGGAATGCGCGCGGCTCGCAGGCGCTCGAGCCATTCCGGCGCCGCCCGCGCAGAGAACTCGCGTTCGAGGTCGGGTTCGAGCTCGCCACGATGAGTGACTCGACTTTCGTTCGTGGCAAATCGAGAGTCTGCGTGCAGATCGCGGCGATCGAGAACCTCCACGCAGAGCGCACGCCAATGCTCCGGGGAGAGCACGGCGAGGCTGAACAGTTCCCCTTCTGCGGCGGGAAACGGCCCATACGGGCAGAAGTGGGGATGCCGCATTCCGGTCCGCGGGGGCGTCTCCCGCCTGTGCCACCACAGGTGGGGAAAATAGCCGAGCCAGTCCACCATCGTGTCGAAGAGGGAGACAGACACGTGGGCGCCCTCGCCGGTCCGCTCTCGGCGCAGGAGCGCAGCGAGCGTCGCAACCGCGGCATAGCTCCCGGCCCCGACGTCGCAGATGGAAACGCCCACTCGCGCGGGCTCGTCCGGGGTTCCGGTCAGCGAAATGAGCCCGGTCTCGCCCTGCATGACGAGGTCGTACGCGTTGCGCTCTGCGTACGGCCCGTCCGGGCCGTAGCCGGAGATCTCCGTGTAAACGATGTCGGACCGCAGCGCCCGCACCTGCGGCTCATCCAGTCCGACCCGCGCCGCCCAGCCGGGCGTGAAGTTCTGGAGGAAGACGTCGCTACCCGCGATGAGGCGCTCGAGCGCAGGGCGCGCACCCTCGTCCTTGACGTCGAGCGCCACGCTCCGCTTGCCGCGGTTCATCCACACGAAGCCGCTCGACTCTCCGCCGGCGATCGTGTCCCAGCCGCGCGTGACGTCGCCGCCCTCGGGCCGCTCGATCTTGACGACGTCCGCGCCGAGATCGGCGAGCAACCGCGAGCACAGCGGCCCGGCGAGGCCGTTCTCGCAAGCCAGCACGCGGGTGCCCTGGAGGAGCACCCGCGTACCGTAATGCGTCTTTAGGAGTTCGAGCCCTCGACGAGGCCGACGATGTTGCCTTCGGGATCGGCGACCATCGCCATCGTGACCATGTCCATCTCGGTCCGCGGCATCATGGTCTTCCCGCCCATCTCCTCGGCCTTCTTCAGGCAGGCGTCGATCGAATCGACCTGGACGTACCAGGTGACGTGGCCATGGCCGTCCGGCGCCTCACCGACGCCGCCGTTGATGCCCTCGCCGGCGTTGTCCACGATTCCGTAGTTCATCGGGTTGTCCGACTTGATCTTCCAGTCGAAGAGCTTCCCGTAGAAGTCCTGGAGCTTCGCCCCATCGCTCCCGACGACTTCGAAGTGCACAACTGGGTTTCCCATGCCTCTCCTTTCCGTTTCGTCCCTTCCTGTTCTACCCGGTTCCGCCTGCGTTCGGATCTGGGCCGGCGTCCTCCCCCGCGGCAGCCTTGGACAGGCGGCCGAGGTAGTGATCCCAACCCTCGGCATGAGTGGCGCGCGATCCTTCGGGAAGGTCGAGGTGGCGCAGACGTACGAGGGTCCCGTCTCCCTCCGGCTCGAGCGAGATCTCGACGCGGCTGGACCCAGGCGGGACGGCGTGCTCGCCGGTCTCCTGCCCCTCCCAGCCCCACGTGAACACCACCCTATTCGGTGGCTCGACCTCGACGTACTCGCCGCTCGCGATCGCCTGCTCGCTGATCTCGACCCGGTAGGTGCCTCCCGGTCGCGGGTCGAGCTCGGCCTTCTGGCCCTTCCACTGCACCATCTTCTCGGGGTCGATGAAGAATTCGAACACGGTCTCCGGCCGGGCCCCGATGAGCACCTCTCGTTCGACGACGGTTGCGACTTCAGGCCGCTCGACGGCCACGGCGCCTCCTTCCCTCTTCGTTTTCAGCCGCCACCTTGAGGCGCTCGAGACCTTCGCCCCAGAACGCCTCCAGGAACGACTTCAGATCGGCGAAGCCCTCCGGACGAATGCGATACAGACGCCGCGTTCCATCGCGACGCTCCGCGACGAGCCCTGCCTCTCGCAACACGGTGAGATGCTGCGAGACCGCGGGTCTCGTGATCTCGAAGCGAGCTGCGATCTCCCCCGCTGAAAGCTCGTTCGAGCTGACGAGGGTCAGGATGCGCCGGCGGTGCGGCTCGGCAATCGCGCGCAAGGCTTCTTCCACGAGACGTTATTTAAGCAGAAGCTTACGTAAGGCGCAACTAACGAACGCCTCGTCTGTAGCATCGGACGCACCGACGGGGAAGAGAGATGGCGGAGCTGAGCGACAAGGTCACAAAGCTGTTCCAGGGGCCGAACTACCTGTTCGTGGCGACGCTGAACCAAGACGGTTCGCCGCAGGTCACTCCCGTCTGGACATCTCTCGAAAGTGGCCGCATCTCGTTCAACACGGTGGTGGGAAGCGCCAAGGAGCGAAACCTGAGACGCGATCCACGCATCGCGATGTCGATCACCGCGCGTGAAGATCCCTGGGACAAAGCCGATATCCGCGGCCGCGCCGTCGACTTCATCACGGGCGACGAGGCGGACAGCCACATCGACGATCTCTCGGAGAAGTACATCGGACAACGGCCGTATCCGTGGCGGCGAACAGGAACCGAACGGATCCAGATCGTGATCGAGGCCGACCGCGTGTACGAGTGAGCTTCGTCTATCTGCGCCGGGACGAAGTCGCCGCCCTCCTTCCTCCGATCCCCGAACAGCTCGACCTCGTCGAGGAGACCTACCGTGCAGTCGGCGCCGGCCGCGTGGAGTTGCCCCCCAAGCCCGGAGTCCATCCACGCCAGGACTCCTTCATCCATGCGATGCCGGCGTATCTACGCGATGAAGACGTCGTTGCCCTGAAGTGGGTCGCCGGTTATCCGGCCAACAAGGAGCGGGGCCTCCCGTACATCACGGGGCTGATCGTGGTCAACGACGCCGACACCGGGCTGCCGGTGGCCATCATGGACGGGGCCGAGATCACGGCCGCGCGGACCGCCGCCGCGAGCGGCGTCTGCGTGCGGCGCTGGGCTCCAGACGGTTGGAGCCGTGCCGCCCTGCTCGGCTGCGGCGAGCAAGGCCGCTTTCACGTCCGGGTCCTCAGCGCCTTGAATCCGGACGCGACGATCCGCGCATACGACCCACACCCGGAGCGGATCGAACAGCTCGAGGGGAACGTCGAACCCGTTGACGAGCCGCGCGCGGCAGTGCAAGGCGCAGACGTGGTCATGAGCGCCGGGCCAATCGTCGAGCAGCCGCCGTCTCCACTGGGCCCGGATTGGCTTGGTGACCGCTGGCTTGCCTTGCCCATCGATTTCGACTTCTACTTCTCGGCAGAAGCGGTCGGGGCCGCAGGCCTTTTTCTCGTAGACGACGTCGACCAGTTCGAGTACTACCGCTCGCTCGGGCACTTCCAGGGCTGGCCAAAGCCGGACGGAAGCGTCGGCGCCGCGCTGGCCGAGTCGGACTCGCCGACTCGCGTCCTCTGCTGCAACCTCGGAGTTGGAGCCCTGGACGCCGCGTTCGCCGCGCGAGTCCTCAGCGCGGCCCGCGAGTGCGGCGCCGGAACACAGCTCGACCTCTAGCTAGTAACACACTGTTACTTAGTCACTTCTGTGGTTGTTTGGTCACGGATGCGTGCGCCATCGGGGTCCCAGAGCGGCTCCTCGGCCACCTCGCCCGCGATCCACTCGCCGAAGATCTCCACTTCGACAGCCTGGCCGGTCGCCGCTACGCCGGCCGGAAGATAGGCGTAGGCAATCGAGCGCGCCATGGTGTAGCCATAGCCGCCGCTCGTCACGCGGCCCACCACGTCCTGGCTGATGCGGACGGGCTCCGAACCGAGAGCGACGGAGCGTGGGTCTTCGAGCACGAGGCAGACGAGCTTCTTCTCCAGAGGACGATCGCGGGCGGCGAGGAGGGCGTCGCGGCCGACGAAGTCATCCTTCTCCAGCTTGACGGCGAATTCGAGCCCTGCTTCGAACGGCGTCTCGTCAGGAGTGATGTCGGCGCCCCAGACCCGGTAGCCCTTCTCGAGCCGAAGCGAATCGATCGCCTTGTACCCGCCCGCGGCGAGATCGTGCTCGCTCCCGCTTTCCCAGATCCGGTCCCAAAGCCGGAGCCCGAACTCCATCGGGCAATAGAGCTCCCAACCGAGCTCTCCCACGTACGTAACCCGAAGAGCGAGGCACGGGACCGGCCCCACGACGATCTCGCGCGCCCGCATGTAGGGGAAGGCCTCATTGGCGAGGTTCGCGTCGGTCAGCGGCTGGAGGATGTCTCGGGCCGCCGGTCCCCAGAGCCCGAGGCAGGCGTAGCGCGACGTGACGTCGTCCACGCGAACCGAGCCGTCGTCGGGCAGGTGACGTCGGATCCAGGCGAGATCGTGGCGGCCGAACGCCGTGCCGGTCACGATCCGGAAGACGTCCTCGGCGACGCGCGTGACCGTGAAGTCGCATTCGATGCCGCCGCGGTCGTTCAGCATCTGTGTGTACGTGACGGCACCGACGTCACGTGCCACCCGGTTGTCGCACATCCTCTCGAGGAACTCGGCTGCGCCCGGCCCGCTCACCTCGATCTTGGCGAAGGATGTCTCGTCGAAGAGCGCTGCCGATTCGCGGCAGGCACGGTGCTCCGCGCCGATCGCCGGGGACCAGATTTCGCCCGCCCACCCCCGCGGACGAGGGCTTTCGTCACCGCGTCCGGCATTCGGCTCGAACCAGTTCGCCCGCTCCCAGCCCGACTTCTCTCCGAAGGAAGCGCCGAGCTCTGCGAGCCGGTGGTACGTGGGCGCCATGCGCAAGGGGCGTCCCGCGAGCCTCTCCTGGCCCGGGTACTTGATGTCGTAGTACGTCGAGTAGACCTCGACAGTGCGCGCAAGCGTGTACTCGCGACTTGCGTAGTGAGGGCCGAAGCGCCGCGAATCCATCTCCCAGACGTCCAGGCTCGGAATTCCTTCGACGATCCATTCGGCAACCAGCTGGCCCATGCCCCCGGCGCCTGCGAGCCCGTGGGCGCAGAAACCCGCCGCCACCCAGAATCCGCGGACATCCGTCTCGCCGAGGATGAACTCGCCGTCGGGAGTGAAGGCCTCGGGGCCGTTGATCAGGCGGACTACCTCCAGATCCTCGAGCTCCGGCACGCGGACGACTGCGTTCTGCAGGAGCTCGTCGAATCGCTCCCAGTCCTCCGGCAGGAGCTTGCCGTTGAAGTCCTCCGGGATGCCATCGAGGCCCCAGGGCGCGGGATGGCGCTCGTAACCGCCCATGACCAGCCCGCCGGATTCGCCCCTGAAGTAGACGAGGAGCGACGGGTCTCGCATCGTCGGCAGGTCGAGTGGCAGCCCACTCGGCCGCGTGACGAGATACTCGTGCGCCATGGGAATCACTGGGACGATCACACCGGCGAGCCGGCCGATGTCGGCCGCGAACATCCCCCCCGCGTTGACTACGACTTCGGTTTCGATCGACCCCTTGTCGGTCTCGACGGCTGTGACGCGGCCACGCTCAACCGCGATCCCCGTGACCCGGGTGTTGGTGTAGATCTCGGCGCCTCCCCGCCTGGCGCCCTCAGCGAGGGCAAAGGTGAGTTGGCTCGGGTCGATGTAGCCGTCCGTCGGCAGGTAGGCAGCGCCAAGGACACCCTCGGTGGAGAACGGCGGAAAGAGCTTCTGCGCCTCCTCCGCGGAGACGAGCTCGAGGGGCAGCCCGAACGTCTTCGCCCACCCCGCCTGGCGGCGCAGTTCCTGCATGCGCTCCTCCGAGGACGCGAGCCGGAGTGACCCGACTTCATGCCAGCCGGTCTCGAGCCCGAC
>DASXSE010000132.1:0-6352 GCA_036506175.1 Gaiellaceae bacterium
GTCCACGATCAGGGACCCGGGTTCCCCGAGCCTTTCCTCGGCCGCGCCTTCGAGCGCTTCAGCAGAGCCGACGAGGGCAGAACCGGCGACGGAGCAGGGCTCGGCCTTGCGATCGTCGCCGCCATCAGCCGCGCTCATGGGGGCAAGGCGGAGGCGCGCAACGAGGAACGCGGCGGTGCCGACGTCTGGATCGTGCTCGGCTCTAACTGACCTGCCGATCGCCGTTCTCGGTCACGCAACCTTCTCGATCGCAGGGGTTCGTTCGGCCTCGAGGAGGTCGAGGACGGCTTCCTCGACGGCGCCCTGGAAGGACGGCTGACCGGGATCGACCTCCTCGCCCAGGTCGTCGAGGGCGCCGCCGATCGTGATTCCGTCCCTGTAGCGGTCGAAAACCCGTGGGTCGATGTAGGAGGCACGGCAGACCGCGGGTGTGTTGCCGAGGTAGTGCGCGACTTCCTTCACCGCGCGCGTGATCGCCCGTTTGCGCGCGCTCTGCGTCGCTGCCGCTCGCCCGGACACCGCGAGCGCGACCGCGGCGATCACTGTCCCGCTCCACGTGCGGAAGTCCTTCGCAGAGAACCCCTCGCCCGTGATCTCCTTGATGTACTCGTTGATGTCGTCGGAGCGGACATCGATCCACTTGCGCCCGTTCCTGTAGGCGAGTAGCTCCCGGCCCGCGCGTCGCCGAAGCAGTGCTTCGATCACCGAATAGGCAGGCGGATCGACGATGGACTGCACGCGCCGCTTTCCTCCCTTGGCAACGTAATCGAAGGTGATGAGAAAGTCGTCGCCGAGCGTCACGTGCCGCTTTTGCATCGTCGCCAGCCCGTAGGTCTTGTTCTGCTCCGCGTAATCCTCGGTGCCGATGCGAAAGAACCCACGGTCGAGCAGGCGGACCGCGCAGGCGAGAACCCTTTCGCGCGGCATTCCGGTCTTCGCAAGTTGCCGAGCGGCGGTTCTTCGCAGCCGAGGGAGCGCGCGGGCGAAGCGGATCATCTCGTCGAACTTCTCCTGGTCGCGGCGCTCCCGCCAGAGTTGGTGGTAGAGGTACTGGCGGCGGCCGGCCGCGTCGGTGCCGACTGCCTGAATGTGACCGAACGCGTACGGACAAATCCAGACGCTCTCCCAGGCGGGAGGAATCACGAGCTCGCGGATCCGCTCGAGGACTTCGGAATCCTCGATCCGCTTGCCGGTCGCATCGAGGTACTCGAACCCGCGCCCGCGGCGGCGGCGCACGATTCCCGGCCCGGAACAGTCCACGCGTCTCAGTCTCGGCACTGCGCGGCTCCTTCCCATCCCAGGCTCTGTTCACACTGAAGGAATGCGCGCGATCGTCCTTCTCGACGGCGAGCCACGGTTCAGGCCATTTCCGTTCTTGCTTCCGGAGGACAGGCCAGTGGCGCAGGCGCTACGGGATGCCGAGCGGCTCCTGTCGCGCACGCCTGGCCGCTTCGACGGCCCGATCGCGTTCTGCCACGGCGTCTCCGCCGACGGCGCCATTCTGCGCCGCGCAGGGCGCTACGCCGAGGCGATGGTCGTCTTCGAGGAGCCGACTCTCGCGTACCGCCTCGGTTTCGCCCTCGGCGTGCAGCTCTTCGTCGAGCGGCCGGAGGGTCCAATCCTCTTCCAGCTTCGGGGCCCATCGATCGGCCGCGATCCGCTCCTCTGGACCGCCTCTGCCTCAGGCGGTCTGATGCCGAACGAAGAGCCGCGTGCGGCGCTCCTCGCCGACGCAGAGGAAGAGATCCATCTCGCGGAGGAGGCACTCGAGGACCTGAGCCCTATCGCCGTGTGCGTCAACGACGATTCCGGATCCGCGCTCGTCGTCTACCACGCCCGGCTTGGCGCAGGAGCCGAGCCCGAGCCCGACGACACGAAAGTCGCCGAGCTCCACTGGGCCCACGATCTACGGGAGCTCGGCGCGCAGGTCTCGGGCGACACGGTCGCCTGCTGGGAAGCTCTGGAGCGCTGGAAACAGGCTACGCGGGAGGGCGCCGCAGCCTAGGCATCGCGTGGGCGTCCTCGTCGCCGAGGAGGTCGCCTGGGCGTCTGGGGCGGGGATGGCAAAGGAGGCCCGCCCGAGGGGCGCAGGACAGTGCTTTTGTAGGCACGGCCTAGTCCCGAGGGCGCCGCATCCTGCAGCCAGCGTCGTCAGGCGGCGGGCGAGGCCGGGCTTGCCCCGGCTAAGCCGCCGCCGGCCAGAGGTTCAGGCGGCTTCCTCGTCGCCGCCGGTGACCTTGTTCCACCAGGTGGACTCGCGGTCGTTGAGCTGGCTCTGGATCTGCTGGACGTAGGTCGCTAGCTCGCTTTCCTTGTTCGCGAGCCGCTGCTCTAGCTCGGCCAGCTCCTTCTCGCGCCGCTCGAGCTTGTCCTCGCGGATGTCGGTCTCGGCCTCGACGCTGGCCTCGCGCTGCTCGATGCCGGCCTCGCGGTCGTCGAGCTCGCGCAGGCGGTCGCGAATCGTCTCCTCCATCTCGGCCAGGCGCTTTTCCTTGCGTTCGAGGCGGCTCTTCTGCGAATCGGTGAGCTGCTCGCTGTTCTGGAGCTCTGCTTCCATCTCCGCGAGCTCCCGCTCGCGGTCCTTGAGGCGGTCCTCGTACTCCTCGAGGTCGCGACCCTTCTCGGTGTCCTTCTCGACCCGGCCGACGTGCGCCTCACGGCGTCCGATCTCCGCTTCGCGGGCGGCGAGCTCGAGCTCGCGGGCCTCCATTTCCTTGAGCCGTGCGACCGCGTCCTGTGCTGCCTTGCCCTTGCCCGTCAGCTCGGCTTCGAGGCGCTGGGCGTCGCCGCGCAGGCGCTCCTGCTTCTTCAAAAGGTCGGCTTCGCGCTCTTCGAGGGCCTCCTGCTTGGCCGTCAGCGCGGCCATCTGCTTGGCGAGCTCGCGTTCGCGGTGGGCAAGTTTGTCCTCCGCGCTCGAGTAACCCTTTTCCTGCTCACGGACGGCCGCCTCGCGAGCTGCGAGCGACCGCTCGCGCGAATCGTGCCGCGCGGTCACCTCGGCTTCGCGAGCCTCGACCGCGGCTTCCCGCTTCGAGAGCTTCGTCTCCTGGGCGGCGAGCGACGACGTCTGCTTCTGCAGCTGCGTCTGGAGCCGCTCGCGCTCGCGATCGGCGTCTTTCAGCTCCCGGAGCTTGGCCTCGGCCTGTGCCTCGCGCTCGGAGCTGAGGGCGTCCGATGCAACGACACGCGTCTCGATCTCTGAGAGCCGTTCCTTCTCCGTGCGCACGAGGGCGACCTGCTCGGACATGCGGCGTTCGCGCTCCTCGAGCTCGGTTTCGGCCGCGGCGAGGCGCGCCGCGCGAGCATCGAGATCGGTAGAGCGGGCGCGGAAATCAGCCTCGGCGGCGCTGAAGTCCGGAGACGGCAGGGGCGCCGCAGTCGTCATCGTCAGCTCGTCTCGAAGATCTCGCTCGCGGGCCAGAGCCGCAGCGAGCTCGGCGCGCAGGGCTTCGACGTCCCCCGCAGGCTCGCCGTTCGACGGCATGACCTCGAGGCCGCCTCCGAGCGGCGGATCTACAGGCTCGACCTCGGCGACGGGCGACTCTTGCTCGGCGGGTGAGCGTCCGAGCTTCGCTCGGAGGCCCGTCCCGAAGCCGGTCTCAATCTCGCTCTTGTGCTCCTCTGCGGCCATCGTCCTGGGGCACTCGGCTTAGAAGAAGATGCCGTTGAAGTTGAGGAACGCCGGCCCGAGGATGATCAGGAACATGGACGGGAAGATGAAGAGCGCGGTAGGGAAGAGCATCTTGATGGGCGCCTTCATCGCCTTCTCCTCCGCTGCGGCCTGACGCTTGTTGCGCGTATCGGTGGCCTGCACGCGGAGGATGCGGCCCAATGAGATACCGAGCTCGTCAGCCTGGATGAGCGCCCGGACGAAGGATGCGAGCTCCGGCGCCTGCACGCGCTGGACCATCTTCTCGAGCGCGAGCTTGCGCGTCTCGCCGATGCGCATCTCGCCGAGCGAGAGGGCGAACTCGTCAATGAGTGGACCCTCCATGTGCTCGGTCAGCTTCGAGATGGCAGCGTCGAAGCCGAGACCAGCCTCCACGCTGACGGCGAGGAGGTCTAGCGCATCGGGAAGCTCGGAGCGGATCTCTTCGCGGCGGCCACGGGCCTTGAACGAGACGAAGAGGTCCGGCAGCACGAAGCCGGCGAACGCAAAGAAGATGGCAAGCAGCACGCCGAGGGAGCCCTTGCCCACCAGGCCGCCGAGGAATGTGCCGCCGATGAAGCCGGCGACGCCGAAAACCGCTTTG
Source organism: Gaiellaceae bacterium (assembly GCA_036506175.1). Lineage (GTDB taxonomy): Bacteria > Actinomycetota > Thermoleophilia > Gaiellales > Gaiellaceae > JAIBJP01. Next base: position 4,254 of record DASXSE010000132.1, read on the forward strand.
CTCGCGAGGAAGCTCGTCGGGGAGAGCGTGCGTCCCACGCCTGCGCCCATGAGACGGCGGCTGACCTTGTCGACGCTCATGCGCGGACTCAGCTTGAGCACTGCGTGCGCGAGGCCCATCTTCATGGGCTCGACCGCGCGGTCACGGAAGCTTTCCTGCCCCCGGCCCGTATCCGCGCGGCGCGAGCGCCCGTAGGTGGAGGCCCGGCGCAGGTTTCCCTCCCGCTGGCGGGCGGGCAGAGTCGCCGCCTCGCCGATGAGGAAGGCTGCGAGACCGAGGGATGCGAGACCGAAGACGAGTAGGAAGAACATGACTCCTAACCTTTGAAGGACACGATCTTCTTCAGCATCGCCGAGCCGATGCCCATCATCACGAACATCAGGATCAGCAGCTTGTGCCCCGTCGAGGTCGTGAGTAGGGGCTGCATGTATTCGCGGTTGATGGCGTAGATGGCGAGGCCGACGAGGAAGGGAAGGCCGATGAGGACATAGGCGGACATGCGGCCCATGGCCGTCAGTCCGCGGATCTTGCGACGGAATTGCTGCCGCTGGCGGACGGTGTCCGCGACCATGTCGAAGAGGCCGGCGAGGCTTCCGCCGACCTGGCGCTGGATGGTCACAGCGCTCATGACGAACTCGAAGTTGCTCGAGCCGACCCTTGCGGCCATGTCGGCAAGCGCGTCGTCCATCGGCCGCCCGAGGCGGGTCTCGTTGAGCACGCGCTTGAACTCCTTGGCGGCCGGGTCGACGCCTTCGTCCACAACGCTCTGGATGCCTTGGCGGAAGCTGTGGCCGGCCTTGAGCGAGGCCGCCATCGTCACGAGCATGTCAGGAAGCTGCTCATCGAAGGCCTTCAAGCGCCGGCGCGCCTTGAAGGACACGAACAGGTAGGGCAGGAACACACCGACGAAGAAGCCGACGGCCGTGAACAGCGGCCCGCGCCCGAGGAGAGTAAAGAGGAAGGCGAAGAGAAGCCCGAAGCCGATCATGACGTAGGCGTACTCGGGCGTGGTCAGCGGGAAGTCCGCACGCTGGAGCACGCGGTCGAGCTTCTTCCACTGTTGGAGGTTCCCGAAGACTCCCTCTGTCGCCTTGAAGAGGCCCGCGAGCGCGGAGAACCGGCGCTCCTCTTTCTGACGCTTGAGGGCAGCGTGCTTCGCGGAGGCGACATGCGGCTCGAGCCGTCCTTTCAGCCACGTCCCCTTCGGCGCCGCGAGAGCGAACACCATGGCGAGCAGGACAAGGAGACCGGCCACGCCGGCGAGCACGGGCAGGCCCCAGTCGCTCGTGTAGAAGAACGCAGGAAGCAGCGGAGAAGGCTCTGTCGTTGCCGGAGGAGCTTCGCCAGGAGCGGTTAGCTTCGCCGTGGCCTCGGCGCCTCCGGGGAACTTGACGACCAGGTTGAGGGGATCCCCGGGGCGGGCCGACGTGAAGTAGTCAAGCTGCCAGGTGCGGCGGAGTTCCTCGGTGATCGAGTTGTAGACGTCGGTCAAAGCTTGGGTCGTCGCGGCTCCGAAGTAGGCACCGTGGGTGGCGTCCGCAAGCCGCTTCAGGGGCTCGGGCGAGAACTGACCGCTTTCGATGCCGATCGTGTAGACGGCGATGTGGGCGGCCTGTGCCGCGTGGATCGCGTCGTCGATGGTCGTCCCGCTCGTGGACGAGTTCGAACCGTCGGTGAGGAGAACGAGAACCCGGGCGGGGTTCGTCTCGCCTCGGAGCAGGTCGGCCGCCTGGACGACAGCGTCGTAGAGAGCGGTTCCCGCGGTCGAGTCGACGTCGAGTTGGCGAAGCACCGTGTCGGCGTCGATCGTGGACGTGGAGAACTGGGTCAGCGCCGACGCCTGGCTCCCGAACGTCACGAGTGCGACGCGGTCGCCGGGAGCTTTCGCAGCAACGAACTCGCGGGCTCCGTTCGCAGCGTCGTAGATCGCCTGGCCGACCATCGACCGTGAACGGTCGATGGCCACGACCATGCTCTTTGCTTCGCCCAGGTTGTGCGTATTGAGGCCCGCGACCGCCCGGCCGTTCTCGGTCAGCGTCGGCGCCGTCAGCGACGGCGTCGGCGCTACAACCGTCAGCTCGACCTTGGGCCAATCGCTC
>DASXSE010000133.1:0-7083 GCA_036506175.1 Gaiellaceae bacterium
AGCGAACCGTCGGGCGAGAAGGCGACGGCGGAGGCGTGCCCGTAGTTTCCGTCGACGTCCACGGTGTACAACGGTCGTCCGCTCGGAAGCGAATAGACCGTGGCGTTCGTGTCGTGGCCCGCTGCCAGCTTCTTGCTGTCCGGACTGAACGCAAGACCCATGATTCCGAGCGTCGCTGGAAGTGACGAGCCCGGCGGCGGCGGCGGGAGCGCGCGATCGATCGGCGTCTTGACCGGAGCCCGGATCAACTTCCCGGACTTCGCGTCCCAGACGTAGATCGCCCCGGACGTGTCGCCCGCGGCGATCGTCTTCCCATTGGGACTGTAGGCGACGCTGAGCGCGATGTTCTGGCGCCCTTGCCCCAGCACCCGCGGCGGGCCGGGGAGTCGTTCGTGGAGGGGCTTCCCGGATGCGACGTGCCAGATCCCCACCGCTCCGTCGACGCCGGCAGTCGCCAGGAGACGGCCGTCGGGTGAGAACGCCGCATCGAAGAGCCGTCCGCTGGCGGTCTGGATCGCGCCCTTCTGCCTGAACGTGGTCGAGTCGAAGACGGCGGCTTTTCCGTCGTCCCGCGTGATGGCAAACGAGGCTCCCACCGGGCTGACGGCGAGTAGCCCGTCGGGGCCCGGATCGGTGGGCACGCTGTTGCCCCTCCCCGCGTGGATGGGCCGGCCGAGACGGCGGTCTCCCGCGAGGTCCCAGATCATGAGGCTTCCGTCGAGGCTCGTCGTGTACAGCGTCCGGTCGTCCGGCGAGAACGAAGGGCTGAAGACCCGGCCGTTGTGCCCCGTGAGCGTCTGGACGAGGTTCCCGGAGGCGACGTCCCAGACGAGCACCTGCCGATCGTCGCCGCCCGACGCGAGCAGCTTGCCGTCCCGGCTGAACCAGGGGTTTGCCGCCGCGTTCTGGCGACCCTGCATGTCCCGACGAGCGCCGGTTCGCAGGTCGTAGATGCTCACCGATCCGTCGGTCCTACCGACTGCCAGTTGGGTGCCGTCGTCGCTCGGGCCATAGCTGTAGAAACCATCGACGGTGATCGAGCTGACCGCGCGCCCGGTGCGCAGGTCGTGCCAAACGAGCACGCAGCCTGCGGCGAAACAGTCCGGATTCGGTGCCGGGGCCTCGATCGTGAGGAGGTGATTGCGGTCGCGCATCGACACGTCCCAGATTGACCTTCCGTGGCCGGGCGGAACGCGCGCGATGACCTCGTCGTCCGACGTGGCGCGGACGACGGCTGCCCCCCCGTCTTCCGTGACGACGATACGGGACAGATCATTCGAGAACCAGAACGAGGTGCCTTGATGCCTCTGGATCACGCGCAGCACCTTTCCTGACGCGACGTCGCGAACGAGGAGGCGCTTACGCTCCTGCGCGAACTGAAAGTCGATAAAGCTCTTGCCGTCCTGCAGGAAGACGACGCCGTCGCTTTTCAGCGTGCGGACCACGCGGCGCGTGCGCGTGTCGATCAATGCGGTGTCGCGGTCGTTGTTGGAGACGGCAAGCAGCCTCCCGTCGGGGGTGATCGCCGAGCCGAGCAGGCGCCCAGGGAGAGGGCGCATGACGCCGATTGCCGCGGGACTGCGGACGAGGGCTGCCAGGAGGTTCCCGCGCGTGGCGAGGGAATCATCGAGCTCGACGCCCTCGCGAGCGAGGAGAAGCGAGCGGTCGAGATCCTTCTGAACGAGCGCCTGCGCGCCGATGCGCTGGGCGATCGCGGAGGTTTGCGCCGCTCGAGCGTGCTGCTGCTGGAGGAACGCCACTACCCCGGCGACGACCGCCAGCGACAGGAGGAGAGCCAGCGTGATTACCAGGACTCGCAGGCGCCGGTTGCGGCGGCGCGTCGCGTCGATCTCCCCCAGCTCGGCTGCCCGGCTCGCGCCGAGGAAGGCGCGCTCGAGCTCGTTCAGTTCCGCGTCGTGCGCGGATGCCCACTCGCTGGCGCCGGCAAGGCGCATGCCCCGGTAAAGCAAGGCGCTGTCGCCTCCGACCGCGTCCCATTCGCGCGCCGCCTCGGTCAAACGACGGTGAATGAGCCTCCCTTCGCGATCCTCGTCGAGCCAGGTGCGCAACGTCGGCCAATGGCGGATCAGTGCCTCATGCGCGACCTCGACGGTTCCGTCATCGATGATGACCAGGCGGGCATCGGTTAGGCGTTGGAGAACTTCCGCCACGTCGCCCGCCTGCTCCGCGCGCGGGGTCAACTCGTGGATGGAGACGCGGCGACGGGTCTCCTCTGTCCCCTCACCGATTTCCGTCAGCCGCAGGAAGATGCTCCGCGCGAGCGCCTGCTGTTCGAGGGAGAGCGCGTCTCGGTAAACCGTCTCCGCGGTCTTCGCGATCGCGCCCTCGACGCCGCCCGACTGCAGATAGCCGAGCAGGGTCAGCATCCTTCCGCTCCGGCGCTTCCAGGTCTCCAGGAGGGCGTGCGAGAGCAGCGGAAGCGCTCCCGGCTCTCCGATGACATCTCGGACGATTCCCTCCACCAGGCCCGGTTCCAGAAGGAGGCCGGCCTGCTCGGCGGGCCGCTCGACCGCGCGGCGAAGCTCCTCTTCGCTCATCGGCCCGACGAGCACCTGCTGATCGCCGAGCGTGGCGGCTAGACGGGGATAGGCCGCGCAGTGACCGTAGAAGTCGGCGCGTAGCGCGATGATGACCGTCGTCCCGTCGTCTGCTCGCTCGAGGATGCCGTCGATGAAGGCGCGCCGCTCCTCCTCGTCGTCACAGAGCGTGAAGACCTCCTCGAACTGATCGACGACGAGAACCGCTGCCCCTCGCGTTTCGGCGAGCTCCGCGAGCGGGTCCTCGCCCGGAGTGATGATCGACGCGGTCGACGCCCCGCCCCCTCGCTCGAGATCGGGTACGACGCCGGCGCGAACGACCGAGGATTTCCCGCTTCCGGATGGTCCGAGGACGGCGAGGAAGGGTGCTCTGCGCAGCCGATCGACGATTTGCTCGACCAGCTCCTCACGACCGAAGAAGAGCTCCGTGTCCTCCGGCTCGAAGGGCACGAGGCCCTTGTACGGGCAGGGCACGTCCGCGGGTGCGAGCGTGTAGTCCGGCAGCCCCGCGGATGCCATCGCGTCCTCGTGGGCGCGTGGAGGCGGAAACGTGCTCTGCAGCCCGTCGATGAGGAGCTGAAACAACCGCTCCGGCTCGGGGAGGTCCTTGAGCTGGTGAACGCCCATGTCGCGAAAGTGCCCGTTGCCGTTGCTGGTCAGCAGCTCTTTCGCGTGCTCGGAGACGAGCACCTGGCCGCCATGAGCCGCCGCAGCGATCCGCGCCGCGCGATGCACGTCCACGCCGAAGTAGTGGGCGTCGGAGATGAACGGCTCGCCGGTGTGGAGGCCCATCCGAACGCGAACCGCGGCATCCCCTGGCCAGCGATGCGAGCCGAGCGCAGTCTGGATCTCCGTCGCTGCCTCGACGGCCGCGGTCGGCTCGACGAAGGCGATGAAGAAGCTGTCCCCCTGCGTATCGACCTCGACACCGCCGTGCCGCGCGACGACGTCGCGAACAATTCGTCGATGCCCCGTCACGACGCCGGGATAGGCGGCGCCCAGCTCGTGGAGCAGGCGCGTCGAGCCCTCGATGTCGGTGAACAGGAAGGTGACGGTGCCCGTGGGCAATCCGTGCCGCATCATTGAAGTGAACAGGTTTTGTAAAGTTCCAGCAACTTTCAACCGATTTGGAGGGGGTTTACGCGGTGCGCTCGAGCATTTCGCGCAGCGCCAGCCCGTTCCGGACGGCGTATCCGTTCCAGTCGTTGTTGAAGTACGCGTAGACCTCGACGGTTCCGCGCCACTCGTCGACGCGGGCGGCCCAGTCCTCGAGCTCCCGCTCCGAGTAGTTTCCGTTGCGGCCGCGGCTCCCGTGGTGGAAGCGAATGAACGTCCAGCCCGCCGTCAGCTCATGCGTCTGGAAGAGACGGCGGGGATGGTCTCCGATCACGAGGGCGACAGCGTGTTCGCGGAGAAGCGCGTAGACCTCTTCGGCGAACCAGCTCGGGTGCCGGAACTCGAAGCAGTGGCGACCCGGAGGCAGCCGCGCGAGTGCCGAAGCAAGCCGCTCGTCGTTGCGATGGAAGTTCTCCGGAAGCTGCCAGAGGACTGGCCCCATCTTCGGAGAGCGGACGAGCGGCTCGATCCGCTCGTAGAAGCGGCGGACGCCTTGCCCCATGTCCGTCAACCGCTTCATGTGCGTGAGGAAGCGGCTCGCCTTGACGGCGAAGAGGAAGGCGGACGGGCTCTCCTCCACCCACGTTGCGACCGATTCCCGTTTCGGGAGGCGGTAGAAGGTGTTGTTGACCTCGACGGTGTCGAAGAGCTCCGCGTAATAGGTGAGCCAGCGGGACGCGGGCAGGCCCCTCGGGTAGACGCGCTCGCGCCAGTGCGGGTAGTTCCAGCCCGAGCAGCCGATGCGAACCGGCTTCACCGGTCCGTTATTCCGCCAGAGTTGGGGCCTACGCCTGAGCCGGAGCCGGTTCGCGCCGCCACGCGATCAGCGGGCGAAGGAAGAATGTGAGCGCAGCCGTCAGATAGGCGATCCAGATACCCACCTCGAGTGCCGACGGATCGGCGTTGTAACCGAAGAGCGCCGTGAGGAACTTCCCGAAGTGAGAGTCCTCGCTCACGATTCCAGCGGTGTTCCAGAGGTGCTCGACAGTCTCCGGTAGGACTCCGGCTTCCTGAAACTCGTGCACTGCGTGGGCAAGCAGGCCGGCCGCGAAGATGATCAGGAGGATGCCCGTGGCCGTGAAGAACTGCCGCAGATTCATGCGCCGCGAGCCCATGAAGATCGCGATCCCGAGGGAGATCGAAATCGTCAGCCCGACCACAGCCCCGATTCCAGTGGCGAGCGGAGTCGAGCTCTCTCCGATCGCAAAGAGGAAGAGCGCCGTCTCGGTTCCCTCGCGGAGAACGGCAAAGAAGACCACGGAGGCGAGGCCGATCGCTGAGCCGGCGGCGACCGCACTGGCGAGTTTGGACTCGAGCTCGCGCTTGATGTTCGCGGCCTGCTTCCGCATCCAGAAGATCATCCAGGTGAGGACCGCGACGGCCAGGAGCATGGCGACGCCCTCGAAGATCTGCTCCGCGCGCCCCTCCAGCTCGCCGATCGTGAAGAAAAGGGCGGCGCCGGTGGCGACGGACCCAGCGACAGCGGCAGCCGTGCCGAGCCAGATGATGCGGAAGTAGCGCTGGTTCTCGGTCTTGGAGAGGTAGGCGAGCACGATGCCGACGATGAGCGAGGCCTCGAGCCCCTCTCTCGTCATCAAGAATGCTGCTCCCACGGTCTCCCCTCGTTCGGCTGTCCGCCAGCGATTGTAAGGCAAGCCTGACAATCGCGGCGCGGGGAGCATAAGGTCGCGCTTCCGAGCCTGTCAAACTAGGACGCCGATGGGTCTCGCCGCCGGGCTCTTCTCCGCAGTCGCCTTCTTACTTCCAGCCCCGACGGCGACGACTCCTCTCATCTGCATCGACCCAGGGCACGAAGCGACGCCGGATCTCTCGACGGAGCCGATCGGACCGGGCTCGACCACGTACAAGATCAAGGACGGCGGCGGCGCTCCGGGCGAAGCAACCGTCGTCCTTCAGATCGGCCTGAAGCTTCGCTCCGTGCTCCTCGCGCGCGGCTACCGGGTCGCGATGACGCGGACGACGATGGACTTCTCTTACGGCAACGGCGGCAACATCGCGCGGGCACAGTTCTGCAACCGCCGCAGCTCGGCGCTCATGCTCCGCCTCCACGCCGACGGCTCGACGGACAGAAGCCGCCACGGCATCTCGACGCTCTATCCGAAGTGGCATGCCGGCTGGACAGACGACATCTTCGGCCCCAGCCGCCGGGCGGCTCGACTCGTCCAAGCGGCCGTCGTGCGTGCCACGGGAGCCGCCAACCTCGGTCTCGTCGCGCGCGGCGACCTCACCGGGTTCAACTGGGCCAACGTCCCCGCCATCCTCGTGGAGGAAGGCTTCATGACGAACCCCATCGAGGGCGCCCGCCTGAAAACGGCGTCGTATCAGTGGAAGGTCGCGCGGGGCCTAGCGAACGGCGTCCAGGCCTTCCGCCCGCCACGCTAATCGGGCGGGTCCGCCTCGATCAGCTTCTTGAGCCGAGCCGAGTCCTCTTCGAGCTGCCGCTGCGCGTGGCGGGCCACGAGCGGCCCCGCGATGCGAGCCAGGCGGCTGGTGTAGTCGCTCTCGACTACCGTGGTGAGACGCGTCCCGTCCTCGGTCGGCTCGAGGCGCTGCGTGCTCGTCGCGTTGAAGCCCGGGCCCCGAAGCAAAACTTGGAGAAGCTCGGGCGGGTCGTCGCGGAGCACCTCGGCGTCGATCTCGATGCGTTGCCCGTGCTCGAGGAAGACGTCGCGAAAATGATGTTCGTCAAGCGGCTCGGATTCCACGAGCAGCCCCATCCAATGGAGCCGGCGCTCGCTCGCCACCAGATACGGGAAGACGCGCTTGGGCGGCGCGGCGATCTCGACGGTGTGTTCGATCCGCCGGGCTACGACCGGTCGGGAGTCTCGGCGCGCCGGCGCATCTCGTCGGCCGCTGCCCGCGCTTCCTCGTGCACGCGGCGCCGCATCGCCTCGAACTCGTTCGCGGCGGGCGGCTCCTGGCTGACGGCTTCCTCCGCGACGATTGTCTCGGCTCCCATGCCGGCGGCCTCGAACTCACGCTCGTCGACGTCGGCGCGTCGCGCCTCGGCGAGCTTCTGCCGGAGCTCCTCGGCACGCGGGTCGGGCGTCGTCGCGGCGCTGATGGGCACGGCCGAACGCCTGCGCCGGAGAACGATGGCGGCAGCGGCGCCGGCCATGACGCCGGCAACAAGTGCAAGCTTTTGATTCACAGGCGTCACTCTCCCACGACGAGTGGGGCGAGAGCAAGCCTGCGACCGTCGCTATACTCGACCGACTTCCTGTCTCGCCCCGGCGCCGTCCCTTCCCGAGCGGCGCGAGCCGGCGAGGCCGCTAGACCGAGGGAAGGAGGATTCGGGAACCGTGAACGCATACGAAGTCATGCTCATGCTCGATCCCGAGCTCACCGAGGAGCGCCAAAACGAGATCCTCGCGCGGACGCGTGAGCT
>DASXSE010000134.1:0-3767 GCA_036506175.1 Gaiellaceae bacterium
CGTCGCGATCACCGACAGCCGTCTCCTCGACTATCTCCCGGTGACGGTCGTCGAGGCGGCCGGCATCGTGTCAGAGCATTACTGCAGCGCCGAGCCACTCCAGCGCTAGGTCGGCCCGCGCCGCTCCCTAGAATCGAGGCATGGAGCCGCTGTACCGCCCTGAGGGCGTCGAGGAACGCTGGCAGAAGACGTGGGAGGAGGAGGGGCACTACGAGGCGCATGCCGATGCGCCCGGCGAGACGTTTGTCATCGCCCACCCACCGCCGAACGTGACCGGCGAGCTGCACATGGGCCACGCGCTCCAGCTCGCCCTCGCCGACGCGCTCGTCCGCTGGCGGCGCATGCAGGGCTACAACACGCTCTTCCAGCCGGGCTACGACCACGCGGGCATCTCGACCCAGAACGCAGTCGAGAAGGATCTCGCTCGCCAGGGAAAGTCGCGGAAGGTGCTCGGGCGCGAGGCCTTCGAGGCGCGCGTCTGGGAATGGCTGCGGCTGTACGGGCGCACGATCATGACGCAGTTCCGGCGTATGGGAGCCTCGCTGGACTACCGGCGCGAGCGCTTCACGATGGACGACGACTACGTGCGCGCTGTCATGCGCTTCTTCGTCCATCTCTATAGGAAGGGCTGGATCTACCGCGCGAACCGGATCATCAATTGGTGCCCCTTCCACGAGACGTCGCTCTCCGATCTGGAGCTCATCCACGAGGAGCGCGACGACCAGCTCGTCTACGTCACGTACCCGTTCGCAGACGGCGACGGCGGCGTCACAATCGCCACGGCGCGCCCGGCGACGATCCTGGCCGACGTCGCGGTTGCGGTGCATCCCGACGACAAGCGCTACGAGGACGCGGTCGGCCGCGAGGTCGTGGTCCCGTACGTGGAGCGGCGCGTGCCCGTGATTGCGGACGAGGACGTCGACCCCGAGTTCGGGACGGGCGCGCTCAAGGTCACGCCCGGCCACGATCCGCTCGATTTCGACATCGGCCGGCGCCACGGGCTTCCCGAGCCGATGGTCGTCGGGGCGGACGGGCGGATGAACGAGGAGGCCGGTGATCTCGCGGGGCTGAGCCAGGAGGAAGCCGGTGAGCGGATCCTCGAGTGGGCGCGCGAGCACGGTCTCCTCGAGAAGGTCGAGCCCTACCGTCATTCCGTCGCGCTCTGCGAGCGCTGCGAGTCGCGCATCGAGCCGCTCATCTCGGAGCAGTGGTGGTGCTCAATGGAAGAGCTCAAGAAGCCGGCGCTCGACGCGCTGCGGTCCAAGCGCGTCCGCTATCACCCCGAGTCCCAGCATCGCTTCGCGATCGACTCGTTGGAGGACGCCCCGGACTGGAACATCTCCCGACAGCTCTGGTGGGGTCACCAAATCCCCGTGTGGCATTGCCCGGACGGCCACATCACCGTCGAGGAAACTGAGACGCAGGCATGTGCGGAATGCGGGTCGACCGAACTGCGGCGCGAGGAGGACGTCCTCGACACGTGGTTCTCCTCCGCGCTCTGGCCGTTCGCCACGCTCGGCTGGCCGGACGACACGCCGGATCTCCGCAAGTTCTATCCCGGGGATCTGAACACGACCGCGCGCGAGATCATCAGGCTCTGGGAGAACCGCATGATCTTCTCCGGCCTCGAGATGATGGGCGACGTCCCATTCACGGACGTGATCATCCATTCGACGGTGCTCGCGCCCGATGGACGGCGGATGTCGAAGAGCCTAGGGACGGGTATCGATCCGCTCGACGTGATCGCTGAACACGGCGCGGACGCGGTGCGCTACGGCCTCTGCAAGATGTCCTCGACGCAGGATGTGCGCTTTTCCTACGGCGCCGTCGAGGAGGGGCGCAAGCTCGCCAACAAGCTCTGGAACGTGTCGCGCCTTCTGCTGCAAGCTGCAGACGGAGAGCAGAAGCCCGATCTCCGGGCGAGCGCGGTCGAGGAGCGATGGATACTTGCGCGGCTGGATCGGGTGCGGGCTCAGATCGAGACCGACTGGGCCACCTTCAACTTCGCCGGCGCGGTCCAGGCCCTCTACCGGCTGACGTTCGACGACTTCTGCGACTGGTATGCGGAGGCGATCAAGCCGCGGCTCTACGAGCGTGATGCCGATGCCATCGCGACCGCGCTCGGTGCCCTTGAACGCCTCCTCAAGCTCCTCCACCCGGTGCTGCCGCACGTGACGGAGGAGATCTGGACGAATCTTCCCGCGCGCGAGAGCCGGCTGATCGTCTCACCGTGGCCGGAGGAGGACAGCCGTTTCGAGGTCGAGGCCGACGCGCTCGAGCGCGTACAGGACGCGGCCGCGATCTTCCTCCGCAGCGGGGTGGTGGTCGAGCTCGAGGGCGACGAACGGCGGATCTTCGAAGCGAAGGTGCGGCCCGAGCGCGTCCAGGCGAACGGGAACGCGGAGGCCGAGCGCGAGCGCTTACGCAAGGAGATCGCACGCGCCGAGGGGATGCTCGGGAACGAGCGCTTCGTCCGGAACGCGCCGCCGGACGTCGTCGAGGGTGAGCGCGAGAAGCTCGCCCGCTACCGGCGCGAGCTCGATGCCCTCGGCGGTTAGGTGACCGGTCAGATCCCGTGGCTCGAGTCGTTGATGCCGTGGCCGGAGGAGTTCGGCCTAGGGCGCATGCGGGAGCTCCTGCATGCGCTTGGCGATCCTCAGCGCTCGTTTCGGGCGATCCACGTCGTCGGCACGAACGGCAAGACGACGACGACACGGCTGGCGGAGGCGTTGCTTGCGGGCGCAGGCCTCGCTGTGGGCGCCTACACGTCTCCTCACGTCGTTGGCTGGAGCGAGCGGATTCGCGTACGCGGGGCGGAGGCCGACCTCGAGGAGGCGCTCGCGCGGGTGCGTGAACAGGCCGAGGCGCTCGGCGCGACGCAATTCGAGGTACTGACTGCCGCAGCGCTCGCCGAATTCGCCATCGCCGAGGTGGACGTGGCCGTGGTCGAGGCCGGCCTCGGTGGGCGGTACGACGCGACGAACGTCTTGGATGCGCCGGTGGTCGTACTTACGAATGTGGCGTTGGAGCACACCGAAGTCCTGGGCGATACGCGGGAAGCGATCGCGGCCGAGAAGCTCGCCGTCGTTCCGCCGGGCGCAACCGTCGTCCTGGGGGAGCCAGAGTGGGAGGAGGCCGCGCGAGCCGCGGGCGCGGAAAGCGTGGTGGTCGCAGGTCACAGCAACCTGGCGCTTGCAATCGCCGCAAGCGAATCCTTCCTCGGGCGTCCCGTCGCTGCGCCGGCCGCGGAGGATGTCGTCGTGCGGGGCCGTCTCGAGCGCGTCGCGGACGACCCGCTGGAGATCTGGGACGGCGCGCACAACCTCGCCGGCGTCGGTTGGCTCCTGGCGCGCTTGCCGTCCCGGCAATACGTCGTCGCCGCGTCAATCCTCGGTGACAAGGACGTGGACGGGATGCTGGCCGCCTTGTCCGCCCTGGGCGAGCACCTCGTGGCCACCTCGTCGAGCAACGAGCGCGCTCTCTCCGCCGAGGACCTCGCCGCGCACGCGGATCGTTTCTTTCGGCAGATCGATGTCGTTCCCGATCCTTCAGCCGCCGTGGCGAGGGCTCGTCAAGCTGCCGGGCACGAGGGGGCGGTTCTCGTCACCGGGTCGCTCTATCTCCTCGCGGATCTCGTCGCCGTCCGACCGGCCACTGCCGTACCATGGCGACCGTAGGCGAGCGCCTGAGCGTCTTCGCGCTCGCCGCGATCGTCCTCGCGGCGATCGTGGCGCTCTCGTTTGGCGCAGGGTGGCTTGTAGGAAAAC
>DASXSE010000135.1:0-45609 GCA_036506175.1 Gaiellaceae bacterium
CGAGGTTGCGGTCGGCCACTGCGGCGGAAGGCTAGACTGTGCCGGCGGCGGCGAGGTAGCTCAGTTGGTAGAGCACACGGCTGAAAACCGTGGTGTCGCCGGTTCGATTCCGGCCCTCGCCACTTGCCGTGGGTGAAAAAAACGACGTCCGGGCCGGTGCTACCGCGCCGCGGACGTCGCTTGGATCGGGATCCTAACCCCGCTCTTTGCGGACGGCAAGGAGCGCGGTCCCCATGCCCGCGGAGAGCTCGACGAAGTCCCCAAAGCCGAGCGGCCCGAGCCTCTCGCGCAGTGTCTCCGGAGGCACGTAGATCGGCGTGTCAGCCCCTCGTGAGGACGCAAACACGGCCATTCCGCCCGGCGCGGTGACCCGCGCGAGCTCCTCGAAGAACGGGATCATGTTTTGGAGGACGACGAGGTCGAACGCGCCGTCCTCGTAGGGCAGCGCGGAGCCGTCCGCGACCTCGAACCGCACACGGCCGGCCAGCTCCGGAGGCAGCAAGCGCTTTGCCTGTTCGATCATCGCCGGCGCGAGATCGACACCCACCACCTCGGTCTCCGGGAAGAAGCGGGCAATAACGCGCGCCGCCTTCCCAGTCCCCGTACCGAGGTCGAGGGCCCGCCGGGGCGACACCGAGAGGCGCTCGAGCGAGGCGCCGAGTGGAACGAGCCCCTCCGGCCCCATGCGGTCTTCCCAGTCCGGCGCCATCCGGTTGAACTGGCCGCGCAGCGGGAGGCGAAAGATTCGCCAGAGGCGCGGCCGGGCCACGACCATGCGCGTCGCCAGGCGCGCGAACTTGCGCCCGGCCTCGTCGATCCTTTCGCTCAGATCGGGGACAGTCGCACCTCCTGCCCTACCCGTGCGGCGAACAACTGCGCGGCATTGCCCCGGTTGATGGCGAGCGCGATGCTCCCGTACGCGTTCTCGTAGAGAACGATGTCGCCGGGATGGACGTCGGCAAACGTGCGCGCCGAGACGGCGAAGTAGCGCTCGAAGCGCACCTCCAGCTCGACCCGCGTCCCGGGGACGATCCCGATCCGCTCGAGGTGCTCGCTCGTCAGGTTGAGCTGCATGTTGCCGAACCGGTCCACGTAGACGACCGTCGCCTGGACGCGGGACCGGCCGAGCTGCGGCTCGGGCACATCCAACCGCTCCAGCTCATCGGGGTCGAGTCCCGGCCCGAGCTCCTGGAGCTCGACTCCGAGGGCGAGATGAGCGGCCGCCGGAGAAAAAACGTCCCGTCCGTGGAAGGTGCGCGAAACAGGTGAGAGCATGTACTTCTCGTTGGTGATCGCCACAGCCTCCGCGACACCGCCAAGGCGCTCCGCTGCAACGAGCAGGAGGCCGTTGTCCGGGCCGACGTAGAGCCGTCCGTCCGCGCCGCGAAGGGCAAGCGACTTGCGCTCTCCGCCGACCCCGGGGTCGACGACCGCGACGTGCACCCCGACCGGCATGTGCGGGACAGCATTCGCCAACACGAGGGCACCCTGGAGAACGTGCTGCGGGGGAATGCCGTGCGTGATGTCGATGACTTCGACGTCGGGCGCGATCCGCTTGATGACACCACGGCAAATGCCTGCGAACGCATCCTCGAGGCCGAAGTCGGTCAGGAGGGTGATGAACCGGCTCGCGATGCGGCGAGCTTAACCGCTTGCGTGACTCCTTCGAGATCGTGGGCTTCCGCCTCGGCCACAACTGTGAGTCCGAGTCCCTCCGCCTCAGCCGTCGTTACCGGGCCGATGGAGACGCACGGCGTTCCCGAGCCCGTGCGAGCGAAGGCGCGGGCCGCCGAGGCGGAGGCCAGCACGACGAGATCGGCGCCCGGGAAGGATTCAGGCTCGAGCTCGACAGTTCGGTAGAGCGGAACGAAGTCGGCGTCGAGCTCTTCCACGAGCAGCTGGCGAGCATCCGCAGCTGCAGGAAGGAGCACGCGCCCGACAGGGCGGGGAAGCTCCTCGAGAAGTCCTTCCTGCGTCGAACGCCGTGCGACGAGATCCGGCTCCACTCCGTGCGCGCCGAGCGCTGCCGCAGTTCCGGGGCCGATGGCAGCCACTCGCGGCAGAGGGCCCTCAAGACGACGGAAGAGCTCCTCCACTGCGTTTCTGCTCGTCAGGACGACCCAGTCGTAGTCCGCTACCCGCAAGGGTGGGCCGTCGATCGGGTCGATACGGATGAGCGGGCATTCGACGACGTCGAGGCCTTCGGCGCGCAACCGCGCAGCGAGGCGAGGATCCGTACTCGTGACAGCGATTTTCACGTGACGAAGGCCAGCAGCTCGTCGGCGAGGGCCTCTGGATCCTTGCCGCGTCGCCGCTCGATCCAGCTTCCGTCCTCGGCGGCGATCAGAGCGGTGAGCGCCTCGCCGTCGTGATGCGCCGCGACCGGAGCGAGACAGCCGGCGCCGATGCGCGCGACGCATGCCCGCTCGGCCACGACCCGCCGGCGAGTCTCGGTGTGATCCGCCGCGGCCACGAGCTCCTCCTCGCCGACGCGTACCTGGAGAGCGACCGCTCCCTGGCCCGCTTCCGGCACCAGCTCGTCCGGGTCGAACCGGTGCCCGATCTCCCGCTCTAGGCCAAGGCGATCGAGCCCTGCCGCCGCGAGCACGACCGCGTCCAGCCCGCGCTCTCCCCGCTTGCGCAAGCGCGTGTCCACGTTGCCCCGCAAAGACTCGATGGACAGCTTCGGCTCGAGTGCCAGCAGCTGCGCGCGCCGGCGCACCGAGGCTGTGCCGATGCGCATGCCAGGCCGGAGCGAGTCGGCTCCGCAGAGAGCATCCCGCGGATCGTCGCGCTCCAGAAACGCTCCGACAGCGAGCCCATCCGTGTCCGTTGAGGTCATGTCCTTGGCCGAGTGCACGGCAACGTCGATCCGCCCTGCAAGCAGCGCTTCCTCGATCTCTTTCACGAAGACCCCTCGAGCGCCGATCTCGCCGAAGGGCTTCGAGCGGTCCCGGTCGCCGGTCGTCGTGATCGGGACGAGCGCCACGTCCAATGCGGCGTTCGCTCGCCGCAACGCTTCCGCGGCCAGCTCGGCCTGGGTGAGCGCGAGCCTACTTCCGCGGCTGCCGAGACGAACGATCATCGTCCTCGAGCGCAAACAAGTGGCGGATCGCGTCGGCATAGGCCACTCCATCCGCCTCCGCGGCCGCCTCCTTCATGCGGACGGTCGGTAGATGGAGAAGCTTGTTCACGATCTGGGCGGTGAGGGACTCCACCGCACGCCGCTGGCCAGGGGAGAGCGAGCCTAGTCGGCTTTCCGCGCGTTCGAGCTCCGCAAGACGGATCGACTCCGCATGCGCACGTAGTGATGCGATCGCCGGCACGACGTCAAGCGACCGCCACCACTCGACGAACCGCTCAGCTTCCTCCGCAACGATCTCCTCAGCCCGGACTGCCTCTTCCCGCCGGCTCGCAACGCTCGCGTCGACAACGGACTGGAGATCGTCGATGTCGTAGAGATGACATCCATCGAGCTCGCCGATGGCGGGATCGAGATCTCGCGGCACGGCGATGTCGACGAACGAGAGGGGTCGTCCGTTGCGCCGCGCAAGCGCCTCCTCGACCGCGTCCGCTCCAACGACCTGCCCTTCCGAGCTCGTCGACGCGACTACGACGTCGGCACGCTCGAGCTCGGCCTGAAGCGCCTCCAGGCCGACGGCACGGCCTCCGAAACGCCGCGCCAAACGGGCCGCGCTCTCCGGCGAGCGGTTGGCGACGACGATGCTCTCGGCTCCGCGCGCCACGAGATTGACGGCCGCGAGATCCGCCATCTTTCCCGCCCCGATTACGAGAACCTGCCGGCCTCGCAAGTCCCCGAGCAGGCGCTCGGCCAGCTCGGCGGCGGCGGAGGAAATCGACACGGGATTCTCTGCGATCGCCGTTTCGGTGCGAACGCGACGGCCTACGCGGAGGGCTTGACCGAACAAACGATGGAGAGTCGGGCCAACTGCCTCGGCCGAGCAGGCCGCCTCGTAAGCGGCTCGCACCTGGCCGAGGATCTGCGCCTCGCCCGGAATGAGGGAATCGAGGCCTGCCGCGACCCGAAACAGATGGACGGCAGCGGCTTCGTCTTCGACCGCGTACGTGGATCGGCGCAGCTCCGCTGCATCCAGCCCGGCCCGCACGGCCAGCGCGGCGAGCGCACGCCCGTCGGCGCCGCTCTCCTCCTCGACGAGGTAGACCTCCGTCCTGTTGCAAGTCGACAGCGCGACAGCCTCGCCAGTGTCCGCCACGGCGGCCGCGAGTGCACCCGCCTCAGCGTCCTTCAGATGCAACCGCTCCCGCAGCTCGACGGGCGCGCTCTTGTGCGACGTGCCGACGAGGACAAGCCGCATCAGGCCGCCCGCCTCCGCTGAGCCAGCTCGGCCAGTTCGCCCACCTCTCGCTCCAACCGGGACAGCTTGAACGCGTAGAGAACGACGTAGAGCAGAACGACGCCGAGGACCACGAGGTACGCCGCGGTCGCGTACTTCTCGGCGGAGCTCATTGGAGCGCCTCCCGCAGCTCGCGGAGCCGCGCGTCGACACGCTTGCCGGTGAGCTCGTTGCGGTACAGCGTCCCGGCGAGCGCCAGCATCCCGGCCAGACAGACGAAGAAGGTCGTGAACTGGCTCGCGGTCAGATTGTTCTCGACATCGTGCGTGAAAACGACGGGGTGGACGAGGTCGTTCGCAAGCCGGATGGCGAGGAAGCTGACCGGGATGAGCGCGACCCCGAAGAGCGCGTACACCGCCGACAAGTTCGCGCGGCGCGGTCCGGCGTCCACGGAATAGCGGAGCATGAAGTACGCGGCGTAGAAGAGAAAGAGGACGAGAAAAAGAACGAGCTGACGGGATCCCCACACCCACCAGTGGCCCCAGGACGTTCGCGCCCAGATCGAGCCGGTCACGAGCGTCAGGATCCCGAAGATGACGCCCATGTGCACGGCGGTGTAGCTCTCCAGGTCATAGCGTTGGTCGCGCGTCCAGAGAAGCCTGAGCGCCTTCCACGCGGCCCACCCGAAACAGGCGTACGAGGTCAGGGCGATCGGAACGTGGTAGTAGAAGATGCGTTGCCGGAATCCCTCGAGCGGCGCGTTGGGGACCCAGTAGAACGCCAGAGCGGTCCCGACGAGCAGCAGAATCGCCGCTGAGCCGGCCAGAAGAACAGCCTGGTTATTCCGTAACGACGTATTCAAAGCTCGCCCAGGACAGAATCGCAAAAACCGCGTCGTAGAGAGCCAGGAAGGCGAGGTAGCGTCCCGGCTGGGCGGCAACCGAGGCGCCGACGCCTCCGACGACGACGGGGATGACCAGCGGCAGGAAGAGGAGCGGCAGCAGGAGCTCGCGGGCTCGACTCGCCGCTGCCATCGCCGCGAGGAGAGTCCCCACAGCCGCGAGGCCGATGTCGGCCAGCGCAACCGCGACGATGAGCTCCCAGCCCACCGGGCCGAAGAAGAGCGCGAAGGCGGGGAGCGCCACGAGCTCGGCGAGGGCGAGAAACGCCACCACGCCGATCCCCTTGCCGAGCCAGATCGCACTGCGGTCGCAAGGAGCGAGCACGAGACCGTCCAGCACGCGCTGCTCGCGCTCTGCGACGAATGCGCGGACGAGTCCGAGCAGCGCCGTGAAGAGGAGCGCGACCCAGAGCAGACCGGTCTCGGCAGTCTCGGACGTCTCGGCGGGAAGCGCGAAGTGAAAGACGACGAGCGTCGAGAGGACGAACAGCACCATCGCCGGCAGCGTGTCGCGCGAGCGCAGCTCGAGAAGCAGATCCTTGCGCGCGAGCGCGGCGACATCCCCGAAATACCTCATGCCAGCGCCAGCGCCGAGGTCGCAAGCTCGCTCACGCGCTCGGGCTCGTGGGTGGCGACAACGAGGGTCCGCTCACGCGCAAGCATCTGCAGCTCGTCGTCGAGAAGCTGCGTCCCTGCGTCGTCGAGCCCGGCGTACGGCTCGTCCAGGAGGAGCAAGCGCGGCTCGTGGAGGAGGGCACGGCAGAGCGCAAGCCGCTGCGCCATTCCGCGCGAGAACGATCCGGCCCGCTCGTGGCGCGCCTCCCAGAGCCCGAAGCGCTCGAGCACCATCCCGATGCGCTCGCGCCGCTCGGGAATACGGTAGAGCCGTCCGTAGAGGTCGAGGTTCTCGAGCGCCGTCAGCTCGCGGTAGACGAGCGGCTCGTGCGCCAGGTAACCGATCTCCGCACGCTCGGCCTCGACGGTGAGCTCACCGGAGGTCGGCGCGAGAAGGCCGGCACAGAGTGAGAGAAGCGTCGACTTGCCGGCTCCGTTCGGCCCCGTGACAACGAGGAAGCCACCGTGTGCGAGATCGAAGTCGAGCCCGCGCAGGACCCTCTTCGCGCCGAAGTCGCGGCCCAGCCCGCGCGCGCGAATCACAGTCACAAAAGCACGTCCACCAGGACGAAGGCGCAGAACGTCACGCTGATGACTCCGTTCATGGTGAAGAACGCCATGTCCAAGCGGCTTCGGTCGCGGGGCGAGACGAGCGAGTGCTCATAGACGAGCAGGACGGCGACCGCCGCAACTCCGAGCCAGTAGAAGACTCCGACCGGAAGTCCAGCGCCTGCAAGAGCGAGAAGGGCGACCGTTCCTGCATGGCAGAGGCGGGCTCCGAGGAACGCAGCCTCGACGCCAAAACGGGCGGGCAGCGAATGAAGTCCCTGCTCCCGGTCGACGTCGAGGTCGAAAAGTGCGTACAGGAGGTCGAATCCCGCCACCCACAGGGCCACGGCGCCGCCGAGTGCCCACGCCTCCCACGGGAGCTCGTTCGTGATCGCGACCCATGCACCCAGCGGCGCGAGACCGTCCACCGCCCCGAGCCAGAAGTGGGAGAGCCAACTCCAGCGCTTCAGGTACGGATAGACGACAAACGCAGCCACCGGGATCGGCCACAGCCAGCGGACGAGCGGTGCCAGCTGGAAAACCGCGACGAGGAAGACGGTGAGTGACGCGGCCGCAAAGACGAGGACCTGCCAGGGCTCGAGGGCGCCGCGCGGCAGCTCCCTCGCAGCCGTGCGTGGGTTGCGCGCGTCGATGCCGGCGTCGATGAGGCGGTTCAGCGCCATCGCGAGGCTGCGGGCGCCGACCATCGCCACGGTGATCCAGAGGAGGTCGTGCGCGCTGGGAATCCCGTCCACGGCGAGAAGGGCGCCGATGTACGCGAACGGGAGCGCGAAGATCGTGTGCTCGAACTTGACGAGCGAGGCGAACAGCCGCGGGTAGCGGATGAGCACCTCGGTCATGTCTGGGCGTGGGTCGTTGCCTCTCCTGCCAACAGCTCCACCGCATGGGCGAGAGCCGGCTTCAGCACCGCGTAGCCGTCGCGGCAAGCTCCGGGTGAGCCGGGCAGGTTGACGATCAGCGTCGACCCGACGGTCCCCGCAGACCCGCGTGAGAGGAGCCCGTGCGGCGTCTTGGCAATCGCGTCGCCTCTGATCGCCTCGGCGATTCCGGGTGCGAGGCGGTCGACAACATCGGCCGTCGCCTCCGGCGTGACGTCGCGGAGCGCAAGCCCGGTGCCCCCCGTGGTGAGGACGATCCGAGCGTCACGCGCCAGATCGTGCAACGCAGCGGCGATCGTGTCCCGTTCGTCCGGGACGACTCGGCGCGCCACCTCGTAACCATCGTCGGCGAGAAGCCCGGCGAGAATGTCACCGCTCGCATCTTCGCGTTCCCCTCGCGCCACGCCGTCCGAGACGGTCAGAACCGCCGCCTTCATCCTTTCGTCTTCTCGAGCAGGCGAATCTCCTCGACGACCATCTCCGGGTCGACACCTTTGGCCATGTCGTAAACGGTCAATGCTGCGACGGCCGCCGCAACGAGCGCTTCCATCTCCACACCTGTCTGAGCCGTCGTCTCAGCGGCCGCGACGATCTCCACGCCCTCGTCCTGGACCTCGAGGGTCACGTCGACGTGGGAAAGCGACAACGGATGGCAGAGAGGAATGAGATCGGCGGTCCGCTTCGCGGCCATGATCCCGGCCACCTGCGCCGTCGCAAGGGCATCCCCCTTCGGGAGCTCGCGCAGGGCGGCGGCCGTCTCCGACCGCATGCGCAAGAAGGCGCGCGCCGCTGCCCGCCGGCGCTCATGGGGCTTTCCGCCCACGTCGACCATGTGGATCGCACCCGTCTCATCGACGTGGGTTAGTCCCTCGTTTCCAGGCATTTCAGACCGGAAGTCTAGTGCTACGAGCGCTGTCGGCTGCTTCGAGATCCACGAGCTGGGCTTCGATCCACGCGCGGATGTCGTGCTCGCGGATGTGCCGGCGAATGGCGTCGAGACGCGCGCGCCGTTCGCCCTCCGGAAGCTCGAGCGCCTCGTGCAGCGCCTCGGCCTGTCCCGCAACGTCGAAGGGATTCACGGAGACCGCCCACTCGCCGAGCTCCTCGTGAGCACCTGTGTTTTCAGACAAGACAACTACTCCGGCGCGCTCGTTCACGAGCGGTGCCTCCTTCGCGACCAGGTTCATGCCGTCGAAGATTGCGTTGACCAGGAGGACGTCGAACTGCTTGTAGGCCGCGACGGCCTGC
The DNA here is from genome assembly GCA_036506175.1 of Gaiellaceae bacterium. Classification (GTDB taxonomy): domain Bacteria; phylum Actinomycetota; class Thermoleophilia; order Gaiellales; family Gaiellaceae; genus JAIBJP01. The sequence continues at coordinate 8,529 of DASXSE010000135.1, forward strand.
GGGAAGTTGTCCTCGATCCGGAGGTCGACCGGCAGCCAATCCTCACTTCGGAAGCGATCGTTCACGATTCGAGCTCCGCGCTGGATGGCACCGAGGTACTCCGAGTACTCCGGGATGTCCTGTCGCGAAGGATCGAGGAGGACGAGCATCCCCACCCGCCCGTGCATCTCCGGATGGGCCTCGAGATAGAGCTCGAATGCCCGAAAGCCACGGACGATGTTCTTGGACGGATCAGTGCGATCGACCCGCACGATGAGGCGCTCCGGCCGGGAGCTCTCGATCTGCGCCTCCTCCTCGAGCACGGGCTCGCTCGAGGCCAGCGATTCGAACTCGTCGGGGTCAACCGAGATCGGCCGCACGTGCACCGTCGTCGTCCGGTCGTTGAACCGCGCCTCGCCCGCACTGAAGTCGACCTCGGCGCCGACGATGTCCCAGCAGCAGCGGAGGAAGTTCCGCGCCCACCGCTCAGTGTGAAAGCCGACCACGTCGTTCGCCAGCATCCCTTCGTGGAGAGCGCGGCGGATCGCGTCGGGAAGGACACGCCAGTAGTCCGGCTGCGGCCACGGAATGTGGACGAACTGGGCGAGCGTGGCGTCCGGGGCACGCTCGCGCACGAAGCCCGGCGCGACGTAGAGGTGGTAGTCGTGGAAGAAGACAGCCGCGTCAGGCTGTTGCTCGAGCTCGGCCAGAACAACGTCCGCGAACGTCCGGTTCACGGCCACGTAGCCCTCTAACCAGGCGTTGTGGAGGCCCTGGTCGACGTCCGGTGCTTCCGCGAGCCCCCACAGGTAGTGCTGGATGAACCAGAGCGTCGGATTGGCGACGACGTTGTAATAGAGGTCGTACGCCTGGGGGTCGTGAGCGACCAGGCGGAGCCGATAAGGAGAGCCGTCCTGGGCGGTCTGGGCGATTGCTTCGCCTCCTGCCTCCTCGACCACTGCAACGTCCTCGGCGCCCATCGCGGACGCGATCCACGTGACGTCCTGGTAGCGAACGAGGCTCCTGAGCGCCGTGACGAGCCCGCCGCCGCCGCGGTCTGCGACCCGCTCCGAGCCCTCATCGCGTGAAAACGTCACGGGCCCGCGGTTGGACACGACGATCAGCTTCCGCCTGGAAGGCATCCGCTGAGGGTACCCCGCCGAGTGTGGCGTTAGCCTTGCGCGGCCCCGGCGACGACCAGATCGTCGCCGGCGACGTCGTTGCCCGTAAGCCGGTTGAAAAGGGCAAGCCAGTCGCGCAGAAGGCGCGGCGAAAGGAAGTGGCGGCGGACGTACTCCTTGCCCTTGAGCGCCATTGCCCGCGCCTGCTCGGGCTGATCCATGATTTTGTTCAACGCCTCCGCGCACTCGACAATCGATTCGACGAGATAGCCGGTCTCGTCATCCTGGATCTGGTCGACGATGCCGCCGACCCGGCCGGCCACCATCGGACGCGCCTTCCACAGCCCCTCGGTCACCGTCAGCCCGAAGCCTTCCCGGATCGACTTCTGGATGAGCGCGGCGGAGTGCACCTGGAACGCGTTCACCTCGACCGAGCCGACGTTGTTCAGGTTCGAGAGGATGAAGATGTCCGGATCGCCGCCTGCGGCCGCGACGGTCTGGTTGTAGTAGTCCCAGCCTTCGGGGTCGTCGTGCGCCATCGAGCCGACGAGCGCGAGCTGGGTACTCGGATGTTTCGTCCGCAGCAGCCGCCAGGCTTCAATGACCCCGACGGGATCCTTCCAGGGATCGAAGCGGGAAATCTGGGAGACAAGCGGCCGATCGACGTCGATCCCGAACTGGTCGACGATGTACGCCGCATCCTCCGGAGAGAGGGCCATGTTCTTCGGCGTCAGCGGGTCGATCGCGGGCGGCCAGATGTACGCCGGCGGCAGCCCATCCGAGGCGGGGACGTAGGCCTGCCGGTGGAACACGGTGGCGTCGTATGAGCGGAGCCACGGGAGAAGGAAGTCGAGGACGTCGGTGTTCGGCGTCGAGAGATCGATGTGGCAACGCCAGATCCAGCGCCGCCCGATGTCCTTGGCATGCTCGATGACGGCCGCCGGCTGTGGGTCGTGGATGATCACGAAGTCGAACTCGCCCTCGAGCGCGTCGGCGTTCTCGCGGTTGTAGCGGCGGAAGATCTCCTTCTCGTCCTCCGTCAGGCTGCGCGGGCCGCCCTGCAACGCGTTATGGATCGCCTTCGTGACGTCGAAGAACTCGTCCTGCCCGTAGATCACCCGCCACTCCGTCTCGAGACCCGCATCGCGCATGAGGGGGACCAGCGTGTAGAGGATCTCTGCGACTCCGCCGCCGAACGCTGTTGCGGACAGGTGCAAGACGCGCTTCCCTGCGAGCGGCTCTGCGAGGGCGCGCAGCTGGTCCATCAGCCCACGGTTGGCGATGGTGACGTAGTCGGCCAGCGACTTCGAGCCGACGTTGACGCTCAGAAGCTGCACGGCGGCGGAGGATACAGACGCGGAACGCCGTTTACGGGATGTACTTCGTGAACCTCAGGCGAGAACCGCCGCCGTCGCGCGCGCCGATCTCGAGCTCGTCGGTGATCGCCCGGATGATCGCAATTCCGAGGCCCCCTTCGTCCAGCTCCTCCTGAGCTCGCTGGATCACTTCCGGGTCGAATCCGGCGCCGTCGTCGTTCACCTCGACGGCGATCTGGTCGCCTGTCAGCTCGTAGTGAACCTCGACGATCCCTTCGCGTCCCTCCTCGTATGCGTGACGCACCGAGTTGGAACAGGCTTCCGTGAGCGCGAGCTTGAGGTCGGCGACGAGCTCGGGCGTGAGCGCGCGTGTACGCGCAAGGCCTGTGAGCGCCAGACGGCAAAGCGCGACGAATTCCGCCCGGGCGGGAATCGTGAGCGCGACCCGCGCTCCGCGCGCGGTCAAGGACGTACCACTTCGCTCCATGGAGATCGACGCCATGACGTGAGATTCCCGCTGAAAAGCCCTCCTAAACCTAGTCGAACCTCAACGATTCTGCGATCGTCGAGCTCCACTCCGAGTGCTTACCCGCTGGCAACCCCCGCCCAAACGGACTTGAGGCGGCGCCGAGCGACCGCGACCGCTTCGAGGTTCGAATCAATGAGAACGAAGCGCCGGCCGAGCGCGGAGGCGACCGCGCCCAACGTCCCCGAGCCCGCGAAGCAATCGAGGCACCAATCCCCGGGGCGGGTCGACGCCTGCACCATGCGGCGCACGATGGCTTCCGGCTTCTGCGTCGGGTAGCCCGTCTTCTCCTTTCCGGTCGGCGACACGATCGTGTGCCACCACACGTCGGTGGGAAGCTTCCCCCGCGCCGCCTTCTCGGCTGTGACGAGCCCTGGAGCCATGTACGGCTCCCGCTCGACAGCCTCCGAGTCGAACCAGTAGCGGTTCGGATCCTTCACGTACACGAGGATCGTGTCGTGCTTCGCGGGCCAACGGCGGCGCGGCTTGCCGCCGTAGTCGTAGGCCCAAACGATTTCGTTCAGAAAGCACTCGCGGCCGAAGAGCTCATCGAGCATGACCTTGACGTAATGCGCCTCTCTGTAATCGAGGTGCAGATAAAGGGTTCCGCTTTCGGCGAGGACTCGGCGCACTTCACGCAGGCGTGGCTCGAGAAGGCCGAGATAGTCCTCAAATGCGTCGCGGTAGGAAGACTCGGCCAGGACTCGCGAGGCATAACGGCGGCCCTGGAAGCCCTTTCGGTCCCCGTTCGGGTCCCGCACCGTGGCCAGGGTGCGGCGCCGCTGCTCCTTCCCGGTATTGAACGGTGGATCGAGATAGGCCAGCTGGAAGGTCTCGTCGGCGAACTGCGGGAGCAGCTCCAGGTTGTCCCCGAGGAGGATCAGATCCTCGGTCGGCCTCGACTTCACGAAGCCAATGTAGAAGCGCTATCGGCCGCTGCCGGGCGGGTTGCTGGGCCGATCGCCCAGGACCGCCGCGATGACCAGCCGCTGCTTGCCGCGCAGGATCGTCAGATGTGTCGTCTGGCCGGGGAGAAGGCGCTCGGTGATCGCGCGCACGACGTCCTCCGCACGCTCGACCCGCCGGCCGTCGATCGCGATGATGAGATCTCCGCCGGGCCGGAACGGAATGCCGGTGAATTCTTGCTCGCTGCTCCCGCCGTGCAGTCCGGCCCTGGCCGCCGGGCTGCCTTCGACAACCGTTTGAACCGCAGCGCCGTGGTCGGCCGCGAAGCCGAAGTGCTGCGCCAGCTTCGGTGTCAGCGTCTGCGTCGAGACGCCGAGCCACGCGTAACGCACCTTCCCGCTCGTGATCAGCTGTTGCATCGAGCGCTTCGCCGAGTTGATGGGCACCGCGAACCCGACGCCCTCGGCGTTCCCGGACTCGCTTCGAATCTGGGCGTTGATCCCGATGACACGGCCGCGGGCATCGAACATCGGGCCGCCCGAATTGCCCCGGTTGATCGGCGCGTCCGTTTGGATTGCGTCGACGAGGTCGTAACTCGAGGTGAGCGACTCGATCGAGCGCTCGGTCGCGGCCACGACGCCTACGGAGAGGGAGTTGTTGTTCCCGAATGGACTGCCGATTGCGGCGACGGGCTGGCCGACCACGACTCGGCTCGAATCGCCCAGCGGAACCGGGCTCAGCTTGTGCTCCTTGGGATCGACCTTGACGAGCCCCACGTCGTCGTACACGTCCCACCCGACGATGTGAGCGGGAACTCGATCGCCGTCACGGAACTCGATGAAGACCGCGGACGCTGCATCCGGCTTCTGGGTGCCGGTGGTCTCACCGGCCGTCGTGATCACGTGTGAGTTCGTGAGGATGTAGCCCGAGCGCGTGACGACGAAGCCGGACCCCTGGGCTGCTTCGCCGCTCCCGTTCTGCGCGTGCGCGCCGAACAGCGCCACGATGGTGACGACACCGGCGGCCCGCTCGCGGTAGATCTTCGCCGGGTCGAAGTCGTTCCCGGGCAGGGGCTTGGCGGTGTCGTTCGCATCGACGCGGTTGACCGCCGGTGCGGGCGCGGCCTGGGTAAGCAGGATCGTGCTGGTTTCCGCCTCGCCGAACCAGCCTGTGGCCTTGGCGATCGCGAGCGCCGTGGTGCCGCCCAGAAGGGCGCAGACGACTGCAATGACGGCTAGAGCTCCCGGGCGCACGCTTCCTCGCATGGTAGTGATCGGCTAGCTGGAGACTGCCGCGGGAGCCTTTTCGCGTGAAAACGGCGTGTCGGAAAGAGGCAAGCGGAGCGTAAACACGGTCGCTCCGGGCTGCGAATCGAGGTGGATCGCCCCTCCCATGCGGGCTGCGAGCTCAGACGCAATCGCCAATCCCAAACCGCTCCCGGAGGCCTTACCGCCGTCCGCACGGTAGAAACGGTCGAAAACACGCTCCTGGTCGCCCGCGGGCACCCCCGGCCCGTCATCGCGAACCAAGAACACGGCATGGCCGTCCTTTCGGCCCGCGGCGACGAGCACATTCGTGCCCGGCGGGGTATGCCGGATGGCGTTCTCGAGCAGGATGCGCCCGATCTGGAGGACGCGCTGCTCGTCCGCCCGTGCAACCGCGTCGTCATCGGCTTCGGCCGACAACACGTGTCCCGAGGCCTCCGCGAGCGCTCGAAACTCTTCCGTGACTGTGCGGGCAGTCGCAGCGATGTCGACGTCCATGCGCGAAACGGCCAGCTGACCTGCGTCCAGGCGAGAGAGATCGAGCAGGTCGGTCGCGAGCTTTGTCAGGCGCTTCACCTGCGCGGACATCTCCCCCACGAACTCGGCCCGCTCACGCTCGTCCAGCTCCTCGTTCGCCATCAACTCGAGGAAACCGCCCAGGGAGAAGAGCGGCGTGCGCAGCTCGTGCGAAGCATTGGCAATGAACTCCCTCCGCGCGTGGTCGAGCTGCGCGAGCCGCAGGCGCATCTTGTCGAAAGCGCGCGCCAGCTCCCCAACCTCGTCCTCTACCGGATCGACAACCGGGTGCTCGAAATCACCAGCCGCAATGCGCCCCGAAGCCTCTTCCAGCCTGCGAATCCGCGCGGAGAAGCGCCACGCGGCGAAGACTCCGACGAGCAAAGACACGATCAGCGCGGCCAGGCCGGCGACGACGAGCGTCCGTCGGACGAGCGAGACGTTCGCAAGCGCATCCTTCAAGGGCGCCGAAAGCAGCACAACGGTGTCCGGGCTCGCCTCCGCGCTGATCGGAAACGCCACTTCTGCCCGTTCCTCCCCGTCGCGCGTCACGCGCCCGCTCGCGGATCGTCGCGAATCCATCGCGGCCCGTGCGACGGGATCGGCCCGAACGTTCCCGGTGTTCAGCGGGTTGGAGTCGGCGATGTCGCGGAGGGTGTCGCCGTGGAGCCGCTGGAGGACGATTACGCGCGCGCCAAGGCTCGACTGGAAGAACCCGGCGAGGCTGTCGTAATCCGTGGCTGGATTGGCGCGCTCGAACTGCGTCGCCACGGAGCGCTGGGCGCTCTCGAGCTCGTGGATCTTCGCGTCCACGAGCTGGGATTCGAGTCGGGGGACGACAGCGAGATAGACGATCCCGAGCGCTCCGGCAACGATCACGAAGAGCGCGAGCGCGAATTTGAGCGGGAGCCGCGGGTGCAAAAGCCGGTTCACGACGCGTCCCGGAACCGGTAACCGACACCGCGGACCGTGAAGAGGTATTCCGGCTCGCTTGGATCGCGCTCGATCTTCTCCCGTAGATGCCGCACATGGACGTCGATCGTGCGCAGGTCTCGGTACGCGGCCCCGCCGCGCAGAGTGCCGAGCAGCATCTCGCGCGTGAAGACGCGGCCGGGGTTCGCGGCGAGCGTGCGCAGAAGCTCGAACTCGAGGTATGTGAGCTGTACCGGCTCGCCACGCACCTCTACCGAGCGGCGCGGAACGTCGATGCGCAGCCCGTCCACTTCGAAGACGTCAGTGCGCGCCGACGCCGCCGGTAGCTGCGCGCGCCGCAAAACGGCGCGGACCCGGCTCCGGAACTCCCCGATCGAGAAGGGCTTCGTGATGTAGTCGTCAGCCCCGAGCTCGAGGCCGACTACCTTGTCCAGCTCGTCGTCGCGCGCCGTGAGCATGATGATCGGCACGGCGCTGCGCGAGCGCAGGCGGCGACACACCTCCAGCCCATCCACCTTCGGCAGCATGATGTCGAGGATCACGAGATCCACGTCGTTTTCCTCGAAACGCGCCAGCGCCTCATCCCCGTCGCGCGCTTGCACCACGCGAAACCCCTCGCGCTCCAGTGGGAACGCGAGCAGCTTCTGCACCGACTCCTCGTCGTCCACCAGCAGGATGGTTGTGTCCTGACCCATCGGAACAAAGGATAGGCTCCGGCCCGATGGCCGTACCGCCACGGCGACGGCCGCGCCGCGGCTCGCTCGAGCGCCCGATCTCTGGCCGCATCTATCGCACGGCCTGGCTGGCCGCTGCGGTTCCGCTTCTGGTCGCGGCCTTCAGCCTCGACCGCCCGGTCGCGCTGCAGCAACCGCGGCTCCCGCCTTCCTTCGACCGCACGACCGCCGTCCAGTTTGCGAAGGAGTTCGTCCACAGAAACCCGGACCGGCGGCCCGGGTCCTCCGGCGCGCAGGACGCGACGAATTGGGTCGCCGCGCGATTCCGCGATTACAAGTTCACCGTTCAGCGGCAGGAGTTCTCGGCGGACGTGCCCGGGCTTGGGCTCCAGCACTTCGTGAACCTCATCGCCACAGCCCCTCCGCGCGCGGGTCAAGAGATCGCGCGATCCCAGCAGGTCATCGTGGTCATGGCTCATCGAGACAACCTGGGCGGCTCGCCGGGCGCGAACGACAACGGGTCCGGAACCGGAGCCTTGCTCGAGCTCGCGCGCGACATCGGCAGCTCGGCGCTCGCCCATTCCGTCGTCCTCCTGTCGGAGGACGGGGGTGCTTACGGCTCGCTCGGCGCGCAGGAATTCGCCAGCAACTCGGGGTATGCGGACCGCCTTGCGGCCGTCATCAACCTCGATGCGATCGGAGGTGACGGCGCACCGCGCCTCGAATTCGCGGGCGAGACACCGCGCTCTCCAGCGGCGACGCTTGTCGCGACCGCCGAGGCGACCATCGTCGCGCAGGCGAACCGAGAGCCCGCGCGGCCGAGCGCCGGAGCCCAGCTCATCGACCTTGCCTTCCCATTCACCTTGTATGCACAGGGCCCGTTCATCGCCCACGGCGTATCCGCGGTCACACTCACGTCGGCGGGCCCGCGCGCGCCGCCGCCCGAGGGCGACACTCCCCCGAAGCTGAATGAGGAGCGGCTTGACCAGCTCGGGCGATCGGCGCAGGTCCTCCTCGGCTCCCTCGACGCAGCCGCGGACGTTGCCCGCGGTACCGAGTCGTATGTGTGGGTCGGTTCCCGGCTCATCCGGGGCTGGGCGATTCAGTTCCTCTTCCTGACCGCGTTGATCCCCTTCCTGGCCGCGGTGATCGATCTCTTCGCGCGCTGTCGTCGCCGGCATATCGCGCTCTGGCCTGCCCTGCGCAGCCTCCTCAGCCGGCTCGGCGTCTGGCTTTGGGTTGGGGCGCTGTTCGCCTTCCTGACCTTCACGGGGATCTTTCCCGAAGGCGATTCCCGACCGATCGCACCGGACACGCAGGTCGCGGGCGATTGGGCGATCGCAGGGCTCTTCGCTCTGGCAGGCCTCTCCTTCGTGGGCTGGCTCGTGGCGAGACCGCAGCTCGTCCCGCGGCGAAGCATCACGCGGCCCGAAGAGTTGGGCGGGCACCTTGCTGCAATGCTCGGGCTCGGCGTCGTCGCCCTCGTCGTCGCCGCGCAGAACCCGTTTGCCCTTCTGTTCGTCCTGCCCTCCGTCCACGCCTGGCTTTGGCTCCCGCACGCATCCGACCGCGGGCGCTCGGCGGCTCTGGCTGTCTACGCCCTCGGGTTCATCGGGCCACTGATCCTCTTCGCTTCCTTTGCAATCCGGTTTCAGCTCGGGTTCGACGCGCTCTGGTACGTGCTGGCGCTCACCTCCATCGGCTACGTCCCGGTCCCGCTCGTCCTCGCGTTCCTCGGTTGGGCCGCGGTGGCCGCGCAGGCAGGTGCTGTGGCGGTTGGACGCTACGCCCCCTACCCGGCTGCACAGGAGCGCCCCAAGCGCGGGCCGATCAGGGAATCCATCCGCCAGGTGATTTTTCTCACGCGTCGACTACGCTCAGACCAGGGCAAGAGCATCGAACCAGCCGAAGAATCCGAAGCCTTAGAGGAGTAAATGCGCAAGACCCGCCGTCTCGGGACGATCTTGCTCGTCGTCGGACTAATCGCGATCGCGTACGGCGCGGCAGTCCTCTTTTGGCGTGATCCCCTCACCGACCTCTACACTCGTTACGAACAGCACAAGCTCGCCGGCCAGTTCGAGCAGGCATGGCCGGACTACCAGACGGGCCACCTCGGAGCGGATTTCAGCGGAGATGACGCCGCGCGACTGGCGGCCGTCCGCGCGCAGGTTGCGAGCGCTGCGAGGGACTTCCAGCGGCGCCTTCGCGACGGCAAGCCCATGGGCCGCCTGGCGATTCGTCGCATGGGCCTGAACGTCATCTTTGTCCAAGGGACGAACTGGACGCACGACCTGTCGAAGGGCCCGGGACATTACGAGCAGACCTCCGTCCCCGGGCTTGGGAAGGTGACAGCGATCGCGGGACACAGGACCACTTTCGGCGCTCCCTTTCGGAAGATCGACCACCTCCGCCAGGGCGACCCGATCGTCGTCAAGGTCCCCTACGGCACGTTCACGTACCGAGTGCTGAGGCACCGGGTCGTGAAGTCGAACGACTGGAGCATCATCGGCTCGCACGGTTTCGACGAGCTCGTGCTCTCCGCTTGCCACCCGCTCTACAGCGCCTCTCATCGGTGGATCGTCTTCGCACGGCTGGTCGAGGTGACATCCTCCAACGGCGCCACGTACAAGCTCGCGGCGGGCAGCCGGATCGACTAGCTACTACTAGCCGAGCGCGATGTAGCGAACGGATGCCCCCGCCGGCACCTCACCCTCGCCGGCTTCGAGCTCGACGAGTGCGCTCGCGCGGCCGGCGCGCGCGATCATGTGGGACTCCTGCCCGGAGAGCGGATCGAGGACCACAGCGTCGCCGTCGCGCCTCTGCTGAGCGCGCACGTACTCGTCCCGGTGCGCATTGCGGCGGACCGCCGCCCCCAGGACCCCGTGACTGAACTCGGGAAGAGGGTCCGGAATTCCGAGCAAAGCATTGACCGCAGGCCGCACGAAGAGCTCAAAGGTGACCAGTACCGAGACCGGATTGCCCGGCAGGTTGAAGACGAGATGGTCGCGCCGCACGCCGAACGCGATCGGCTTCCCGGGCTTGACCGCCACTCCCCAGAAGAGCTCCTCGACGCGCAGCTTCGCCTGCGTCGCCCGCACGAGATCGTGCGGACCCACAGAAGCACCGCCGGACGTGATGAGCATGTCGAACCCGAGCAGGGCGCGTTCCATCGCGCGCTCGTGCTCGTCCGCATCGTCCGCGATCACGCCCAGCTGCGCCGGAACCGCCCCCGCGAGCTGCAGCGCAGTCGCCAGAAGGAGCCCATTCGATTCGTAGATCTCACCCGCAGCCAGCTGCTCTCCTGGCTGACGCAACTCCGAGCCCGTGACGAGAATCCCCACCCGCGGTCTCTTCGCGCACTGGACTTCCGAGACGCCGACGGCCGCAAGTGCCGCCACCTGGGGCGGCCCGAGTCTCGCGCCCGGTTCGAGCACGGTTTCGCCCTCAGGAATGTCGCTCCCGCGCCCGCGAATGTGGGTGCCCGCCGCCACCGCTTTGCGCACCTCGATCTCGCCACCGTCGTCCTCGACGAGCTCGAGCGGAATGACGGCATCAGCGCCCTCGGGGACAGCGCCGCCGGTGGAGATTGCCATTGCCTCGCCCACTTCCAGCCGCGCCGACGCCGGACTGCCCGCGGCGATGCGGGCCACAACCGGAAGACGCACCGGCACCGTGGCCGTGTCAGCAGCGTGAACCGCGAATCCGTCCATTGCGGAGCTTGGAAACGGCGGCAGGTCGACAAGCGCCGTGACGGGCGCGGCGAGGACACGCCCGGCCGCGCGCTCGATCGGAACGCGTTCAGGATCGAGGCACTTCGCATGCTCGAGGACGATCCGCTGCGCCTCACCGACCGAGATCAGCTGCGTCGCCGTGCTCATGCGGGGTACGCTAACTGAGGGATTGGCGGAGCATCGCTCGTCGCCGGGACGGGATGGTCGCTCCAACGCATCCGCGTTCAGAGTGACAAAGAAGCCCGCGTATTGACCGCAAATACGGGGGCGAGTGAGGCTGCCGCCTCGGGGCGATCCAGCGCGCCTCCGGCGGCTCAGCTGATGTTTCGCCAAGCCCTCAGATCAGAGGGGAACGGCGTCGCGCAACAAGTAGGCGCTGAGAGCCAAGGCAAGCCCTTGGCCCAGCCGATCCTCCTCGATCGCCACGAGCGGAACCGTCCAGACCACGTACCAGGGCACGAGCCAGGGTGCGGCGACGATGAGGAGTCCCGCCGCCAAGCCGAGACGCGCACGCCCCCGCCAGGCCTCCCGCAGCAGCCAGAGGTAGGCGATCCCGAAGAGTGCGGCGAGCAGGCCAACCGCCACGTCGTGCGGCAGCCCAATGCTTTCGAGGCGGCTGGGGATGCTGTAGCGCGCACCTTCGCGGAGGTTTCGCGCCACCGGGCCGAAGGCGTCGAGCCACGCGCCTCCGTATCGCCAGGTCGCTACGGCCGCCAGCACAACAGCGGCCGCTGCGAAGCCGACGTGCCCGACGCGCCTCCTCTGACGCCAGGCCTCGAGCGCGCGCAGGGGGAGGAAGATGAGAGCAACCCATTTCACGGCGATGGCGGAGGCCCAAGCGGCACCCGCGAGCTGGCGCCGACCCATCGATGCGAGGGCCAGCGCCGCAAGAACGAGTGCCATCATCCAGGCGTCGTTGTGGCCGCCGCCCGCGAAGTGAATGGCGAGGAGCGGATTCCAGCCTACGAACACGGCCGCGAATTCGGGTCGAGGCGCCAGTCGAGCCGCGAGCCACACGATGGCGAGCATCGCCACGGCCCCGAGAGCCTTGTACGTCCACGCTGCCGCGGCCGCCGAGCGCCCCACCACCGCGGCATGTCCTTCCGAGGCCAGCGTGAAGGCGGGGCCGTACACCGTCGTGGTGTCGCGCCATTGCTTCCCCATGCGGCTGAACGCGGGGTCGTCCGGATACTCGTTCGGCTTGTCGACGTACGGATTCGCGCCGTGCACTGCTCCAAGCCGTCCGTAATCCCAGTACGTGTAAACGTCGGTCGAGAGCAGGACCGGAGCCGTCAATGGCGCGAGCTGGATCGCCGCCGCCACGGCCAGGGCCGCCCCCAGCCGAAACTCCCGGCCCCGGCGAATGAGGACGAGCGCGCCGAGGTAGACGAAAAACGCCGCGACCATGGCGCCGAGGTAGATCCACGACCAGGTCGTCGTCCCGTCGTGGTGGTCGGGAGTGAGGAGCGAGGAGCTCGGCCAGGCCAGCGAACCGGCCAGGAGAACGAGGGCCAGACAGCCTCCCCCGGCCACCCAGAGAAGAGCCCGCCTACGGCGTCGTGGTGGTTCCAGCTGGCGCCGTCGTCGTTGGCGGGGGCCCGTTGCCGTTCCCCTTGCCGTTGTTCTTCTTGTCCGTCGTGGTCCCGCCCGACGACACCACGGGCGGCGGCGCGCCGAAGAACTCGTACTGGCCGTGGAAGGGCTCCCAGACAACGGGGTCGCGCGGCGGCGGCCAGTCGCGCGGCGGGTGGGCCCCATAGGCGGGAACCATGAAGAGGCGCCAGATGGTCGCGGGGAACGTGCCACCGGCCACACGAATGCCGTGCACGCTCGTCATCGGGATCTTCGCGTTCGGATAGCCGACCCAGACGACGGTGGACGCGTTCGTCGTGATGCCCGCGAACCACGCGTCGCCCCAGTCCTCGGTCGTCCCTGTCTTGCCGCCGGCGACATAGCCTGGATTGGCGCCGACGCCGGTGCCGCTCTGGATGTTCATCTTCAGGATGCGCGCCACCTCGTAGGCAACGCCGTCCGAGAACACGCGCTTGCGCTTGGGATGACCCCAGCCGGCGCCCGCATCGACCTTTCCGTTCGGAAGGATGACCTTGCGGATCGCCATCGGCTCGGAATGGACACCGCCCGCCGCGATCGTCGCGTAGGCGGAAGCCATCTCGAGGACCCCGACCGAGTTCGAGCCGAGCCCGACTGACGCGACCGGCTGGAGCTTGGTGACGATTCCCATCTTGTGCGCGAGGGCGACGATGCGCTCGGGCCCGAGGTCGAGCGTCAGCCGCGCGTACACGGTGTTGTCCGACCTGAGCGTCGCATTGGTGATGCTCGTCGCCCCGACGTAGCTGTTGTCGTACGTCTTCACGTCCCAGGCCTCGCTGTAGGGATCCGGCTGCCAGTGCAGGGGCGCCGACATGTACTGGGTCGAGTCCGGGTTGATGCCCTCGCGAATCGCCTCGGTGAGGACAAAGGTCTTGAACGAGGAGCCGGCCTGGCGCCGGCCCTGCGCGGCGAGGTTGAACTGCGTGTGCTTCTTGCCCGGGATCACCGCCGTCATGGCGCGGATCGCCCCGTTCTTCGGATTGATGGAGACGATCGCGGAGGCAGGGTCCGAGGGCTGGTTCAGCGTTTCCTTGATCGCCTTCTGCGCGAGCTTCTGGAAGCGCGGAACGATTGTCGTGTAGACCTTCAGACCGCCGCCGCGAACGGTGTTCGCCCCGTATTTGGAAATCAGCTCCTCACGGACGTAGCTGAAGAAGAACGGCTCCCGGATCTTGGTGTAGATATGACCAGGCCGGAGGCCGAGCGGCGCTCCGAGCGCCTCTTGGTACTGAGCCTGGTCGATGTAGTTCGCGGTGAGCATCGCCTTCAACACCTCGCTTCGGCGGCGCGTCGCCTCGGCCGGCCGCTCGAAGGGGTCGTAGAGGCTGGGCGCCTGGGGCATGCCCGCGATGAGCGCAGCCTCGGTCAGGTCGAGATCCTTGGCGTGCTTGGAGAAGTAGGTCTGCGCGGCCGCCTCGACTCCGTAGGCGTGATTGCCGAAGTAGACCTGGTTCAGGTAGGTGGAGAGGATCCAGTCCTTGCCGTGTGCCGCCTCGACCTTGCGCGCAAGACACGCTTCCTTGATCTTCCGCTCGAGCGACCGCTCGTTCCCGATGTAGAGGTTCCGGACGAGCTGCTGGGTGATCGTCGAGCCTCCCTGGACGACATGGCCGCTCTCGAGGTTCTTGATCGCGGCGCGCAGGATCCCTTCGTAGTCGAGGCCTCCATGCTCGTAGAAGCGGCGGTCCTCGACCGCGATCGTCGCCTGGGTCACCCAGGGGGACATGGCCTGCAGCTCAACCGGCTGGCGGTTTCGCTCAGCAGGAATCGCGCCGAGAACGCTGCCGTCTGCCGCGTACACGAAGGAGTTCTGACCGATCGAGACCGGTTTCAGGAGCGCCAGGCTGCAGTTGTTGAGCACGCCGCTTGCGCTCGTGAAGGCCGCGGCAACAACGGCGCCGATGCCGCCGAGCACAACTGCGATCGCGAGCAGGATGGCGACGCGGCGTGCGACGATCCGGTCGTGCCGCCGTCGCTGGCGGCGGCGCCTCCGCCGGGTCGGGAAGAGCGCGTTTCCGTTTCCGTTCCGCCCCCGCGAGCCGTTCTTCCCGTTCGACGGCATCAGGCAAAACACCTCGGATTTGCGTGTTCGAACAGCATCGGCTCAGGCGCCTGGGCTTCCTCCAGGGGCAACCTCTCTACGGGTGAAGGTCGCGTTGCGGATGGTATCGGAGGCCAATTTCGCGTTCGGGACGAAGAAGCGGGCGCCGTCGTCGGCGCGGATGATGGTGTACGTAAGACCGATTTCGTCTACCACGCCCTTCGCAGAACCAACCTCTACATCGTCTCCGAGCCGGAGCGGTTGAGTGAACGCGATCAAGAGACCCGCGACGAAGTTGGAGAGCGTGGTCTGAGCAGCAAAACCAATGATGAGGGCGATGACGGCCGACGAGGCCAACAGCGGCGCCGCGACCGCGCGAAACGCCGGGATGACGAGCAGCGCCGAGAGGGTCCCGATCACGAAGACGGTGATGATCGCGCTCCTCCTGATGACGCGGTAGCGCGTCAGCGTTTCCGGGCGCTGTTCCAGACGGCCGGCCAACACCCGGTCCACGATGCGCGCGACGATGATGGTCGCGACCATGACGCCGCCGGCTACAAGCAGGCGCTGCCAGATCTCATCCATGGATGCTCAGTTCTCTAGAACGGGAGGGGCTTCCTGCCCGCGAACCCCTCTTCGAGGCCGTGCCAATGCTCCACGCCGGCCTCGCCGAGCTCCCAGCAGAGCAGCACCGTCTCCTCGGTCTCCGGATGGTGCGCCGGGAAGTCCACCAGGCCGCGGTCGAGATCCTTCACCTGCACACCCAAGGACTCGAGCTCGGCGACGAAGCCCGCGATCTCGCCGGCGGCGTCGGCGACCTGCTCCTGGAGCTCACGAACACGCTCCGGGTCGAGACCGCCACCGTTGCCGGCAACCCTCACCTGGACACGCTCGAGCCGCTCGCCCACATGAAGGAACCGGCGACGCGCCTGAACGAGCTGCTCGACCAGCGGACGAACGACCTCGAGGGCCGCGTTCGCCTCGTCCTCAGTGAAGAACTGCATCCCGGAATGTTGAATAGTGCCGACGCTTGAATCGCGTGGCTTCGATCTGTGCCCTCCTGGTTGCCGCAATCCTCGGCGCCGGCTGTGGCGAGCGCGCTGAGCCGACCGGGCCGCTACCCCAGACGTACCCCGTATCGGTCCGCGGAGTCGGTGACCGGCCCGTAGTCCTGAAAACGCGTCCATCCAGGATCGTGGCCGTCGACCCCGGCTCGGCGGAGCTCCTGCTCGCGCTCGGCGTCGGCGACCGTCTCGTCGGAGTACCAGAGGGCGTCAGTGGAGCCGGGACGGCCGAGAAGATCGTGCGACCGACAGGACAGCTCGAGGTCGACCCAATCGTCGCCCTCAAACCCGACCTCATCGTCGCCACGCCGGCGACGGACGAGCTCGACCTCGCTCGGGCGGCACGGGAGAGCGGGGCCGAGGTCTACGTCCAGCCTGCCGCTTCGATAGAGAACGTCGAGGAGGGGACCATCGACCTCGGATTCCTCGTGGGCGAGGCGGCGCGGGCGCGGCAGCTCGTCGGCACAATCGAGCGCAAGGTCGCTGTCGTCGAGGATCAATTGGCGAACGTCGAGCCAGTCACGGTCTTCGTCGACACGGGGTTCTTCATCACCGTTCCGGAACGGTCGCTCCTCGGCGATCTCGTCGCGAAGGCGAAGGGGAAGAGCGTCGCCGGCCCAACTCCCGGTGCAGGCCCATTCCCCCTTGCAGATCTCTCGCGGCTCAATCCCGACGTCTACCTGGCCACGTCGGACAGCGGAATCAGGTTGGCGGTCCTGAAGGCGAACCCCGCGACGCGCAGCTTGAAGGCCGTGCGAAAGAAGCGAGTCAGGATCGTTCCCGAAGAGCTCGTGACGCGAGCCGGCCCACGAATCGCGGACGGCCTCGAAGCCGTCGCCCGGGCTCTTCATCCAGATGCCTTCCGCTAGCGACCTGGACGCCGTGACGGTGGATGCCATGGGCACGATCGTCGAGCTGGAATCGCCGGTCGAGCGGCTCCGCGCCGCTCTGGAGGCGCGAGGCGTCGAGCGAACAGATGAGCAAGTCGCGGGCGCCTTCAAGGGCGAGGTCGCTTTCTACCTGGCGCACAAGCTCGACGCGCGCGATATGGAAAGCCTCGCGCAACTCAGGCAGGAGTGCACGCGGGTCTTCCTCGAAGGCGCCGAAGCGCAACTGGATCCGAGGGAATTTTCACCGGCCTTCGTGGAGGCGATGGTCTTCCAGCCCCTCGGTGGAGCCGTTGAATGCCTGCAAGAGCTACGGGCCGCCGGGCTGGCACTTGCTTGCGTTTCCGATTGGGACATCGGCCTGCGTGAGCAGCTTGAGAAAGTCGGGCTTTCGAACCACTTCGACCTGGTCCTCACCTCCGCGGAAGCCGGAGCGCCGAAGCCGGACCCGGCGATCTTCTCGGAAGCAGTACGGCGCCTGCAAGTCGAGCCCGGCCGAGCCGTCCACGTCGGTGACGACGACGCGGACCGGACCGGCGCCGAGGCGGCGGGCTTCGCATTCGAACCGGTTCCGCTGGCAACGGTTCCCGAGCGCCTCGGCCTGTAGTGAAGCGCGCCTCCCTAGGCTGTGAGCATGGAGCCGACATCGCCGGCGATCTCGACCGGGCTCTCGAGCGCGTCTAGCCGCTACGCACTCGCCGCGTGGCTCTGCGTTGCCGCGGCTTTCGTGGCGCTCGCCTTCGTGGGCACAGCGACGAGCGAGACTGACCCGAACGTCCTCTACGAGTACAGCTTCGGTGCGGGCTCGATCGTCATCTACGCGATCTTTGTCGGCGTCACATTGCTGATCGCGCGCTGGCTCGGGCGGCCCTCCGAGGCAACCGGGCTGATTCGATTCTCCTGGCGCTGGACGGGCATCGCCGTCGGTTTGATCATCCTCGTGCTCATCTTCGGAGCGGCGCTGGAACCCGTCCTCCACGCCGGGGAGAAGCAGGGTCTCGAGCCCGACGTCTGGCGTACGGACCGCGCGGGCGCTTTCGCGTTCAACGCCCTCGTCGCCGCCACCGTCGTCCCGTTCGCCGAGGAGCTCTTCTTCCGGGGTCTCGGTGTCCGCGCGTTGCTCCCGTTCGGGGGTGCTGCCGCGGTCGGCATCACGGCGCTCGCGTTCGGACTGGGACACGGGATCTTGGTCGCACTCCCGGTGCTTGTTCCCTTCGGCCTCGTCCTCGCGTGGGTGCGCCTCCGATCGGACAGCGTCTGGCCCGGGATGCTCGCGCACGGTCTCTACAACGGCTCCGCGCTCCTCTACGTGTATCTCCATCTGACGTAAAAGTCGCCTGGCCGCCGACCGCCCGGTCTGGCAGATTTCGGCCGTGCGTCGGGGTCTTCTCGTGCTGGCTCTTCTCCTTTCGAGCCCCGGGACGGCATTTGCGGCGACAAGCCTCACGCTTTCCGTCAACCCCGCCAGCCCGCTGTACGGCTCGACCGCCACGTTCAGCGGCGCGATTACGCCGGCAGCGGCGGGGGCTACGGTCGAGCTCTGGGCGGACACCGGCGGGGGCGAGTCCCTGGTCACGAGCACGACGACGGCCGCCGACGGCGGCTACTCGATTCCATTGGTCATAAACGCAGGAGCCACGTTCAGGACGAAGACTGCGGGCGCGACTTCCCCCGACGTCGTGGTCAATCTGCGGCCGCAGATCACGGCGGTCCTGAGCGGCCTGCGCTACGTGGGCAGCAGACTTCTCCTGAAGGGGCGCCTCACGCCGGCGACAGCCGGCACGCTCACTCTCCATCTCGGCGCGCAGTCCTCAGCGGTCGCGGTTGCGCCCGACGGTCGTTTCCGCTCGCCCCTCCCGACACGGCGCGCGACGACGTACACCGCGAAGCTCGACTTCGCTCCGGGACCAGGCTTCGCCGCCCGTGAGATCGTCCGGAGCTATCGCGTTCGCGCCCCCTACCTCAGTCTCGGAGCGTCGGGGACGGCAGTCATAGCGCTCGAGCGCCTTCTCTACGCCAGGCATTACGCCCTGCGCGGGGTCAACCGCTACTTCGGGTTCGACACGTACGAAGCGGTGCTCGCCTTCCAGAAGGTGCACCGGCTGTCGCGGACCGGCAGGGTCGCGTCCTGGCTCTGGCCGAAGATCGCCAACTCCGGGGTTCCACACGCGCGCATCGCCATGGGGAGCCACGTCGAGGTGGACAAGACGCGCCAGGTCCTTTTCGAGGTTCGAAGCGGCAAGGTGACCCGTATCGTTCACGTCTCCACCGGCGCAACGGGAAACACGCCGGTCGGGCGGTGGCACTTCTACTTGAAAACACCCGGCCTGAACTCGCACGGCATGTACTACTCGAACTATTTCTTGCGCGGTTTTGCCGTGCACGGCTACGCCTCTGTGCCTCCGTACCCGGCAAGCCACGGCTGCGTGCGAACGCCGATGTGGTTCGCGCCAGGGTTCTATTCCCGCTGGCACGTCGGCGACACGATCTACGTCTTCGCATGAGCGAGGCCAACGAGGACCCGGTCGTCCGAGAGCTTCGACAGCAGATCGCTACGAACGATCTCGTGCTCCTCGAGGCACTGAACCGGCGGCTCGAGCTCGTTCGGGAGCTCAAGCGCCACAAGGACTCGCACGGCCTCGAGTTCGTCGACCCGGAGCAGGAGAGACGACTCCTCGACCGCCTCGCGGAGGCGAATCAGGGGCCGCTGTCCGAAGAAGCTGTCCGCGAGATCTACGGGATGCTGCTCGAGCTCACGAAGCGTGAAGTTTAGGGTCGCCTAGGCCTCTGAGAAGTCGTCCGGCTTGACCTCATCGAGGAACTTCTTGAACTCCTCGACGACCTCTTCCTCGTTCACGTCCTCGTGCTCGAATTCGATCGCGCTTTCCTCGATGACGGACTCATCGGCGAAGATCGGCGCGTCAGCGCGAACCGCGAGCGCGATGGCATCGCTTGGTCGCGAATCGATCTCGATCTCGGAGCCGTCCACCGCGACGGTGACGACCGCGTAGAACGTGTTCTCGCGGAGCTCAGTGACCGCGATCCGCACCACGCGGGCCTCGAGCTTGTCGAGCATGTCGGTGACGAGATCGTGAGTCATGGGCCGGGGCGTGCTCGCGCCCTGCAGCTTCATGAGGATCGCGGCTGCCTCGGGATGCCCGATCCAGATGGGTAGGAACTTGTTCCCGTCGGCCGTCTTCAAAAGGACGATCGGCTGCTTGCCGACCATGTCGAAGCTAACCCCGTAGATGACCATCTCATGCATGGGCGCCTGCTTCGGATGATAGCGACGGGTTTCTCGCGGGTCTTCAGACCGCGGGAATCGTCCGTATCCGATATGGAAGTCCCGAAAACCTGGCCTCTGCGGCGCGTTCCCCGGCGACGACTGCGTCCACGGGATGCACCTCGGCGGGCCGGCCCGTGGGCAGCCAGCCTCTTCCCGACGGAGTGAGAATGAGCACTCCATCACGACCCCCCATGAACGCAAGACGGCCCGGCGCGAGCTCGCCGTCCCAGAGATGGATGCCGATCTGCTCGAGCTCTCCGGCCAGCTCACCGGTATCGGGCCACACGAGGCCGAGCTCGCACATGCCGAGGAGCTCCGTGCCCGTGAACGGCCCTTCGCTCTCCGACTCCTCCGGGAGATCGTGGTGGGCGATCAGCTCGACGATGTTGCCGGCCGGGTCGAGCCCGTAGCACGCCTCTGCGTTCCAGTTGTCGAAGTCGAAGACCTCTTCGCCGGTTTCCTCATCCGGCAGGACGTCGGTGTGGCTTCGGAGCCATTCGCGGGCAGCCTGGAAGCGGTTGCGCGGCACGCGCAGCGCGAAGTGGTAGAAGGGTTCGGTCTCGACGACCGGCACGAGCTCCAGCACGGTCGCGCCGATCCGGAATCCATCGTCGACGACAGGGAGCTCGAACCTGTTCCGATAGAAACGGTCCGTCGCCTCGCGCGCTCGCTCGCTCACCTGCAGCCGAACGCGAAGGATGTGCATGCCGAGGTGGGCGATCGTGGATTCGAACCACGGACCTCCGCCTTATCAGAGCGGCGCTCTAACCAACTGAGCTAATCGCCCGCGCCGAGGGATTGTAGCGAGGGCCTAGTGGAGGTAGCGCGTCGCTAGGAGGTAGTCCTCGGCGGCGAGCAGGAAGCTCTCGTCGCGCGCGAGCTCGAGCACCGTTTCCTTGGTCTCCTGATCGAGCTCCGCATCCGAGTCGACAGCCGCGATGAAGCCACCCAGGCGGCCGCCGCGGGCCAGACCTGCCATTCGAAGGACGAGCTGGCGGACGGCAGTGTCCTGATTGATCGCTTCGAGCGATTCGATGTCCTGCACCCACGGCGCGGGCATGTCTTAGGCATAACGAGGCTCGCGGCCGATCGGTTACGGGCTCGTACGCTCGAGCGCCTCGGCGATGTCCTCGAGCTCGGTTTCGTCGGAGAAAGCGATCTCGATGCGCGTGTCAGTCACCCGAACCGGCCGCCCGACAAGCGCCTCGACAGCGGCTCGTACGCGATTCGCCAGGCCCGGGTCGACCCGCCGCGCCTTGCGCGGCTTCATCCGGGCCCCGGACCACCGGGCTGCGCGCTCCGTGGCGCGAACCGTCAGTCCCTTTCGCAGCACCTGGCGGGCGAGAGCACGCCGTTCGTCGTGGCCGGGGACGGCGAGGATCGCGCGCGCGTGGCCTTCCGTCAGCTGCCCGCGCTCGACAAGGCCGATGACGTCCTCGGGCAGCTCGAGGAGACGAATCCTGTTCGAGACCGTCGACTTCGAACGGCCAACCCGCTCCGCGACGTCCCCGAGCGAGAGCCCGAACTCGTCTATGAGCACCGCGTAGGCCCGCGCCTCTTCGATGGGGGACAGATCCTCGCGGGCAACGTTCTCGACGAGAGCGAGCAGAAGTGAGTCGCGGTCGTCGCTCTCGCGTACGAGAGCGGGGATCGTCGCCAGGCCGGCGGTTCGCGCGGCGCGCCAGCGCCGCTCGCCCGCGATGAGCTCCCACGTGCCACTTGCCGTCGGCCGAACGACGATGGGTTGGACGAGACCCTGGACGCGCACGGACTCGGCAAGCTCAGTGATTCCTTCCGCGTCGAAGCGGCGCCGAGGCTGGCGGCTGTTCGGCCGGATGGAGCCGACCGGAAGCTGGACGAGCTCTGGCGAAGCAGCAGCGCCGCCGATGAGCACCTCGAGCCCGCGGCCGAGGCCCTTTCGATTAGCTGCGGTCGACAAGCTCGCTCGCGACGCGGTAGTACGCGTCGGCGCCGGCCGAGGCCGGGTCGTAGACGGTGATGGGCAAGCCGTGGCTGGGCGCCTCCGCCAGGCGAACGCTCCGCGGAACGACAGCGTTGAAAACGAGCTCGCCGAAGTGGCGTCGTACCTCGCCGGCCACGTCAGCGGCCAGCCGCGTGCGCCCGTCGACCATGGTCAGGAGCATCCCCGCCAGCGCGAGGCGCGGATTGAGCCGCTGGCGCACGAGCTCGATCGAATGGAGGAGCTGGGCCAGTCCCTCGAGCGCGTAGTACTCGCATTGCACGGGGACGAGGACCCGGTCGGCCGCGGCCAGCGCATTCACGGTCAGGGGCCCGAGCGAAGGCGGACAGTCGACGAAGGCATAGTCGTAGCGCTCGCGGGCAGGCGCGAGAGCGGAGGCGAGGAACGACTCCCCGTCGCCGTGCGCCGCCAACTCGACCGCCGCTCCAGCGAGCTCCGGGCGAGAGGGAATCAAGTCGAGGTTCGGGAACCGGGTCGCGTGCGCGAGCTCCTCCAGTGGTGCGCCGTCCAGGAGGTCGTAGGAGGACGTCCCGTTCGCGCTTTCGCCCAGCCCCGAGGTCGCATTCGCTTGCGGATCGAGGTCGAGGACCAGCGTGCGCTCGCCGGCCTCGGCCAGACACGCCGCGAGGTTGACGGCGGTGGTCGTCTTGCCGACGCCGCCCTTCTGGTTGGCAAGCGCGAGGATCGTCCCCACGCGGTCGAGTCTATTTACGCGAGAGGACGTTTCCGGGCCACGCCGGGACGCCGTGGGAAGCGCTCCGGCGTCGGGCCGATCTTGCGCACGAGGATGAAGCCTGCAGGGCTCTCCTCGAGTCTCCCGGCAACGACTTCCGCCGCCCGCGCCACAGCCAGTTCATCTGCGGAAGGGCCGACGAAGAGCACCACTCGACCCCCCTCGCGAACAAGCGGCAAGCACCATTCAGCCGCGACGACCGGAGCGGCCAAGGCGCGCGCCATCGCTGTTCCGTAAGCCTCCCGGCCACCCCCCCGCCCATGGTCTTCCGCACGGGCACAGACAACGTCCACGTTCGGAAACTCGGCCTTCCAGCGCTCGAGGAAAGCACACTTCTTCCGGTTCGACTCGAGAAGGTCGAAGTCAACGTCAGGACGCGCAGCAGCCAGGGGGAGTCCCGGAGAGCCGCCACCGGCGCCCACATCGACGACAGGGCCGTCGCCCAAGAGCGATACGCCGGCCAGCGCGTCGTCGAGATGGAGCCGTCGCGCTGCTTCAGCGTCCCGAATCGATGTCAGTCCTGGAGTCTCGAGCAGTGCCGCGAGCCAGCGCTCGAGCCGCTCGTCAGCCAACCGGCTTGACGACGACGTAACGGTTGGGCTCGGTGCCTTCGCTCGCAGTCTCGACTTCTTTGCGTTCCTGGAGATAGAGGTGGATGATCTTGCGCTCGACCGAGCTCATCGGCTCGAGCGCGATCTCCTTGCCGGAAGCGCGGGCCTCTCCCGCCGCCCGGTCAGCCAACTGCTCGAGCGAGGAACGCCTGCGGTCGCGATAGCCGGCGGCGTCGACAACGACGCTCTTGCGATCCTCCTGGCCACGCCAGACGATCGCGTTCGCGAGGTACTGGATCGCGTCGATCGTCTGGCCGTGCTTTCCGATTACGAGACCGAGATCCGGGCCCGTCAGCGTGGCGACGAGAGCCTCGTCGTCTTCCCGGATCGAGATCGCGACGGGCGCGCCGAGAGCAGTCGTGATTCGCTCCACGAGCTCCCGTAGCCGAGCCGCAGGCGACCCCGCCTCCTCCTCGGCCACAGGGGCAACCGCGAGGTTGGTCACCGACGCGATCACGCGGGCAGGCGCATAGCCGACCCCGAGCAGTCCCCGCTCACCCTCGGAGATGACGGCGAACCGGACGCTGCCCTTGTCGATCCCCGGGAAGCGGCGCTCGAGCTCGCGCAGCGCCGACCACTTGGCCTCCCCGACAGTCTCGCCCTCGGCCTCGACCTGCAGTGGAGTTTCGGCTTCCTGCTCCCTCATCGTCTTTGCCGCGGGCCCTTCTTCTTCTTCCGCCTGCGGACGCGCTGCTGGCCGGGTTGAGTGGCTCGAGAGGGCTGCACGGCCTTCTCGGGCCCGCCTCCGTCTGTGGGCGCCGGCGCGGCCTTCGGCGGCGTCCGGGAGCTCCGTTTCGGGGGCGGAGGCGGTTTCGGGAACATGCGCCGCGTCACGAGGCCCTGGCCCACCGTCCACAGGTTCGTCGTCACCCAGTAGAGAAGGAGGCCCACTGGGAACGTCGCGTTGATGATGAAGAGAACGAACACGAACGGCAGCGCGATGAAGATCCAACGCTGGCGCGGATCCGTCGTCGGCATCGAGATGATCGAGGCCAGCTGGCTGGCCATGTAGATGACCAGCAGGAGCCACCCGGACCAGTGGTCGGTGATGTTGGCCGTGATGTTCGGGACGACGTGGAGCCAGCTGACGTCGGAGCCCGGGTACTTCGCGTTCAGGACGTGCTTCTCGAAGTCCTTCAGCACGTAGTAGAGGGCGATGAAGACCGGGAACTGGACGAGCAGCGGGAGACAAGACGCGGCCGGGTTGATCTTGTTCTCCTTGTAGAACTTCATGACCTCTTCGTTCATCCGCTGCCGGTCGCCCTTGTACTTCTGCTGGATCGCTTTGAGCTCAGGCGCGTGCTGCTGGAGGTGCTGCATCGAGCGGATCTGCTTGATCGTCAGCGGCAGGATCACGAGCCGGACGAGCAGCGTGAGGGCGATGATCGCCCAGGCCCAGGGCAACCCGAGCGCGGTATGGAACCACTCGAGGATGGCCCGGAGCGGGCGTTCGACCGGCTCGAGAAGGGCGAGGAAGATCACGCCGGCTTCTTCCGCAGCGGGAAGAGCCGCTGGTCACGCGCGTGGTCGACGCCGCCGTGGCTCCAAGGATTGCAACGAAGGAGCCGCCACCCCGCGAGGACGAGACCGCGGAGGAGTCCGTACTCCCGCAGTGCGTCCAACGCGTATTGCGAGCAGCTGGGGTGGTACTTGCAGCGGCCGCCCACCGTCCGCGGGACGAACGGGCTGACCAACAGGCGGTATGCCCGAATGAGCAAGGTGGCGAGCGCGGTCACGCGCGCTCCTTCCGCAAGACCTCCCCGATCCGCTCGGCGAGCCAGGAAAGGTCATGGTGCTCGGCCGCCTCGTTGAGACCTGGCCGCGCTTTCAGAACGTAGTCGTTGTCACCCGACAGACCGTCGGCAAGCTCGTCGAAAGCTGCGCGCAGGCGGCGTTTGAGCCGGTTCCGCTCGACGGCGCCGCCGACTTGCCGGGAGACGGCAAGGCCCAGCCGGGGACCCTCGCCGTCCGGATCGGGCCGCGGGAAAACATAGAGGACGAGGAACCGCGTCGACATCGAGCGGCCATGCCGGTAGACGGCATCGAAGTCGCGCGAGCGGGAGAGGCGGTTCCGGCGTTTCACCACGCGCGTCAGGCCGAGAGGCGCTTGCGCCCCTTTGCCCGGCGCCGCTTCAGGATCGCCCGGCCCGCCCGAGTCGACATGCGCGCCCGGAACCCATGCCGACGCTTTCGCCGGCGTACGTTCGGCTGAAAAGTTCGCTTCATTGGAGCTCTGGAAAGAAGAAGGTCGCCTGAGCGACCGGCCTCAGGAGTATAGAGAAGCGGATCGAGGGTCGGCGTCGAAGACTTTTTTCAGCGAGCGGAATCCACAGCCCAAAACCCGCATCACGGGCGGGGTCGCACCATCTTTCCACAGCTGTGGAGACCCGTGTGGAAACGCAAAAAAGCCCTGCTCAGCTGTGCTTTCTTGTCGCCTAGGTAGACGCCGTGGGTGCATTGTCCCGCCCGAAACCCGTTGCTATGATCGCCGCTTCCCGGAGTCAGGCGGAGGAGCAGCACCCGGCTTGAAGCAGCCAGTCCAACTGAGCGCGGAGACCTTGTGGACCGAGGTTTCCGCTCGTCTACAGGAAGCGCTCAGCGACGGCCCTTACCAACAGTGGTTTTCGGGCGCACAGGGCACGCTCGAGGACGACGCGTTCGTCCTCAGCGTCCGCGACGACTTCACGCGCGAATGGGTCGACAGCCACTACCGGGGCTTCCTCGAAGCCGCGGTCAGTGCCGCTCTTGACGAACTGCGGCCGGTCCGGATCGTCGCCACCGACCAGGCGCGCCATGAGACCGAGCTTCCGCCTGCCCCGAGCAGGCTCGAGGGCCTGAACCCAAAGTACAGCTTCGACTCGTTCGTCATCGGCTCCTCGAACCGCTTTGCCCACGCGGCCGCGCTGGCTGTCGCCGAGGCGCCAGCGCAGGCTTACAACCCGCTCTTCATCTATGGGGGCACCGGGCTCGGAAAGACGCACCTTCTCCAAGCAATCGCCAGCTACGTGGGCGAGCACTCCCGCAACTTCTCCGTCCGCTACGTGACGAGCGAGACCTTCATGAACGACTTCATCAACTCGCTGCGCGACAAGCGGATCGAAGGCTTCAAGCACCGCTACCGCCACTACGACGTCCTGCTCGTCGACGACATCCAGTTCTTCGAGCACAAGGAGCGGATCCAAGAGGAGTTCTTCCACACCTTCAACAGCCTCTACGAGGCCGGCCGCCAGATCGTGATCTCGTCCGACCGGCCCCCGCGCGCGATCGCCACTCTCGAAGCCCGCCTCCGCTCACGGTTCGAGTGGGGCCTGATCACGGATATCCAGGCGCCGGACCTCGAGACGCGCATCGCGATTCTCCGCAAGAAGGTGAAGACAGACGCCATCCACGTCCCCGACTCGCAGGTGCTTACCTTCATTGCCAGCCGCATCTCGACGAACATCCGCGAGCTCGAAGGCGCGCTCACGCGTGTGGTCGCGTTCTCGTCTCTGACGGGCCGACCGATGACCGTCGACCTCGCTCAGGAGGTCCTCAAAGACGTCTTCCCGCAAGGGGAGCTGCCTGAAGTGTCGGTCGAGCGGATTCAGGAGACCGTCATCGACCGGTTTGGCATCTCGATGCAGGAGCTCGTCGGCGACCGCCGGTCCCAGTCGATCGTCTATCCGCGACAGGTCGCCATGTACCTCTGCCGCGAGCTCACCGACAGCTCGCTGCCAAAGATCGGGAAGAAGTTCGGTGGACGCGACCACACCACCGTGATTCACGCGACCTCGAAGATCGCGAAGCTCATCCAGGAAGACCGAAGCGTCTACAACCTGGTTCAGGAGCTCACTGCTCGCATCAAGCAGCCGCGTTGAACAGGCTCCTGTGCAAAGCTCGTGGAATCTGAGGAAGCCTTGGAGAACCTTCTCGAGGCTGTTGAATTCTTCCACTTGTCCCCATGAGCTATCCCCGGCCGAAATGGCCATGTCATGCGGAAAGCAGCCGTCTTCCCCGTCATGCACACTCCCTATGACTACAACGAGAGGTTCTTTTTAAATGACAAGCATCGATACGGTTATTGGGACAAGCATGAAGGTGACGTGCCCGAAGGAGGAGCTGGCCGAAAAGCTCCAGATCGCTGGGCGCGGCGTTTCGACGCGGACGAGCGTTCAGATTCTCGCAGGCATCATGCTGCGCGCTGCCGGCGAGCAGCTATCGATCTCGGCGACGGATATGGAGATCTCGCTGCGGGTCTCGGTGGACGCCCAGGTGGACGACGACGGAGCGGTCGTTGTCCCGGGGCGCCTTCTCGTCGACATCGTGCGCCTCTTGCCTGCGGGGGAAGTAACGATCGCGCATCGCGCGGAGGAAGGCGTCGTGGAGATCGTCTGCGGGTCGGCCTCCTACCGCCTACACACGTACGCGGCCGAAGACTTCCCGCGCCTGCCGGAGATCGATGCGGACACAGCGTTCTCCGTCGAGAAGGAGGCGTTCGTCGACACGATCGCGCGTGTAAGCCGGTCGGCTTCGCGTGACGAGAGCCGGCCGGTGCTGACCGGTATCCTCGTACGTTTCGAGGACGGGAAGCTCGTCATGGCGGCAACGGACTCCTATCGCCTGAGCGTGAAGGAGACCCCGCTCGAGCAGGGCCCGGGACGAGAGGTCGAGGCCATCGTCCCTGCACGCGCGCTCGCCGAGCTGGCCCGAATTGCGCAAACCGGCGAGCCCGGCGCGATCCAGGTCGGCGTTCAGGAAAACCAGATCGTCTTCGGAATCGACGGCATCTGGCTGACCGCCCGCCGGATCGACGGGCAATTCCCCAACTACAAGCAGCTCCTTCCCGAGACCTTCGAAGCGGAAGTAACCATTTCCCGCGAGGAATTCCTCGATGTCGTCCGCCGCACGTCGGTGATGGCGCAGCGGAAGTCGCCTCTGCGCTTGCGCTTCGAGGAAGGCGAGCTCACTGTCTCGGCACAGACACAGGACGTCGGCGAGGCGCGTGAGTCACTGCCGATCTCCTATTCGGGCGAGACGCTCGAGATCGGCTTCAACGCCGAGTTTCTCCGCGACGGGCTCGAGTCGGTCACCGACGAGTCCGTGCGGATCAAGCTCATCAGTCCGCTTCGTCCCGGGCTGATCCACGGCGAGTCCGACGATTTCCTCTACCTGATCATGCCGATCAGGCTGGCCGGCTGATCGTCGCTCACGTTTCGCTTCGGAACTTCCGCTCTTACCCCGAGCTCGACTTGCCTCTCTCGGGTGGCGTCGTGCTCGTCACAGGCCCGAACGGTGTGGGGAAGACGAATCTCCTCGAGGCGGTGCACGTAGGTGCGCAGGGATTTTCTCCGCGCACGCGGGCCGAACCACGGCTCGTGCGGTTCGGGGAATCCGCTGCGCGCGTGAAGCTGGCCGGCGCCGAGCACGGCACGCCGTTCGAGACGGAGGTCGACGTAAACCCGCCGACTGCGAAGAGAATTCGGCTGAACGGCGCGGTCCTGAGCAGCGGGGACGAGCTGCGACTGCGGCTTGCAGCGCTCGCATTCACTCCCGACCGGCTCGCGGTCGTCAAGGGCGGCCCGCTTGTACGCCGCACGTATCTGGACCGGATGCTGGGGCGGCTCTTTCCGGCCCGGGCCGAGTTGCCGCCGAGCTACGCGCGAGCGCTGGCGCAGCGGAACGCAGCGCTCCGCCGGGTGCGGGTAGGAGAGTCGAGTCGTGAGGTGGTTGGACCGTGGACCGAGCAAGTCGCAACGCTTGGTGACGAGCTCGACCGGGCTCGAGCCGAGCTCGTGGACCTGCTTAGGCCCCGATTCGCGGAGCATGGCGAGGCACTGGGTCTGGCGGATCCGACGCTCGGCTACGAGGATGAAGGCCTCACGGTCGAGGCCTTGGCTGCTCGCCTCGAGCGGGACATCGAGCGCGGGACGACCGGTGTCGGCCCGCACCTGAAGGATGCAGCGATCGCGTCTGCGGGACGTGACCTGCGCGCTTTCGGATCGCAGGGCGAACAGCGCACCGCGGTTCTCGCGCTTGTGCTCGCGGAAGCGGATCTCCTCCTTGAGCGGCGAGGGGAGCCGCCGCTGTTGCTCCTCGACGACGTCTTCAGCGAGCTCGACCGGGCTCGTGCCCAGGCGCTGGTCTCGCGTCTGCCGGCGGGCGGGCAAACGCTCGTGACCGCAACGGACAGGCCAGAGGTTCTCCAGCCGGACCTCGTCGTGGCCGTGAAGCTCGGGGAAGCGCGCGTCGCGTGAGACTTCCGGAGCCGATTGGCCCCGAGGTGCGCCGCGAGCTCGGCCGCTTCGGCCCGGCCGGCGACTTGGGAGAGATCGTCGCCGCCTGGCCCTCGGCCGTGGGGCCGGCAATCGCTGCCAACGCGTGGCCGGCGCGGATGGCCCGCGATGGAACCCTGCACGTGGCGACCGGCTCGAGTGCGTGGGCCTTCGAGCTCACTCAGCTCGCGGACTCGGTCCTCGAGCGCCTCCGGGAGGCATTGGGTGAAATCTCGCCCGTGGCAATTCGCTTCGCCGTGGGGCCTCTTCCCGAGGGCGGTGCTGCCGATGAAACAAGTGTGAAAAGGATCGTGCCGAAACCGACCGACGAGCACCTCGCCGAGGCCGCGAAGCTTGCCTCGGAAATCGAGGAGGGGCGCCTGCGCGAAGCCGTCGCGCGGGCCGCTGCGGCTAGCCTCGCGGCTGCGGAGGGCCCGGCCTGACGACCGGCCGGTCTGGTAGACTGAAAAACAGCAGAAACCTCCCACAAGCAGGGATTTTTTAATGCCGAAGAAGGGCTATGGGGCCAAAGACATCACCGTATTGGAAGGCTTGGAGCCGGTTCGGAAGCGACCCGGGATGTACATCGGGTCGACCGGATCGCGCGGCCTTCACCACCTCGTTTTCGAGGTCGTCGACAACGCCGTCGACGAGGCTCTCGCAGGCCACTGCAACGAGATCAGCGTCTGGGTTCACCCCGATAACTCGGTAACCGTCTCGGACAACGGCCGGGGCATCCCCGTCGAGGTGATGGCCGACCAAGGACGGCCGGCCCTCGAGGTCGTTCTCACCAAGCTGCACGCCGGCGGGAAGTTCGGTGGAGAGGGCTACAAGGTCTCCGGGGGACTCCATGGCGTTGGTGTCTCGGTCGTCAATGCGCTCTCAGAGTCCCTGGTCGCGGAGGTCAGGCGCGACGGGAAGATCTGGCGCCAGGAGTTCGCGCGTGGTGAGCCCCTCGGCGATCTCGAAGCTGCCGGGAAGACGGACGAGACCGGCACGACGATCACGTTCTGGCCGGATCCCGACGTCTTCGAAGAGGTCGAGTTCGACGAGAAGATCCTTACGCAGCGCTTGCGCGAGATGGCTTTCCTGACGAAGGCCCTGCGCATCCGCTTCATCGACGAACGTGCCGGCGGCGGGGAGGAGGTTGCGTTCCACTACGAGGGTGGTTTGCGCGACTTCGTCAAGCACATCAACGATGCGAAGGACCCCGTTCACAGTCACGTCGCCTACTTCGAAGTGCGCGGCGATGACGCGGAGGTCGACGTGGCGATGCAGTGGAATGCGTCCTACGTCGAGTCGGTCTTCTCGTTCGCCAACAACATCAACACGCACGAGGGCGGCTCGCATCTATCCGGCTTCAAGGCGGCGCTGACCCGGACCCTCAACGACTACGCGCGCTCCAAAGCTCTCCTGAAGGACAAAGAAGAGAATCTCGAGGGCGAGGACGTGCGCGAGGGGTTGGCGGCGATCATCGCCGTGCGCCTGCGCGAGCCGCAGTTCGAGGGTCAGACGAAGACGAAGCTGGGCAACCCCTGGGTTCGCGGTCTCGTCGAGCAGATCGTCAACCAGAAGCTGGGTGAGTTTCTCGAGGAGAACCCTTCCGACGCGCGCCAGATCATCCAAAAGGCTGTCGCGGCCGCGCATGCGCGCCAGGCGGCTCGCAAGGCGCGTGAGCTGACGCGGCGCAAGAGCGCGCTCGAGAACAGCTCGCTGCCCGGAAAGCTGGCCGACTGCATCAGCCGCAATCCAGAGGACACGGAGCTCTTCATCGTCGAGGGCGACTCGGCGGGTGGCTCCGCCAAGGGTGCGCGCAACCGCGAGAACCAGGCGATCCTGCCCCTGCGCGGGAAGATCATCAACGCGGAGAAGAACCGCATCAACAAGGTGCTGTCGAACCAGGAGATCGTCGCGATGGTGACGGCGATCGGCACCGGCATCGGTGACGAGATCAACCTCGAGAACCTTCGTTACAACCGCATCATCGTCATGACGGACGCCGACATCGACGGTGCCCACATCCGCACCCTGATCCTGACGTTCCTCTACCGGCAGATGCGTGAGCTCGTCGAGAGCGGCCACGTGTACATCGCCGTCCCGCCGCTCTACCTGGTCAAGCGCGGCAACCAGGAGATCTATCTGGAGAAGGACTCGCAGCTCGAGGAACTTCTCGTGCGCGAGCGGATCAAGGAGATCGAGGTAGTCGACCGGACCAGCGAGACGTTGTCATTGAGCGAGTCGCGCTATCAGCGATTTGCGCGCGGGCTGCGCGAATACGAGGGCTGGCTTGCGCGTCTGCGCGCGGACTTCGGCCCGCCGCCCGCCGACTTCGTCGTCCAACACCGCCTCGTCGAGACGGAGGCAGGCTCATTGGACGCGGCCGCTGAAGCGATCGGCGGATTGTCCGAGAACGGGTTCGAGCTTTCCGTTGTTCAACAGGAAGGCGAGTCGCTGATCGTGCATGTCGTCGAGCGCTCGACGAGCGCCGCGGCCCACGTGAGCGTGCCTGGTGAGCTTCTCGCGTCGGTCGTCTACGACAACCTGCGCAAGGCGTATGGCCGGCTGGTCGAGGTGATGGGCTCGCCGCCCTTCACGGTCACGCTCGGGAAGAAGACGGGCAAGGCAGAGACGTTCGAGGAGCTTCGCCACGAGATCCTCGACCGCGCGCGCGACGGGATGAGCCTGACGCGCTTCAAGGGTCTCGGCGAGATGAACCCGGAGCAGCTGTGGGAGACGACGATGGATCCTGAACGGCGGATGCTCGTCCAGGTCTCCGTGGAAGACGCATCGGCGGCGGACGAAGTCTTTTCGATGCTCATGGGCGACAAGGTGGAGCCGCGGAGAGTTTTCATCGAGGACAACGCGCGCGACGTGCGCTTCCTCGACGTGTGATTAGGAAGGAGTTCTCTTGGTCGTAGACCCCCTGGGAGCAGGCAGGATCGAGTCGCGTGAGCTCGAGCAGGAAATGCGCTCGAGCTTCCTCGACTACGCGATGAGCGTCATCGTCTCGCGAGCTCTGCCCGACGTGCGCGACGGCCTCAAGCCGGTGCATCGGCGCGTCCTCTTCGGGATGCAGGAAGCCGGCATGCAGCCGAACCGGCCGTACAAGAAGTGCGCGCGCATCGTCGGCGATGTGATGGGGAGCTTCCATCCGCACGGCGACTCGGCGATCTACGACACGCTCGTCCGGCTCGCGCAGCCGTTCTCGATGCGCTATCCGCTCGTCGACGGCCAGGGGAACTTCGGGAACATCGACGACGACCCGCCGGCAGCGATGCGCTACACGGAGTGTCGCCTCGCTCGCCTCGCCACGGAGATGCTGCGCGACATCGACATGGACACGGTCGACTTCGTGCCGAACTACGACGAGTCGCGCACAGAGCCCTCCGTCCTTCCGTCTCGCATTCCGAACCTGCTCCTGAACGGCTCCGCCGGGATCGCCGTCGGAATGGCGACCAACATCCCGCCGCACAACCTCGGCGAGACGATCGACGCGGTCGTGGCGATGATCGACGAACCCGACATCTCGGTCGAGAAGCTCTCGCGACACATCAAGGGGCCCGACTTCCCCACGGGCGGCCTGATCCTCGGCCGCGAAGGGATCAAGGAGGCATACCGCTCGGGTCGCGGCCGCATCGTCATGCGTGCCCGGGCCCACATGGAGGAGCTCAAGGGCGGCAAGACGGCGATCGTCATCACCGAGCTGCCTTACGGCGTCAAGAAGGGCGGCGACAGCGGTGTGATCCGGAAGATCGCGGACCTGTATCGCGAGAAGTCGCTGCCCGAGATCACCGACGTCTTCGACTATTCGGACAAGACCGGCATGCGCATCGTCATCGAGCTGCGGCGCGAAGCGATTCCGCAGGTCGTCCTGAACAAGCTCTACAAGCACACACTCCTTCAGGCGACCTTCGGTTACAACGCGGTCGCGCTCGTGGACGGGGTCCCGCGAACGCTCTCCCTCCTCGAGCTCATCCGCCACTACCTGGACTTCCAGAAGGAGGTCGTCACCCGCCGGACCAAGTACGAGCTGCGGCGCGCCGAGGAGCGCGCGCACGTTCTCGAGGGCTACCTGATCGCACTCGACAACCTCGATGCGGTCATCGCGCTCATCCGCGGCTCCGAGGACGCCGACGAGGCGCGCACCGGGCTCATGGAGCAGTTCGGGCTCAGCGAGCTCCAGGCGCAGGCGATTCTCGATCTTCGCCTGCAGCGGCTGACCGGGCTGGAGCAGCGGAAGGTCCGGGAGGAGCACAAGGATTTGATGGAGCGCATCACAGAGCTGCGCTCGATCCTCTCCGACGAGTCCCGCATCTACGCGCTCATCCGGGAGGAGCTGCTCGAGATCAAGCAGATCTACGGGCGCGGGGACGACCGGAGAACCGAGATTGTCGCCGCCGAAGGGTCGCTCGAGCTCGAGGACATGATCGCGGAGGAGGACATGGTCATCGCGATCACGCGCTCGGGATACGTGAAGCGTCTTCCGGTCACGACGTATCGGGAGCAGCGGCGGGGAGGCATCGGCGTCATGGGCATGGACCTCAAGGACGAGGACTACATCGAGCACCTCGTCGTCGCCTCGACCCACGACTACCTGCTCTTCTTCACCTCGGTGGGGAAGGTCTACCGCCTGAAGGTGCACGAGCTTCCGCTCGGAAGCCGGCAGTCGAAGGGCCGCGCTATTGTCAATCTGCTGCCGCTGGCCCAGGGGGAGAGCGTGCGCACGCTCATCGCGACGCGGGACTTCGAGGAGGCCGAGTATCTCGTCCTGGCGACGAAGAACGGCATCGTGAAGAAGACGCGGTTCGCCGAGTACAACACCCCGCTCAAGGCGGACGGGATCATTGCGATCAAGCTGCGCGGTGAGGACGAGCTCGTGAGCGTCATCCATTCATCGGGTGAGGACGACGTGCTCATGGTCTCCTACAAGGGCCAGGCGATCCGTTTCTCCGAAAGGGACGCCCGTCCTATGGGGAGGGCGACCTCGGGTGTGGTCGGCATGCGTCTTCGCAAGGACGACGAGGTAATCGCGGTGAGCTTGGCCAAGGACGACTACGACCTGCTCGTGGTCACCGAAAACGGCTACGGGAAGCGCACGCAGATCGGCCAATACCCCACCAAGGGTCGCGGCGGGCTCGGCGTCAAGACGATTCAATTGACGGAAGCGCGCGGCCACCTCGCCGGCGCGCTCGTTGTCCGAGACGGGTATCAGGTCATGCTCATGTCCACGGGTGGAACGGTCATCCGCATCCCAGTGGAGGAGATCAAGCACCTCGGGCGCGCGACGCAGGGCGTGATCGTCATGCGCCTGCGGAGCGGCGAGTACGTGTCCACGCTTGCACCGGTCGTCGAACAGACGAACGGGAACGGCAACGGCGGGGACGACGGTGGGAACGGTGCCGCGGAGAAGCCGGCCGCCGAAGCCGAGGCGCCTGCCGAGGCGGAAGCACAAGCGGAATAGCTTCCAAGAAGAAGACAGCCGGTTTCGGCCGGATCGTCTTCACAAATCCGGGCCTCGGTGGTAGCGTTGACCGCTACCCTCCGAATCGAAAAGAGTCCGCATATGGCCGTTCCGCGGCATGTCGATCTCCTTGAACCCGTAAACCTTTCGGAGCATCTCGACAAGATCGAGCTCTACCTAGGTCAGGTGTGCGCGGTGGCGGGGATCTCGAAGATGCAGCTCGACTACTGGACGAACAAGGCGCAGATTCCGACGAAGGGGCGCAAGCAGCGGATCTATGACATGGACGCTGTCGAGACCGTCATGCTGATCAAGCAGGGCAAGGACAAGGGCCTGAACCTCTCCACCGCCATTGACGCGGCGCGAAAGTACAAAGAGGAGAAGTCGACGGGCCTCCGCAGCGCCTAGGACTCGCGGAGAACACCAGCTGCCGACTCGGGCGCAAGCGTGTTCACGAAATAGCCGAAGCCGAGCTCGAGGCCGGCAAGCGTGGTGAGACGAGGTAGCACCTCGAGGTGCCAGTGCCCCGTCGCATGCACCCACATGTTGATCGGAACCGGTCCCTCGGCCACGCGCAGGCGCCGGAGGCTCTCGGCAGCGAGGCCCAGCGCGGCTCCCAGCGCTGGGCTCGTGAATGGATCCTGCTCGCATTCCCTGGGAGCGACGAGCATCTCGTAGGGCCCGCGTCCGGCGAAGGGGCAGAGCAAGACCAGGCCGTCGCGCTCGGAGATCACGCGGATCCGCTGCTCCAGCTCCTCTTGGAGGACCCGGCAGAGGACGCAACCTCCTTCGTCCTTCTGCACCGCCCTCTCTTGCACGACGAGCGGAGGCTCCTCTTTCAGCCAGACGAGCTGCGAATGGGAGTGCTGGAGACTGGCGCCGGCCGAGCGGCCTTCGTTGACGAGCGCCTGCATGAAGGGGAAGCCCAGCTCGCGGGCGGCGGCCGCGCGCGCTTGCCAGGCCTCGGCGATCAGCTCCAGCTCACGGAGGGAGAGGTCGGCCAGGGTGCGGACGTGTCGCGGGGAATGGATGACGACCTCCTGGCGGCCCAGCGCGGCACGGCGTGCGAACAGACCCTTGACGCGGTCGCCCTCGGCCGACCATGGGCCGAAGGCAGGGAACTTGTTCGGTACCACACGGACGCGCCAGCCGGGTGCGTCGGCCGCGCGTCCTGGCGGCCCGATGGCGAAGGTCTCGGGCGGTGTCGCGCTCTCGCGGCCTTCGCAGAAGGGGCAGCCCGCGACATCGTCGCGCTCCTCGTCCGCGGCGGGACGGTCGGCGCCCGGCCTCCGCGCCCGGGCTGGCGCGATCACGACCCAGCGGCCCGAGACCGGGTCGCGTCGGAGCTCAGGAGGGGTGCCCTCAGCGCTCAGTGCGCGAAAGGAGCGGCTGGAAGAGGTCGAGCGGGACCGGGAGGATGATCGTGGACGAGCGCTCCGAGCTGATCTCGAGCATCGTCTGCAGGAAGCGCAGCTGGACGGAGATCGGGTTCTGGCTCAGCACACCGGCGGCGTCCTTCAGCTTCTCGGAGGCCTGGAACTCGCCCTCGGCGGCGATCACCTTCGCACGCCGCTCGCGTTCAGCCTCCGCCTGGCGCGCCATCGCCCGTTGCATCCCGCTCGGAATCTCGACGTCCTTCACCTCGACGATGGAGACCTTGATTCCCCACGGCGAGGTGGCCTCGTCGATGATCTCCTGCAGGATCGCGTTGATCTTGTCGCGCTCCGAGAGCAGCTCGTCGAGCACGTGCTGCCCAAGCACGGAACGAAGCGTCGTCTGCGCGATCTGCGAGGTCGCGACCATGAAGTTCTCGATCTGCACGATCGCCGCCTTCGGCTCGACGATCCGGAAGTACGCGACGGCGTTCACCCGCGCGGGCACGTTGTCCTTGGTGATCACTTCCTGCGGTGGGATGTTGAGCGTAACCGTGCGCAGGTCGACCTTGACCATGCGGTCGACGATCGGGATCAGGAAGAAGAGGCCGGGCCCCTTCGGATCGGCGAGCAGCCGCCCGAGCCGGAAGATGATGCCGCGCTCGTACTCGCGCACCACGCGGATCGCAGAGATCACGTAGAGCAGCAGCAGCAGCAGGATGACGACGATCGCGATGATCAGCGCGGCCACGGGCGGATCCTATGCGCCGACGGGCCGTACCGTGAGCACCAGCCCGTCGAGCGACTCGACCTGC
>DASXSE010000136.1:0-3577 GCA_036506175.1 Gaiellaceae bacterium
TAGTCGAGCGACTCCAGGAACTTCGCCTGGATGACGTTCCCGATCATCTGCTGTTTTGGCGTCCCGAGCAGCGCGGCGTTGATGAAGTCCCCGGCGGCCGGGATGAAAGTCAGAAGCGTCCCCGCGACGATTCCGGGCATCGAGAGCGGCACTGTGACCCGCAGGAACGCCTGCGTCGAGGACGCGTACAGGTCCTTCGACGCTTCAAGGAGCCGAGGGTCGATCTGCTCGAGCGAGACGTAGAGCGGCAGCGCCATGAAGGGGAAGAAGTTGTACGTGATGCCGGCGACGACCGCGAACGTCGTCGCCAGCAGCCTGCCGTCCGGCCCGAGCACGTGGATGTCGCGCAGGATGCGGACGACCGGACCCTGGTCGGCGAGGATGTTGAGCCACGCGAGCGTCCGCACGAGGTAGGTGACGAAGAACGGCGCGACGATGAAGAGCAGGAAGAGGTTCCTCCAAGGCCCGGCGCGGAACGCGATCCAGTACGCGAGCGGATAGGCGAGGACAAGACAAGCGAGTGTCGCGATGCCCGCGTAGACGAACGAGCGTATGAGCTGCGTGTGGTAGCCCGACAGCGCGTCCGAGAAGTTCGACCACTCCCACGTGAACTGGAAGTGGGGGAAGAGCCCCGACTGAAGCGACTGGTAGCCGAGGAAGACCATCGGCACCACGAAGAAGATCGCGAGCCACAGCATCCCCGGAGCGAGGAGCAGGTAGGGCGTGAGGCCCTTGTGGCGATGGAGAAAGGCGCCCAAGGAGCTCTACTGCCCCTGTACCGCGAGCCACTTCTTGTCGTAGTCGGGGTTCTGGAACATCGTCGGGTCGTTCTGGTGCATCTGCGAAAGGGTCTTCTCACTCGGGAAGGTCAGGTTGTTCGAGGTCGCCTTCGGATCGAGCTTCACCGCATCTGCCTTCACGTTCTTCACCGACGAGATGTAGTTCGCCCCGAGGGCCCACTGCGCGGAAATCATCGGGTCGTACATGAAGTTCATGTACGTCGAGGCCGTCGGCACGCTCCCCCCGAGCGGGATGAGCATGTTGTCGGTCCAGATGATCCCGCCGTCCGGGGTGACGCCCCAATGGACGTGCGGGTCGGCGAGATTGGCGATATCGCCGGACCACGCCATCGTCGCCGCCAGGTCCCCCTTCGCCAGAACCGGCGCGTAGTCGTTGCCGTAGAACTTGCGAATCTGGCCCGAGTTGACGGCCTTCTGGACCCGCGCGATCGCCCGGTTGAACGACGCGTCGGTCACCTTGGCGGGATCGTCGCCGTTCTCGAGCATGACGAGCCCGAGGGTGTCGCCCATCGAGTTCCAGACGCCGACCCTGCCCTTCAGCTTCGGATCCTCGAAGAGCTGCTTGACGGACGTGACGGGGTCGGTGACCTTGTCGTTCCACGCGATGCCGTCCATGCCCGAGGCCCACGGGAGCGAGTAGTCGCGGTCGGGATCGAACGGAGGGTGCTGCTGCGCCGGGATGAGATTCTTGATGTTCGGGATCAGGCTCTTGTCGAGCTTCTGCACCCACTTGTTGGAGACGTACTCGCCGAGGGGGCGGTCGTTGTCGGTCGAGACGATGATGTCGCGGCCGATTCCCTGGCCCTTCGAGAGCCGTCCCTGGACCTTCGCGAAGTACCCGGGGTTGTCGTTGACCTCCTCGTAGTAGTTGACCTTGATCCCGGTCTTCTTCTCGAACTGCTTCAGCGTCGTCGGCTTGTCGATGCCGGCGGCTTTGAGCGTCTGCGGCGTGTCGATGTAGTACGGCCAGTTCGCGAAGTTCATGACCTTGTTCAGCTTCTCGCTCGACGCACCGCCGCCGCCACCGCCGCCTCCGCCGCAGGCCGCGAGCAGACCCGGCACCGACAGCAGAGCAGCACCTGCAGCCCCGCGACGCAGGAGCTCCACGCGGGTCATTTCCTCGTTCATTCCGACATCTCCTCTCCTCGCTCGACGACGAACGTCGACTCGGGACTCCAGCTCAACGTGACGTTCGACCCAGGCTCCGGTGTTCGCTTGCCGGAGTCGATGTTCTGCGCAAAGACCTGCACCGTGCCAGCCGCCGTATCGACGACGAGCTGGGTCGCGACGCCGATGTAGGCGGTCTCGACGACCCTCCCCGGGAGCCGGTTCTGTCCGCCGCTTTCGCCGACGGTGATCTTCTCGGGCCGAACTCCGGCCGCCACCGGCCCGCTCTTCCCGTCTACCTGCGCGTGTACGAGCGTCCCCTCGGCGAGCCGGACGGCATCAGGCCCCTCGATCACACCGGAGAGCAGGTTCGAGGCGCCCAGAAAACCCGCCACGAACGCCGTAGCCGGCCGCTCGTACAGTTCCTCGGGCGCTCCGAGCTGCTCGACGTGTCCTTGGTTCATGACGGCGATCTGGTCGGCCATCGTCATCGCCTCCTCCTGGTCGTGCGTGACGTGGACGAACGTGATGCCGACGTCGTGCTGGATCGCCTTGAGCTCGAGCTGCATCTGCTTTCGCAGCTTGAGGTCCAGCGCACCGAGTGGCTCGTCGAGGAGGAGCACCCGCGGCTTGTTGACGAGGGCCCGGGCGAGGGCGACGCGCTGTTGCTGACCACCCGAGAGCTGTCGCGGCTTGCGCTTCTCCATGCCGGAGAGGCCGACGAGGCGCAGGATCTCCATCACGCGCCCGCGCACCTCCTGCCCGCGGAAGCCGCGGCGCCTGAGGCCGAACGCGACGTTCTCGAAGATCGAGAGATGCGGGAAGAGCGCGTAGGACTGAA
This sequence comes from Gaiellaceae bacterium, assembly GCA_036506175.1. Lineage (GTDB taxonomy): Bacteria > Actinomycetota > Thermoleophilia > Gaiellales > Gaiellaceae > JAIBJP01. The sequence goes on from DASXSE010000136.1 coordinate 2,749, forward strand.
ACACGGTATTGACGTCGCGTTTGTACGGCGGCTTGCCGCTGACGGGCTCGTCGCCCAGGTAGATGGTCCCAGCGGTCGGCTCTTCGAAGCCGCCGATCATCCGCAGGGTCGTCGTCTTGCCGCAGCCCGAGGGGCCGAGCATCGCAAAGAAGCTGCCGCGCTCGATCTCCATCGAGATGTCGTCGACGGCGACGACGTCGTCGAAGCGCTTCGTCACGCGGTCGAGCCGGACGTCTGCGACCGCAGACTCGGCTGGGGCCTGAGGCTTCTCTGTGACCGCCATCAGACGGGCACCCTCGCGCCGTTCCTCGCTTGAGCACCCCAGTCGTACAGCTGCTTCCAGAGCTCGAGGTAGAGGAAACTCTCGGTCGAAGCGACGCCGTCGAGTGTTCTGATCCGGTTCGTGAGGTCGAGCAGCTCGCGCCGGTTTGCGCAGACGATCTCGACGAGGATGTCGAACTGGCCCGCCGTGATCACGACGTAGTCGGCCTCGTCCCACCCCGCGATCTCCTCGGCGACCGGCTCAGGCGCTCCGTTGGTGCGGATCCCGACCATCGCCTGGGCGTCGAAGCCGAGCCCGAGCGGGTTCGTCACGCCGGTGACCTGGAGGATGTTGTCGTCGCGCAGGCGCGCGTAGCGCGCGCGGATCGTGGCCTCCGAGACGCCGACGTCGGCAGCGATCCGGCGGAACGGCTCGCGCCCGTTCTTCTGCAGCGCCTCGATGATGCGCTGGTCGACGTCGTCGAGGCTGCGCGGGACGCTGACGGCCCCACGCCTGGGCGCTTGTACCTCGCTACGCAATGCGAGGCGCTTGTATCACCCCGACTCG
>DASXSE010000137.1:0-39152 GCA_036506175.1 Gaiellaceae bacterium
TGGGCGCTCCTGGGAACCTTCGCGGCCGTTGCCGCCATGCTCGTGCTGGCGGGACGGGGTGAAGGCGCACCGCTCGCGATGACGCTCCCGTGGATCATCGGAGTTCCGCTGTGCGTGCTCGGGGCGGCGTGGGTCAGCTCCGCGCGCCGCTGGCGGCGAATCAGCCGGATGAAGACGTCTGAGCGCGCGTGGCCGGGAAAGAACGTCCGCGCTTGGCCCGGGTGGCTGGTCGAAAAAGCCAAGAAGGGCTTGGCGGATGTGATCGGGGGCGTGGTCGTCGTGCGTCACCTCGTCACGCATCCGCGGGCTCACCCGGCCGGGGTGCTCGGATTCGCCGTCTACTGGTTCGGCCATCTCTTGACGCTGTACGCCGCGCTGCGTGCGTTCACGGGCAAGCCCCCGGTGCTCGCGGCCCTCGTGCTGGCCTTCGCGACGGGATATGTGGCCACGGCCCTGCCCCTTCCCGGCGGCGGCTCGGGGGGAATCGAGGCGGCGCTTGCGTTCAGCCTCGCCGCCGTCGGAATACCGCTCGCGCCGGCGCTTCTCGGTGTCCTCGTCTACCGATTCTTCACGTTCTGGCTTCCGATCTTCCCTGCGCTCGCCCTCGTTCCCACGGTTCCGCAGCTGAACCGGGAACTGCCGCAGTTCGCGCGCTAGCGGCTCTGGACGGCGGAGTTCCGCCGGGCGAAGCCCGGCTTCGCCCAGCCTGACGACGCTCGCGGCAGGATGCTGCGCTCGCGGTCCCTCGCCGTACTACGGATGTACTGTCTCGGGCCCGCTCGACTTGCCTCCTTTGCGAGCGCCGCCCCAGATCCGCTAGCCAACCGGCTGTTCGCGAAGCCGTGGTCAGCCGACGGTCGCCAGGGGCGTGAGCCCGCGTGGGAAACGGCGGTCTGCGATCTGCGCCCATTGGTGCTCCGCCCAGGCGTACGTGAGCACACGGATCGAGCGTTCGTCGACCTCGAAGAGATGGAGGCCGCGCGCCTCGCCGCGGCGCTTGGGCCGCGGCTGCCCGAGCCCTGGCGCTGTCGCAACCGTCGTCCCGTGCACCTCGCCGCCGACGACCTCGAATTCGCGCCGTTCGCTGACCGCGCTTTGGTGCACGTGCCCGGAGACGATCAGCTCTGCGCCCGCGTCGACAAGCGCGCCGAGGAGGCTGGACCGGTTCGCAATCGTCCGCTTGACCGTCCGCCACGGCGCCCCCAGCAGGTGGTGATGGAGGGCGACCATGCGGAGAGCCCCCTCTGGCGCTTCTGCGAGGGTGCGCCGCGCCCGGTCGAGCTGGGCCGCCCGCAGCGCACCGCCCTGCTGTTTCCAGGGCCGAACCGAGTTCAGACCGCAGACGACTAGGCGTTCCGACCTGTAGACGGGCTCGAGCTCGGGCCACTGGCGCTGGAACTCGGCGAACGTCCGCGTGAAGCGCCACGGCGGCCAGCGGGGGATGTCGTGATTCCCGGGAATGACGAGCAGCGGGCGCTCGAGTGAGCGCAGGAGGTCGGCCGCTCGTTGGTGCTCGGCTGCGGTGTTGCGGTGGGTGAGGTCGCCGCTCGCAACCACGACTTCGGGGTCACTTTCGGCGACCAAAGTGCGCAAATCGCTCTCCACCTCCGGCTCTTCCTGCGTTCCTGCATGCAGGTCGGAGACCTGCAGGACGCGTAGAGGCGGCATCAGGCGGGGAGACTATAGTTTGAGTCATGGTCGACGAACCCGCCGAAATCTTCGACGACATGTATCTCGGGCTCCGCGCCGGGGCTGCAGGCCGCAAGCAGCGGCGCGGTGAGCCGCTATCCGCAGAGGAGCAGGACGCCCTTGGTCGCTGGCAGCGGCTGTCCGCCTGGCGCAAGGCGATTGCCATTGGCGGCTTCGCCGTGGGTACCTTCGGGCTCGGGTTCGCCGCGGGCGGGCTGATTTTCGGCCGCTGGCGCCCCCGCCGCGCGCGCAGCTAGCCCTCTTCCACGTCCTTCGCGGGGAAAAGGACCGTCGGGACGTCCTCCTCCGCAGGCTCCTTTCCTCTCACGATCACGTCGACGAGCGTGGCCACGACTGCTGCGAAGGGGATCGCCAGGAGCACGCTCACAGGGCCGAAGAGAATCGCCACGGCCGAGACTGAGACCAAAACCGTCAGCGGAGTGAGGCCCACGGCGCCGCCCAGCACGCGCGGGACGATCGTGTAGTCCTCTATGAGACGCACGACCAGCACGATGATCCCCGCCGCGAGGCCGGTCTGCCACGACTCCGTGAAGCCGACCCCCACGGCGACGACTCCCGCGGTCAGCGGCCCGATCACGGGCACGAGCTCGACGATCCCGGCGAATATCCCGATCAGGAGCCAGAAGGGCAGCCCGATGATCCAGAAGGAGAGGGAGAGGACGAAGGCGACGAGGGTCACCAGCAGCAGCTGCCCGCGGACGTAGGCCCCGAGCTTCAGGTCGATGAGATCCCACGTGTCGCGTATCACCCGTCTTCGCTTCGGTGGTACGAGTGACAGAGCGAGACCCATTGCCCGGTCGCGCTCGAATATCCAGTAGGCAGCACATGCGAGCGTGAAGACGATTCCGACGAGGATCTCGAAGGCCGAGCGGGTCACGTCGGCTGCACGGCCGAGCACCTCGGTCGCGCTCGGCAGATTCTCCAGGCGCACGTCCTCGAGTCGCTTTTCGAGGCTCAGGAGCACGCGCTGCTTGATGCCCGACGATTCGCGCGCCTGCTCCCGAAGTTCTGACGTGGTCGGGACCGCTTCCTGGATCTGTGTGATCGCCCTTGGGACGACGAACCAGATCAGGAGCCCGATGACCACGACGAGCACGAAGTAGTGGAGGAGAACCCCCACGCCGCGCGGCACGCGCCGCTCGCGTAGCCACTCGACCGTCGGCCGCATGGCCGCTGCGATGATGAACGCGAGGAAGAGGAGCGCGATGACGACGCGCAGCTTCCAGAGCGCCAAAGCGAATACGACGACGCCGACGACGACCAGCGCCGCTACGAAAGCCTTGCGCGCAATGTCCTGCATCCCTGGATTCTCGCCCTAATCGTGCCTGGAGAAACGAGGACTTCCACGCCCGCATGGAGAACTCCTGCGCATGCGCGGCTACCTGGAGCCTGGGGAGGAAATCCGCCTCGAGGAGAGGCCGCATGCCGCTGCGCTCATCCGGCCGCTCGGGCGTGCGCTCATACTCGCGCTGGTCGGCGCAATCCTCGTGCTCGTTGCGCCCACGTCGGCCGGGCTGCTGGGGGCGCTTCTTCTCATCGCGGCTGCCGCGCTTGCTCTCACGGCTGTCTGGCGCTGGGATCGCACCCATCTCGTCCTCACCACGGACAAGCTCCTCGTCGTCTACGGGATCGCCCAGAGGAGGGCGGCTGCGGTTCATCTCTCGCGGGTCGGCCCCGTCGAGATGGAGCAGGGCGTGCTCGGTCGCATGCTCGGCTACGGGACCGTCATCGCCGGGCAGCTGGAGATCCCGTACGTGCCCGATCCGCGGCGCGTCTGCAGTCTGGCCGGCTAGCAGTACGCTGAGGGCGCTATGCGCCCGCTCGCGACCTGGCTCGTGGTGGGCAGCCTCGCCGTATTGGGGCTCTTCGCCGTCCGTGACGCCTTTCGTGGCCAGGAGACGGCTGCCTCGAGCCCGCGGCCGGAGCGCCTCGAGAAACGGCTGCATGCGCCTCCAGGTGGAGCGACGGCACCGCCTATCGCCAACCATGTAGCCCTCCGCGAGCAGCTGGAATCCCTCGGCGTCGATGGCGTTCTGTACGTCACGAACGCCGACTGCCGCCGCTTCTTGTTGGAGCTGCCCTCCCTTGTCTGGACGACCCCACAGGGACTGCCCGGGCCCGACTGCACACGGGGAACCCAGCCGGTCGTCGACCAGCGTTTCGGCGTCTCCGCGGTCCAGGTCGCCGCCGATGCGATCGAAGCGCGCGGGCAGGGATGGCGCCTGCGGTTCCAAGGGAACGATCCAGCCTTCACCCCGAGCGGAACGCTGACCTTCTTGCGCGCGGGCCGGCTGTTCGAATGGACGGTCCATTGTCAGCCCGGCGCACGTCCGACGACGTTCGAAGGGTGGCGGATGATAAAGCGGTGCCCGCATCCTGTCGCGGGTGCTCCCGAACAGTTGCGCGAAGTCGTCTGGCTCAGCGACTCCCAGTTTGCGGCCGTCGCGGGACCGGAACGGGCAGCCTCGCTCGTCGTGGTCGGAAACGGGGTCACGACGCGGATCTTCAACGCCGTTGGGGCGCGTCTCGGTGCCCTGTCGGCGAGCCCGCGCGGCCGGTACGTCGCCGCTCGCGTGGATGAAAACCTCGTTGTCTTCGACCTGCAACGGCGCGGGGCGCTTGCCGGCGGGTCGGGGGCGCGGGCGATCGCCTGGTCGCCCGACGAGCGATTCTGGGCAGTTGCCGTCGAAGACTCCATAGCTGTCTTCAGCGCTCGCCAGCCCGGGCAGTCCGCGGTCACTCTCCCGCTCTCCGCGTTCGGCCTCGAATGGCGGTAAAAGCGAACATTTGTTCGTCCGAAGGCCAAGGCTAGACTGGGTCTGTGGCAGCTGAAGAGCTGGTCGTTCACGGTGCGCGAGAGCACAACCTCAAGGACGTCACCGTCCGGCTGCCGCGGCATGCCCTGATCTGCGTCACCGGGCTCTCGGGCTCTGGGAAGTCCTCGCTCGCGTTCGACACGATCTATGCCGAGGGGCAGCGGCGGTACGTCGAATCGCTCTCCGCATACGCGCGCCAGTTCCTCCAGATGATGGAGAAGCCGGACGTGGATTCCATCGACGGGCTCTCGCCGGCCATCTCGATCGACCAGAAGACGACCTCGCGGAACCCGCGCTCGACCGTGGGCACGGTGACGGAGATCTACGACTATCTCCGCCTCCTCTACGCGCGTGTCGGACATCCGCATTGCCCGGTGTGCGGTCGGCCGATCTCCGGACAGTCCATCGAGTCGATCGTCGACCAGGTGCTCCAGCTTCCCGAGGGGTCGAAGTTCACCGTCAACGCGCCCGTTGTCCGCGACCGTAAGGGTGAGTACAAGGATCTCCTCGAGCAGCTCCGGGGCGAGGGCTTCACGCGCGTGAAGGTCGACGGCGAGCAGCGTCTCCTCGACGAGGAGATCGAGCTCGACAAGAAGTTCAAGCACACGATCGAGGTGGTCGTCGATCGACTGACGATGAAGCCGGACATCCGCCACCGGCTCTTCGACTCGATCGAGACGGCGCTTCAACTGGCGGACGGGCTCGTCGCGGTCGACTTGATCGATACCGGCGAGGAGCAGACCTACTCGGAGCGGTTCGCGTGCCCGGAGCACGGGGTGGGCCTGCCCGAGCTGCAGCCGCGCATCTTCAGCTTCAACTCACCGCACGGCGCGTGCCCACGCTGCACAGGGCTAGGGGCTCAGCAGGAGATCGATCCCGACCTGCTCGTTCCGGATCCGGAGCTTTCGATCTCAGAGGGCGCACTCGTCCCCTGGTCAGTCGGCAACTCCATGTACTACGAGTCGGTCATCCAGGCCATCGCCGACCGGTACGAGATCGACATCGACAAGCCGTGGCGCGAGCTCACGGAGGAGCAGCAGAACCTCTTCCTGTATGGCACCGGCGGCGACAAGGTCTACGTCACGTACCGGAACCGGATGGGCCGGCGACGTGCCTACATGCTCGCGTTCGAAGGGATCGTGCCGAGCCTGGAGCGACGCTATCGCGAGACGGATTCAGCCGGCCAGCGTGAGCGGATCGAGGAGTACATGAGCTTCCGGCCGTGCCCGGTGTGCAAGGGCGCCCGGCTCAAGCCCGAGGTGCTGGCGGTCACGGTCGGCGACAGGAACATCCACGAGTTCACCCAGATGTCCGTCACGCGGGCGGCAGAGTTCCTCGAAGGGCTGAAGCTGACCGAGACCGAGGAGCTGATCGGGCGGCGGATCATCAAGGAGATCCGCGAGCGGCTGGCGTTTCTCGAGAACGTCGGCGTCGGCTATCTGCAGCTCGACCGCGCGGCGTCCACGCTGTCAGGCGGGGAGGCGCAGCGGCTGCGGCTGGCCACGCAGATCGGCTCGCAGCTCGTCGGCGTCCTCTACATCCTCGACGAGCCGTCGATCGGCCTCCACCAGCGCGACAACGGGAAGCTGATCGCCACGCTCGAGCGCCTGCGCGACCTCGGCAACACGGTGCTCGTCGTCGAGCACGACGAGCAGATGATGCGCGCGGCCGACTGGCTGGTGGACATGGGCCCGGGGGCCGGAGAGCACGGCGGATACGTCGTTGCGGAGGGCCTGGCGGAGAAGGTCGAGCAGACCGAGGGCTCCGTCACGGGTCAGTTCCTGTCCGGGGAGCGAACCATTCCGGTGCCCGGGCGGCGCACCGACGATGCGGGTTCGTTCTGGGTGCGCGGCGCGAGCCAGCACAACCTGAAAGACATCGACGTCGAGTTCCCGGTCGCGAAGTTCATCACCGTCACGGGCGTTTCCGGTTCGGGCAAGTCCACGCTCGTGAACGAGATCGTCTACAAGGCGCTCGCGAACCGGCTCCACAGGATGCGGGTGAAGCCCGGTGACCACCTCGGCTGCGAGGGGATCGAGTGCTTCGACAAGGTGATCGACATCGACCAGTCGCCGATTGGGCGTACACCGCGGTCGAACCCGGCGACCTACACGGATCTCTTCACGCCGATCCGGGAGCTCTACGCGCAGACCCCGGACGCGAAGGTGCGCGGCTACAAGCAGGGTCGTTTTTCCTTCAACGTCCGCGGGGGCCGGTGCGAGACGTGCAAGGGCGACGGGACGATCAAGATCGAGATGCACTTCCTCCCGGACGTCTATGTCCCGTGCGAAACGTGCGGGGGCAAGCGCTACAACCGCGAGACGCTCGAGGTGCGCTTCAAGGGGAAGTCGATCGCCGACGTGCTCGAGATGTCCGTGGAGGAGGCGCTGACGTTCTTCGCCAAGATCCCGAAGATCCGCCGGCGCCTGCAAACCCTCCACGACGTCGGTCTCGACTACATCAAGCTGGGCCAGCCGGCAACGACGCTCTCGGGCGGCGAAGCGCAGCGGGTGAAGCTCGCGAAGGAGCTCTCCAAGATCGCGACCGGGCGGACGCTCTACATCCTCGACGAGCCAACGACCGGTCTCCACTTCGCCGACATCGAGAAGTTGCTGGACGTGCTGCAGCGGCTCGTCGACGCCGGGAACACGGTCCTCGTCATCGAGCACAACCTCGACGTGATCAAGCAGGCCGACTGGATCGTCGACCTCGGGCCCGAAGGGGGCGAGGCCGGGGGAGAGGTCATTGCCACAGGTACGCCGGAACAGGTGGCGGAGGTGGAGGACAGTTACACCGGACAGTTCCTCCGCCGCGTGCTTCCCGGCGTGGCGGCCGCGGCCGCCTAGAGATGGCCGAACCAACCGCTCGCGTCGACAGCACCGAGCGCATGGAGAAGGACTGGTGGCTGCGCACGCTGGCGGTCTTCCAGAGCCCGCGCGCCGTTTTCGCCGCGCTGCGAACAGATTCTCCGGGCGAGGCCGAGGCGAGGCAGGAGCCTGTTCTCGCGCTCGTACTTCTGGCGGGGATTGCGGGGGTGCTGCTCGCGCCCTCGACGGGACGGCTCCTCGACCAAGATCTCGTCGACAACAGCCTCGCCGTCGTGGCTGTGCTCGTGTTCTTGACCGGGGCCATCTATGGGGCGGCGACCTACTGGCTCGGCGGCGCGGCGTTGTACTTCGGCCTCAAGGGGGCGGGCAGCCGGGGGAGCTACCGGCGGGCACGTCACCTGCTGGCCTTCGCCGCGGCGCCGCTCGTCCTCGGACTCGTCTTCATCTGGCCTCTGCGTCTCGCCGTCTACGGCGGCGACACGTTCCGCTCGGGCGGCTCCGACTCGGGCGCCGGCGTAGCCGTCTTCGACCTCTTGCTCGCGCTCTTCGCCGGGTGGGCCGCGGGACTGCTGATCTACGGGATCAGCGTCGTTGAACGGTGGACCCTGCTGCGCGCGACCGTCTCGGTCGCGCTCATGCTGCTGGCGATCACGATCGTCACGCTTCCTTTTCTGATTCCGATCGCGAGCCGCTGAGGAACTCGGCGAGCTCCTCGTCTGGGATCGAATACGTGTGCTCGTCTTCGGGGAAGGCTCCCGAGCGGACGTCGGCGGCGTAGCCCTCCAGCGCCTCCTGAATCGCCTTCGCCAGATCGGCGTAGCGCTTCACGAAGCGCGGGGACTTGCCTTCGTAGAGACCGAGGAGATCGTGATAGACGAGCACCTGGCCGTCGCAGTCCCGCCCGGATCCGATTCCGATCGTCGGCACGCTTAGTGCCTCCGTGATCCGCGCAGCCACGGGCGCGGGGACCGCCTCGAGGACGACGGCGAAGCAGCCGGCCTGTTCGAGTGTGCGAGCGTCCTCTAGCAGCTGCAGGGCCTTCGACGCGGTGCGGCCTTGCGCCTTGAACCCGCCGAGCATCGTCGCCGACTGCGGGGTCAGCCCGATGTGTCCCATCACCGGGATCCCCGCGCCGACGAGCGCCAGGACGCGCGAAACCGTCGATCCCGCGCCTTCGAGCTTGACCGCATCCGCTCCCGCTTCCTTCACGAACCGGACCGCGTTCACGAGCGTGTCCGCGTCGGAAACCTGGAACGACCCGAATGGCATGTCCGCGACGACCAGCGGCCGCTTGGCTCCACGCGCGACCGCGCGCGTCAACACGATCATCTCATCCATCGTCGCCGGGACCGTCGAGTCGTGACCCAGCACCGTCATCGCAGCGGAGTCACCGACAAGCACGATCTCGATCCCCGCGGCGTCCGCGAGCCGGCCGCTCGGAAAGTCGTAGGCGGTGACCATCACGATGCGCTCGTGGCGGCGCTTCATGTCGGCGAGATCGGTCAGCGGGAGCTTCCCTGCGGTCTGCGGGCGACTGGTCATGAGTCTCCTTCCAGGATCACGTTGTCGATGAGGCGTGTTCGTCCCACCCGGACGGCGGCTTCGAGCATGCGCTCCTCTCCGTCGATCTCTTCCGCGATGTAGTCGACCTGGAGGCCGTTCATCGAGGCGCGTGCCGCCTCGACGGCGCTCTTCCCCTGGCGATAGGCGGCTGCGCCTGCGGCGAGGGCACGCGGAAGAGCGAGCGCCTGCTCCCGTTCGGAGGGAGACAGATAGGCGTTGCGAGATGAAACCGCCAGGCCGTCGGGGTCTCGGACGGTCGGCACCACGCGTATCTCGAGATCGAGGTTCAAGTCACGTACGAGCTGCCTGATCACCGCGATCTGGCGCGCGTCCTTCTGCCCGAAGTAGGCGCGCGTCGGCCGGATGACGTTGAAGAGCTTGAGGCAGATGGTCGCCACGCCTCGAAAGTGGCCTGGGCGGGCCTCCGCTTCGTGTCCACCCGTGTCGTCGACCTCGACCCAGGTTCGAAACCCTTCAGGGTACATCTCCTCGACCGCGGGCACGAAGAGCAGGTCGACGCCGGCCTGGGCCGCTGCCTCGGCGTCGGCCTCCTCGTCGCGGGGGTAACGCTCGTAGTCCTCGCCGGGCCCGAACTGAGCCGGGTTCACGAAGATGGTGGCCACCACGAACTCGCACTCGTCCCGTGCCGCTTCGAGGAGCGCGAGGTGGCCGGCGTGCAGCGCGCCCATCGTTGGGACGAGACCGATGTCGTCAGCAGACCCGATCGCCGAACGAGTTTCCGCGATCGTCCTCGAGGTCTTCATCGCTTTCCCGCGGCAAGGAATTCCGCCTCGGCCTCGACCAGTGCGTTGTAGAGCGGCAGGAGATCCGGGCGCCGTTCGCCGATCACGGCGAGATGCCGTTCGATCGTCTCCCAGTCGCCGCGGACGAGCGGCCCCGTGTGGTGAGGGGCGTTCTCCATCGTCCGGCGCCTGAGCGGCTCGAGCGCCTCGGGCGGCCCCCCCACGGACGCGATCAGCTCCGCCGCGATCTCGTGGAGCGTGATCAGAAAGGCCGACGCGAAGGCGGCCGACGCGTGGTAGAGCGGGCGGTCGGCGTCGTCCACCTCGAAGGGTTGCAGGCCGAGAAGCTCGGCCAGGTGCCGAGCTGCAGCGAGCCCCTCCTCGCTGTCGGCGGTGATCGCCGCCCATGCTCCGTCGAGCTGCTCCGGCCCCAGCTCGGCTTTGAAGGTCTGCAGCGGGTGGAGCGTGAAGCGGCGCACGTGCGGGTCGAGCGCTGTCAGGGGTGCTGCGCCGCTCGTGTGTGCGATCCACGGGCCCACGGGAATCTCGCGTGCAACTTCCGGAATCGCTCGGTCGGGCACGCAGAGCAGGACGAGATCCGCATCCGCGCCGTCGAGATCTCGTCCCACAGATCTCGTGGGAATCTTCTCGCCGAGACGGGCGACGACAGCCCTGCCGACTCGGCCCGCGCCGACGACGCTCGCTGAATTGAACACCTGACTTGGCTCCAGTTCCTGAGTGGATACCGGGCACCGAAAGTCTAGCCCGCCGTGAAATGGCGCCGCCCGAGCCGGACATGATTAGTCATGTCATCGTTGCCCGACTTGACCGAAGCGGGCTCCCGACGTGATCGCTTCGAAGCGCTCTACGAGGCGAACTACCATCGCGTGCTCGGGTATGCGCGGCGTCGGGTGGGTCGCGAAGACGCCGCCGACGTTGTTGCCGAGACGTTCCTGGTCGCTTGGCGCCGGCTCGACGAGGTTCCTCCGGGCGATTCGGCGCGGCTCTGGCTCTACGGCACGGCGCGGCGCGTGCTGGCCAACAATCAGCGGGGCAAACGTCGGCGCGAGCGAGTCACCGAGCGAATGCGGACGAATGTTCGCCGATCGCTCGACGCGGACGGCGTCGGCGGTGAGCTCCACGCGGCCGCAGCTGCGCTTGCGCGGCTCCGACCCGAAGAGCGAGAGCTTCTCGCGTTGGTCGCCTGGGAGGGGCTCGACGCCGGCGAGATCGCGCAGGTGATCGGCTGCTCCCGGAATGCAGCTCGAATTCGCATCCACCGCGCCCGACGGCGGTTTGCCGATGAGCTCGCTCGCGGGGGCGGATCGATGAAACGGAATTCCGTCGGCGGACATGTATCGGAGGCCTATGAGTAAGAACGGGAACCCCATCGACGCGCTCATCGCTGGCCTCGCGGTCGTGCGGGACGAGGAGTTGAAGGAGGAGCTGCAAACATCCGGGGCGGCGCTTCTGGCGACGATCCTCGTCTGCCCCGTCGAAGCCTCCCAGCGCACCAGGGCCCCGCGTCGCCGTCGGCGCGCGCTCGCAGTCGCCGCCGGGCTGGCGCTTGCCGCCGTCCTGTCCCTCCCGGCGCTGAGCATCGTGCGTTCGATCGCCGGCCTCGGGAGCGGAGCGGACGATCTCACCCCGGTCCCGACCTCCTCGGAGATCGTCGTCGTGTCCGGCCGGGCGGGCGTCCCCTGGAAGATCGTCGCCGTCAAGAGCGACCATGGCCTCTGCTGGGGCCTGCAGGTCAAAGATCCAAGCGAAGGCTGGACGCAAGGCCTCGGCTGCGACTATCTCGATCTGCGCGGGGACCTTCCGCCCGACGTCCGCGGGAATCCGTCCCGCCCCTGCCTGACGTCGCCGACCGAGGTGGTGCCATGTGCGAGCCTGTCCCGCCACTGGGTCGACTTCCCAGGAGATACGACTAATTTCTCCGGGTACGACGCCCTCAATCGCATCATCGTTCTCGGCGTCGTCGCGCGAGGGGTGGCGGCCGTCGAGCTCGTCCTCACGAACGGGAAGACTGTTCCTGCGAACTTGGTCGAGCGGCCGCACGGCCTCCCGCTCAGCTTCTACTGGGCTGTGCTCCCGCCGAGCGACGGATACCGGAGAACCTCCGACGTCGTGGAAGTGACGAAGATGGCCCTCGCGCGTGACGCGGCCGGTCGCGTGCTCGAGCGCAGAGTTCCTGCGTGGAACGGGAATCCGACCGGTGATCCGGAAGGCGCGCCGCCACCCAGCTGACGGCAGCTACGCTGGGGAGGCATGGCACAGAGAGTTCAGAAGTCCGAGCAGGAGTGGCGTGAGCAGTTGACCCCCGAGCAGTACCGCGTCCTGCGCGAGAAGGGGACGGAGCGGGCCTTCACGGGCGTCTATCACGCGACGAAGGAGCCCGGCGTCTACCGCTGTGCAGGGTGCGGCGCGGAGCTCTTCCGCTCGGACACCAAGTTCGAATCGGGGACTGGCTGGCCGAGCTTCTACGAGCCTTCCGAAGCCGACGCCGTCGAGACCGAGCGGGACTGGAGCCTCCTCGTGCCGCGAACCGAGGTCCACTGCGCGAATTGCGGCGGGCATCTCGGCCACGTCTTCCCGGACGGCCCGCAGCCCACTGGGCTCCGTTACTGCATCAACTCCGCGGCGCTCGACCTGCAGCCCGAGACGCGCGAGTAGCGCCCGCCGGGTAGCGGTTGCGGTGCATCCGCAGGGGTGCCTACACTGCCTCGGCGATGCCGATCTACGAGTTCGTGTGCATGACCTGCGAGAGCCATTTCGAAGAGCTCTTGCGGCTCGACGACGCCGATCCGGACTGCCCTGACTGCGGCTCCCGGAAGACTCGTCGCCAGCTCTCGGTCTTCGCGGCTCACGGCACCGCCGAGCAGCCCAGCTTCGGCGGAAGTGCAGGCGGCTGCTGCGGCGGGAGTTGTGGCTGCGGATCCTGAGGCGCTGAACCGCCAGGCGGCGCTCGCTGCCTACGCACGGGAGACGGCTGCGTGCTCGCGCTGCCGGCTCGCGCAAAGCCGGACGCAGGTCGTTTTTGGCGTCGGTGATCCAAACGCCGATCTCATGTTCGTCGGCGAGGCCCCCGGCTTCCACGAGGATCAGCAGGGCTATCCATTCGTGGGCCAGGCGGGAAAGCTCTTGGACAAGCTCCTCGCGGGCATCGGGTTGAGCCGCGAGAACGTCTACATCGCCAACGTCATCAAGTGCCGCCCGCCCGGCAACCGCGATCCGCAGCCGGACGAGATCGAGGCGTGCGAGAGCCATCTCTTCCGGCAGCTCGAGCTGATCGAGCCGAAGCTCGTTGCCACTTTGGGCAACTTCGCTACGAAGCTCCTCTCGGGCAAGCCGCATGGCATCACCCGCGTGCACGGGCGTCCGCAGGAAACGACCCTGGGCGGCCGGCCGATCACGCTCTATCCCCTGTACCACCCAGCTGCGGCGCTCTACACGCCGGCCATGCTGCGCACCCTCGAGGACGACTTCCGGCGCATTCCCGAGCTGCTCGCCGACGAGACCGGGGTTCCGGCGCAGGTGATCCAGTTCCCGACGGCCGTGCCCCAGCCGGCAACGCCTTCCGCGGAACAGCTCGGCCTTTTCTAAAGCAGCGCCAGAGCGACGACTCAGTGTCCGGCCTCTACGCTGGGGACATGATCGAGATCGAATCGACCTCGCCCGAGGAAACCGAGCGCATCGCGGCTCTTCTCGCCGAGGAGCTCGAGCCTGGTGACGTGGTCACGGTCTCCGGGGAGCTTGGCACTGGCAAGACGACCTTCGTTCGCGGCGCGGCTCACGGCCTCGGCGTCGACGGGCCAGTGACGAGCCCGACCTTCACCATCGGGCATCTGTACTCCGGGCGCGTGCCGGTAGCGCATCTCGACCTCTACCGATTCGAGACCATGTCCGACGGCGAGTGGGGTGACCTGGAGGGGTACTTCGAAGAAGCCGTGGCTTTCGTCGAATGGCCCGAAGCTGGAGCGGGTTTTCTGCCCCCGGAACGGGCGGCTGTCCGTTTGCGGCACCTTGGGGAGAGGCATAGACTGATCGTCCTCTCGACCAGCGAAAAAGTCCTGGAAAAGAAGGTTTTAGCCCGTGTTGGTCCTCGCGTTTGACACGGCGACGGCGGTCGCCACGAGCGCCCTGTGTCACTCTGAACGCGGACGCGTTTTGGGCGAGCGCTCGTCGCGCGCGGTTCGGATCCTCGAGGACGTGGACGAGCTCCTACGCGAAGCAGGAGTCGACCGAGGCGCGATCGAGGCGATCGTCGTCGGCACGGGACCGGGCAGCTACACCGGTCTACGCATGGGCCTCGTCACGGCGCGGACGCTTGCTCTCGCGCTCGACGTTCCCGTCGCAGGCGTCTCGACGCTCGCCGCGCTGGCCGAAGGAGCGCCCGGCGCACTGCCATTGATCGACGGAAGGCGGTCCGAGGTGTTCGCGCTCGACGAGGGCGTGCCGGTCGTCCTGCCGGCCGACGAGTTGAAGGTCGAGCCTGGAAAGACGTACGTCGGTGATGGAGCCGTCCGATATCGCGAGCACATTGAGAACGGCGGCGGTGTGGTTCCTCCCGACGAGGACGCTGTACATCTCCCCTGGGCCCGCCACCACGCTGCGCTGGCCAAGGACTTCGGCCCTGCCGAGCGCGCGGAGCCCATCTACCTCCGCTTGCCCGACGCCGAGAGGGCCCTGTCGCGATGATCGCCCGCGCCAAGGTCGATGTCCACCGGCTCACGCTCCAGGACCTGGACGCGATCGAGCGGATCGAGAATCTCGTCTATCCGACGCCGTGGTCCCGCGCGATGTTTGCCGGCGAGCTGGCCAAACCCTCGTCGGTGTCCCTCGGCGGCTACGACCCCGATTCGGGCTATCTCGTCGCCTACCTCGTCGTGTCACGCTACGTCGACGCCTGGCACATCATGAACCTGGCTGTGCATCCGAACTGGCGGCGACAGGGCGTCGCGAGCCGTCTCCTCGACGAGCTCTTCGACCTCACGGCCGGTGATCCCCGACGGGGCTACACCCTCGAGGTGCGGGTCTCGAACACCACGGCAATCGCGCTCTACGAGCATTTCGGCTTCGAGACGAGCGGTCTGCGCCGGGGGTATTACACGGACAATCGTGAAGACGCCCTGATCATGTGGAAGGACCCGATTCACGACTCCGAGCGGGAGTCCTAGAGGTTGGAGCTCATCCTCGGGGTCGAGACCTCATGCGACGAGACCGCGGCCGGGATCGTCTCCCGCGAAGGTCGCCTGCTCGCCAACGTCGTAGCCTCCCAAGCCGAGCTCCACGCGCGTTACGGGGGAGTCGTCCCGGAGGTCGCCTCGCGCCGTCACCTCGAGCTCGTCGCGCCGGTGGTGACCGAGGCGCTGGCGCAGGCGGGCGCGGGCCTCGACGACCTGGATGCGGTCGCCGTCACGCGCGGGCCTGGTCTGATCGGCGCGTTGCTCGTCGGCATCTCGGCCGCGAAGGCGCTCGCGTGGTCACGGCGGCTCCCACTCGTTCCGGTCGACCACCTGCACGGTCACGTCGCCTCTCTCTATCTCGAGCCTGATCCGCTCGAGCCGCCTTTCGTCGCTCTCCTCGCCAGCGGCGGCCACACGCTCCTTCTCGAGGTAAGGGACAAGGGTGGCTACGAGATCATCGGGACGACTCTCGACGACGCGGCCGGGGAAGCGTTCGACAAGGGCGCGCGACTCCTCGGCCTCGGGTATCCCGGTGGCGCAGAGATCGACCGCCTGGCACAGGAAGGCGATCCCGAAGCGTTCTCGTTCCCTGTTGCGCGCGTGCCCGGGCTCGACTTCTCCTTCTCCGGATTGAAGACCGCGCTCTTGTATGCGGTTCGCGACCTCTCTGCGCGGGAGCTCGAGGCGCGTCGTGCCGATCTCGCTGCGAGCTACCAGCGCGCGATCGTGCGGGCGCTGGTGGGGAGGACGCTGGAGGCCGCCGAGCAGACTGGGCTGGCGCAAATCGCGGTCGTGGGCGGAGTTGCGGCCAACTCCGAGCTGCGCGCTTCTCTTGACGAAGCCAGGCTCGCTCCACTCGAGCTCTGCACCGACAACGCCGCGATGATCGCCTCGGCGGGGCGGTTCGTCCCGCCCGTCCAGTATCCGCAGTATCTTGCGCTCGATGCGTATGCGACGGCGGCCTGAGTTCGCGCGCACGTCGTTATTGGCCGCGATTGCGGCGACTGCAGCTCTCTTCCTTCTCGCCGGCACCGTTCAGGGAGCCGGAGAGTCGGCTTTGCGCGCCGCTAACCGCGCCTGGCACTCGGTCTTCGGCAATCGCCCGGCCACCAGTTCGGGCCAGCGCATGATCGTCGTCCTCTCCTCACCGTCGATTGCGGATCGCGTGGCCGCTTCGTCGAAGCCGCCCACTGCGGATCAGGAGCGGCAGTGGGCTGCCGAGCTCGAAGGCGTTCAGCGGACACTCCTCGCCGGCCTGCACCAGCGCGGGGTCGACATTCAGCGGGATTACGTCTACACGCGCGTTCTGAACGGCTTTTCCGCCGTGCTGGATCCCCGCGCAGCCGCTGAGCTCGATCGGAACCCGATCGTCGCGGGCGTCTATCCCGTTCGCACGGTCTACGCCGCGCAAGCGTCCGTCTCCAGCCGGCCGGGAATCGGCTCAGGCGTGGCGCTTCCCGGCTTCGACGGTCACGGGGTGCGAGTCGCCCTGCTCGACACGGGCGTGGACCGTTCGAACCCCGATCTCCGCGGCCGCGTCAGCCACGGCTTCGACCTCGTTGCGGACGATCGGTCGGCTGCTCCGGAGGCCAATCCCGAGGACGCTGCGCAGACCGAGACGCACGGCACGCGTATGGCCGGGCTCCTCTTGAGCGTCGCCCCTGGGGCTCGCGTTCTGCCCATTCGGATCCTTGGTTGGGAGAAGACGGACAGCGGCTATGCAGTCGTTGGACGGGGCGACCGGCTCATCGCCGGGCTCGAGCGCGCAGTCGATCCCAACGGCGACGGCGTGACCAAGGACGCGGTCGGCATCGCTCTCGCTCCGGTGGTCGAGCCCTTCGCTGCTTTCGCCGACAGCCCTGAGTCCCGCGCTGTTACCGGCGCGACCGCGCTCGGGACGCTCGTCGTGGCGCCGTCAGGGAATGACGGCGACGGGGGGATCGGCTTCGGAAGCGTCGGAGCTCCCGGCGCGGCAGCGGACGCCCTCAGCGTGGGCGCCGTCGACAGTCGCACGAACGTGCTCGAATCGCGGGCACGGCTGACCGTGGGCAACACGGCTCTCGACGAGGCGGCGCGTGCGCTCGGCCCGACAGGAGTCGCCCGGGCAGTCGCTCTCGATGTCACCGCATTGCTCGGCCCGTCGCTCGTCGACCCGGGGCGGGTCCCAGCCGCCGAGGCCGGTGGCTCAAACCTCGCCGATTTCTTCGACACGCGTGGTGTCAGTCGCGTGGCCGGACGCGCGGTCCTCGTGCCGGCGGACGGAACCTCGCTGACCAAGAAGGCCCAGAACGCGAAGACCGCGGGCGCGTCGGCGCTCCTTGTCTATGGGACGGACCTACCGGCGGGGGTGCTCGACCTCGGCGAGAACGCGATTCCCGTGTTCGCCCTACCGGCCGACGCGGGCCGGCGCCTGGTCGACGGCATCAAGGGCGGGAACCAGGCCACGGTCTCGCTCGGAGCATCGTCCAGGGTCGGTAACGCTTCGGCGAAGCGTGTCGCGGCGTTCTCCTCCGGCGGGCTCGCGTTCGACGGCCGGGTCCGGCCCGATGTCGTCGCTCCGGGTGTCGGGCTCGCCACGGACGAAGCCGCCACGGCTACCGGGGCGCGCTTCGCATCGACGACGGGTACGAGCGCCGCAGCTGCCGTCGCGGCCGGCGGAGCGGCTCTCGTCAAGCAGGCCCGCCCCGATCTGAGCGCAGCCGAGCTCCGCGGCGTCCTCGTAGGTTCCGCGGCGCCGGCGGGAGCGCCGACGACGCGGGAAGGGGCAGGCGCCCTCGACCCCGCTGCGGCCGCTGCCGCCGACCTGGTCGTTACTCCGGCGACGCTCGGCTTCGGACGTGCCACGGCCACGAGCTGGAACGAAACGCGCAAGCTCACTGTCAAGAACGTGTCGAAGCGCGCGCTCGACGTCGGGTTCGGTTACGTCTCCGATTCAGGAGGCACGTCTGTCGCGTTTACCGCCGAGCCTGCACATCTCAACCTCGGCCCGGGCGCGTCCGCCGACGTAGCGCTCGGGATCTCGGCCCCCAAGGGAGTGGGCCGCGGCACGACGGGTGTCCTCGTCGTGAACGCCACCGGGGCGCGCCCCGCGCGCGTCCCCTGGGCCGTCGCGCCGCGTCCCGCGGGGAAAGCGCTCGTCACTCTCTCGGGCGTCTCGGATTGGGAGTTCACACCGTCCGATTCCGCGCCCACCGTGGTCGCCTTCCAGGCCGGCCGCATCGTGGACGCAGCGGCCGGCGAGACGATCGAGCCGGTCGGGGTTCTCGATCTGGAGCTCTGGACAACGAACGGAAAGAAGCTCGGGGTCCTCGCGCGCCTGCGTGACCTCCTCCCGGGCCGCTATGCGTTCGGCCTGACGGGACGCGACGCAAACGGCAAGATTCTCCCTGCCGGCATGTATGTCTTGCGGCTGCGCGCGCAGCCGGTCGATGCGGAGGACGGCGCCCCTCCGTCGACAGCACAAACCGTCTTCCGCATAAAGGAGCCCGCGTGACCACAATCGAGGCACCTCCTTCTCACCTGAAGGAGAACCCCTGGGAAATGGCCCGGAGCCAGCTGCGGCGCATCGCCGGGTTGATCGACGTGAGCGAGAGCATGCTCAACGTCCTGCTGGAGTGCAAGCAGGGAGTCGTCGTCTCAATCCCGACGCGGATGGACGACGGTTCCGTGCACGTCTTCGAGGGCTACCGCGTCAAGCACAACGTCGCGCGCGGTCCTGCCAAAGGCGGGATCCGCTATCACCCCGACGTCACGCTGGAGGAGACCAAGGCACTCGCGATGTGGATGACGTGGAAGTGCGCGCTCATGGGTCTTCCCTTCGGAGGCGCCAAGGGCGGCGTCGTCTGCAATCCCAAGGAGCTCTCGGACGACGAGCGCCAGCGCATGACGCGCCGCTACACGAGCGAGATCATCAACCTGATCGGCCCCGAGGTCGACATCCCCGCGCCGGATGTCGGGACCGGCCCGCGCGAGATGGCCTGGATCTTCGACACCTATTCGATGAACAAGGGCTATTCGGTACTGGGGGTCGTGACCGGCAAGCCGCTCGAGATCGGCGGGTCGCTCGGGCGCATCGAGGCGACGGCACGCGGCGCCGCTTTCTGCATCCGAGAAGCGCTCCGCAAGCAGGACCAGCGGATGGACGGCCGGC
Source organism: Gaiellaceae bacterium (assembly GCA_036506175.1). GTDB lineage: Bacteria > Actinomycetota > Thermoleophilia > Gaiellales > Gaiellaceae > JAIBJP01. Next base: position 19,000 of record DASXSE010000137.1, read on the forward strand.
GGATCGCCATCCAGGGCTTCGGGAACGTGGGCCGCAACCTCGCGCTTATCCTCGCGGGACAGGGCGCGTCGATCGTCGCGATCTCCGACTCCGCGGTCGGCATCTCCAACCCGAATGGGATCGATATCACGGCTGCGAGCGAGCACAAGCGCGCCAACGGCACGCTCAGCGGCTTCACGGGCGGGGAGACGTGCACCAATGACGATCTCCTCCTAGTCGACTGCGACGTCCTTGCGCCGTGCGCGCTTGAGCAGGTCATCACCGGGGACAACGCGGACAAGGTCCGCGCCGGAATCGTCGCGGAAGGCGCGAACGGCCCGGTCACTCCGGAGGCGGACGCGATCCTCGACGGGCGCGGCGTCCTGGTCCTGCCCGACGTCCTCGCCAACGCGGGCGGCGTCGTAGTCTCGTACTTCGAGTGGGTGCAAGGCCTCCAGGAGTACTTCTGGAAGGAGTCCGAGGTCAACGCGAAGCTGAACGACATCATCACGCGCGCGTTTGCCGAAACGTGGCGGGAGCACGAGGAGCGCGAGATCTCGATGCGCCAGGCCGCCTACACGCTGGCCGTCGGGCGCGTCGCCGAGGCCACGACCACTCGTGGGCTCTACCCATAGCGTCAGGCTGTACCACGCGGCCGGCTGCCACCTCTGCGAGAGCGCCCGGCGCATCCTCGCCCAGGTGCAGAGCGAGGTTCCGTTCGAGCTGGAAGAGGTCGACATCTCCGGAGACGAGGAGCTCGAGACCCGTTACCGCGAGCGGATCCCGGTAGTGCTCGTCGACGGCGAGGAGGCCTTTACCTACTTCGTCCACCCAGACGGGCTCCGGCGCCGCCTCGCCTGACGCCGCTGGTCGCGCAGCGGCCGGGCTGAGCCGGGCCTCGCGCCTTACGCCGCTGGCGGCAGGATGCGCCGCCCTCGGGGCTTGGCCGTGCTGGGATGCACTGTCCTGCGCCCTCGGGCTGGGCCTCCTTTGCCAGCGCCGCCCAGCGACGTCAGGGCGTGATTCGCCTCTCCGTTCCCCCGGCGCGCGGCGAGGGCATGTGGTTATCCTGGGCCTCCGGATGGCCGTCCGCGTCGCCAGCGAATCCCAGAGCCGCACCTCGTCTGACCGCCTGACGGTCGGCGTCGCGGCGCGGCTCAGCCAGTATCTGCGCGTGCTCACCCAGGCACGCAAGATGGGCCAGGAGCGCATCTCCTCGCAGGAGATCAGCGAGTACACGAACATCAACGCGACGCAGATCCGCCGCGATCTCTCGGCCTTCGGCAAGTTCGGCAAGCGGGGCGTCGGCTACAACATCGACGGCCTCATCGCCGAGATCCGCAAGATCCTGCGGACCCAGGGGCAGCACAACATCGCGCTCTTCGGCGCCGGGCGGCTCGGGCAGGCGATCGCAAGCTCCACGATCTTCGCGGACCACGGCTTCAACATTGCCGCAGCCTTCGACACGGACAAAACGAAAGTCGGCGAGCCGATCGGGCATACGCGAATCCGCGACTACCCCGAGCTTGCCGAGGCGATCCGCGACAAGAACATCATCGTCGCGGTGCTCGCCGTTCCGCCGGAGGCTGCTCAACAGGTCGCCGACGACGTCGTCGACGCCGGCGTGAAGATCATCTTCAACTACACGGAAGCGCTCTTGCACGTGCCGCAGGACGTGACCGTGCACACGACGAGCCCCGCGGTCGAGCTTCTCTACGCTCTTTACTTCTATCTGACCTAGCCGCTTAGTAACTCGGTTGGGGTCACTCGAAAGAGCTAAAGCTCGCGGCGCGCCGCGCCGATCACAGGCGTAACGGAGAGGGAGAGACAGGTCATCCTCGGGAGAGGCCGCAACTTCCGAGGTGCGAGAACCGTCTCTCCCTCTCTTTCTGTTTGTTGAGTTACGCGAAGCGTCGCTTCAGCGCGATGACGTTGGCGACGAAGCTGCGCGTCTCCGGATACATGCCGATGGTTTTCACCGACCACGGGCCCTGGTAGTAGGCGGCGAGCGCCTTCCGCTCGCGGAAGCGGAACTCGTGCATCAGCTCGTGGAGATAGGCAACGCCCACGTGGACGTTTCCGTCCATCGTGCGCGGGACGCGCCGGCCGATCAGAAACATTTCCACGTACGACCAGGTCCCGGGAGTGACCTGCATGACACCCCACGCGCCCGCGGACGAACGGATGTGGGGTTGGAAGCCCGACTCCATCCAGGCGAGTGCCTTTACGAGCGACCGGTGCAGCCCATAGTGGGCGGCCCAGAAATTGAGCGAGGCCCGCACGGTCCGGCGCTTTCCCCCGACGGGTTTCGCGGTCTTGTACGAGACGGCGGTGACCCCGAAGGTTCGCAACGTCTTCGGGCCGACGATTCCGTCGACGAGGAGATGGCGTGCGCGCTGGTAGCGGCGCACCGCGCGAGTCGTCTTACGTGTGAAGTGACCGTCGACCTGGCCCGGCGAGAACCCGCGTGCACGGAGGAAAAACTCGAGGACCGCGACGTCCCATCCGACCATTCCGCGCCGGATCAACATCCGGCGGCCAAAGAGGGGGCGACCAAGCCGACCGAGCTTCTTCCGCGTGATCGGGCCCGCGACGCCGTCAACGGCAATTCCGACGTGTCGCTGGAATCGCCGCACGCCTCTCGCCGTGAGTGGGCCTGCGATGCCGTCGATCGGCCCGCTGTAGAAGCCCTCTGCCTTGAGGGCTACCTGGAGCCCTGGAATCTGCGGATTCGTGATCGCGTGCGCCTGTGCGGGAAGCAGCAGGGCTGCGAGGACGCCTAGGCACGCGACGAGTCGCCTCGAACGCATGGGACCCCCGGACTTCTCCTCGCGGGGACCCTTCCCTTCTTTCCTACTTGAACACGATGCGAACCAAGCCTGTGCGCCGCTTGCCGAGCGCCTGCTCGACCTCGCCGCGTGTCGCGCCGCGAACCTCGACGTAGTCACCGACAACCTTGGCCTTGATGCCCTTCGCGCGCAGGTCTCGGGCGACTGCCTCGGCCGAGCCGCTTGTGAGCAGGGTGTCGTAAGCCTGCTTGGTTGTCGGCGCGCTGGCTGCTCCGCCCCCCGTCGCTTCACGGCTCGTCGCTGCCGCTTCGGCGCGCGCGGTCACGCCGCCGCCACCGCTTCCGGTCATGCCGAAATCACCCGTGGTGACGATGGCGGCCACGACCGCGCCCACAGCCGCGACGGGAACCAGGACCGCGAGCGCGCGCTTCGGCGACACGGAGAACCTCCGCCCCGGGGCGTGGCGCTCGGGCAGGCTCGCGAGGATGGCTTCGCGGCGCTGCGGTGACAGCTCGAGGAGCTGGGACTCCTGGAGAACATCGCGCCCCGCGCGCACCATCGCGACGTGCTCCGCGCATTGTGCGCACGAAGCGAGGTGAGCCTCGAGCTGCTCGAGGCGAGCAGCGGCCAAATCCCCTTCGACGTAGTCGAAAAGGTCGACGTCTTCTGGGTGTGTGCCGGTCACCATGTCTTCGACTAGCGAGGCCCCCTGGAGGTTCCCAGGATCTCTGCGAGCCGGCTCCGGCCGCGGAAGATCCGTGACTTCACGGTACCTTCAGCCACCTCGGTCAGCTCGGCGATCTCGGCATATGAGCAGCCGAGGACGTCGTAGAGGACGACTGCGAGGCGGTATTCCTCCTCGAGCTCGTCGAGCGCGCGTTGGAGCTCTCCCGAGAGCTCCTGGCGGGCGAACTCGTCCCGTGGATCGGTGAGCTCGATCTCGTCCGAGGGCTCGACGCGCTGCGCCTTGGCGCGCTGATCGTGCGCGGCGTTGACGCAGATTCGGTAAAGCCAGGTCGAGAACCGTGCGCCGCGACGGAAGTTCGGCAGCGCGAGCCATGCGCGAATGAAGGCTTCCTGGACAGCGTCACCCGCGTCCTCAGGCGAGCCCAGCAGGCGCGCGGCCAGCGTGAACATGCGGTGCTGGTGCCGCTCCACGAGTTGCTCGAACGCCCACCGGTCGCCCTTCTGCGCCCGCTGAACGAGAGGTCCGTCAGGATCCTGCACGCGTGAAGATTCTCCTTTGGCATGGCTACCTCCTCGGGGGGACGGGCTCGAACGTCTACACGAGGGCGGTGGCGCGGGCGTGGAGTCGGCTCGGCCACGAGGTCGTCGTTTTCTGTCAGGAGCCGCACCCTGATTCCTTCGACCTGGGTGGTGCCACCGTCGCCAGGCCCGAGATCGACGGGCCCCTGCCCGTGTTCGTCCTCGACCGTTACGAGGGCATGGAGCCCAGATATTTGCAGGATCTGACGCGTGGCGAGCGTGAGCACTTCGTCGAGCGCAATGCGGCCGCCGTACGCGGGCATCTGCCGGCCGATTTCCTCTTCGTCAACCACGTGCTCCTCGGCGCACCCGTAGGGAGGGCCGTCGGCATGCCGTTCACAGTCAAGGCGCACGGTTCGGAGCTCGAGTTCTCCATGCGTGGGAACGACGACCTCGTCGCCTGGGCGCGGGAGTCGCTCCAAGCCGCCCAGGAAATCGTGGTCGGGTCGGAGCACATCCGCGACGTCCTGGCGGAGATCGTCGGCTGGAGCGACCGCGTGCGGATCGTCCCGCCCGGCGTGGACGTGGACGAGTTCCACCCGCAAGCGCGGGACGAAGCTCTCGCGGCCCTCCTGGAGGAGGCGGCCCGCGACGCGCCACGGCGCTCCGAGCGTGATCCAGACGAAGGAAATGCCGCTCGATTGCAGGAGTTTCTTGCGCAGGAAGGTCCAACAGTCGTCTACGTGGGGAAGCTCAGCCACGAGAAGGGCGTTCACCTGCTTCTCGACGCCCTCTCCCGCGTCAACGGCGCGAAGACCGTCGTCGTCGGTTTCGGCCCCGCGCGGGCGAAGCTCGAGGGGCAGGCGAAGCACCTCGACGTTCTCTTCACGGGCGCGCTCGAGCACCGCCACCTGCGTCACCTCTGGCCGCTCGCCGACGTCAGCGTGACGCCTTCCGTCTTCCCCGAGGCGTTCGGGATGGTTGCCGCGGAGGCGGCCGCATGCGGGTCCCCGCCCCTCGTAGCCCGCCACTCGGGATTGGCGGCCGTGGCCGAGGGGCTGGAGGCCGAATACCCGCCCAAGCATCGGGAGCTCGCGAGCTTTGCCCCCGGAGACGCCGACGACCTCGCCGCCAAGCTGAACGCCATCCTGGCGCTGCCACGTGACGAATGGCAACTCGTATCGGCGGCTGCGCGTCGAGCTGCCGTCGGACGCTGGAGCTGGGAGCACGTGGCGGCTCTGCTACTTTCGCGCCATGGGTGAGGCGCAGCGGCTCAGCCCCGACGAACAGATCCGTTTTGCCCGCGAGGGCTTCGACGCCGGCGTCGACTTCACGGTCGCGGTCGAGGAGGAGTTCGCGATCCTCGACCCGAGGACGCACGACCTCGTCAACCGCTTCGAGGAGCTTTTCGAGGCGGCACAGGGCACCGATCTCGAAGGCCAGGTCGTCGGGGAGCTGATCGCCTCGGAAATCGAGGTCCGTTCCGGTCGGTGCGAGAACTTCGCCGAGGCCGCCGCCACGATGGCGGAGCGGCGCCGCCAGCTGCTCGAGCTTGCGGGCCGCTTCGACGTCGATCTCTGCGCGACCGGAACCCATCCGTGGAGCCCGTGGCAGGAACAACGGATCATCGACACTCCGCATTACCGCCGAAATGACGAGCTTCTCCGCTACGTCGTCTGGCGCAACAACAGCTTCGGACTCCACGTGCACGTCGGGATCCGCGGCGCCGACCGCGCCATCGCGGTCACCAATGCGCTCCGCAGCTACCTCCCTGAGCTCTTGGCCGTCTCGGCTAGCTCACCCTTCGTCGAGGGCGTCTACACGTACCTTCATTCAGCGCGCACGGAGATCTTCACGCGCATGTTCCCGCGCTGCGGCGTCCCCGACCTCTTCGACGATTGGCAGGCGTACGAGGACTACGTGCGCTTCCTCTACAAGACGGGCTCGATCACCGAGCACACGCAGCTCTGGTGGAGCGTCCGCCCGCATCTTGCCTTTTCGACCGTGGAGATCCGGATCTGCGACGGGCAGCCCGAGCTTGCCGAGGCCCAGGGCCTCGCCGCCCTGCTCTATGCGTTGACCGCGCGGATCGCGCGGGCAGTCGACGAAGGTGAGCCGCTGCCTGCGCACCCGCACGGTCTCATCGAGGAGAACCTCTGGCGCGCAATTCGGTATGGGCTCTCCCAAGATTTCATCGACCTCGACCGTGGAACGGTCCTGCCGACGCGGAAGCGGATCGAGGATCTCATCGCCTGGATCGGCCCGGTGGCTGACGAGCTGGGCGTTTCCTCGTACCTGGTCGTTCCCGAGAGGAACCCCGCCGAGCGCCAGATCGCCCGCCACGAAGCGGGCGAAAGCATGGAGGAAATCTACGCGCAGGAGATCCTGGAGCCCGTCCGTGTCTGAGAACGAAGAAGAAGTCGCGCAGAGGCTCGCCGAGGAGCTGGCGCAGCTCAAGGTGGAGGACGTGCTCGTCAGCGTCCTCATCCAGATCTCCTCGATTGGTTACCGCCGCCTCGGCCTGACCGACGACACCAAGGAGGATCGCGATCTCGAGCAGGCCAAGCTTGCGATCGACACGATGAAAGCGTTGACGCCGGTCCTCGCCCAGGTCGTCCCGCCCGACCTGATTCGTGACTTCGAACAGTCCGTCGCGAACCTGCAGCTGGCGTACGCCAAGGCCGCGTCCGAGGAGGCCGGTGGCGAGGGCTGACGTCGGCGTCTTCGGAGGGTCGGGGTTCTACTCGTTCCTCCAAGACGTCGACGAGGTCGAGATGGACACGCCGTACGGGCCGCCGTCGGCCCCGTTCACCATCGGCGAGGTCGGCGGAAGGCGGGTCGCTTTCCTGCCGCGGCACGGCGTGAACCACGAGCTGCCTCCGCACAAGATCCCGTACCGGGGGAACGTCTGGGCGATGAAGGAGCTCGGTGTGCGCCGCATCATCGGCCCGAACGCCTCGGGCGCTCTGCGAGCCGATCTCGAGCTCGGCGAGTTCGTCGTCTGCGACCAGTTCGTCGACCGCACCTCGGGGCGCGCGGACACGTTTTACGACGGCCCGGAGACGACGCACGTCTCGGCGGCCGATCCGTACTGCCCCGATCTCCGCGCCTTGCTCGTCGAGACCGCCGCCGAGCTTGGCATCAAGGCCCGGGACGGCGGCACGGTGGTCGTCATCCAGGGGCCGCGCTTCTCTACCCGCGCCGAGTCCAAGTGGTTCCAGTCCGCCGGGTGGGACGTCATCAACATGACCGCCTATCCGGAGGGCTACCTCGCGCGTGAGCTCGAGCTCTGCTACGCCAATATCTCCATGGTCACCGACCACGACGTCGGCGTCGAAGGGGCGCCGCCGGTTTCGCATGAACAGGTCGTGACTGTATTCAACGAGAACAACGAGAAGTTGCGCGAGCTCTTCTTCGCCGTCATCCCGAAGATCGCGCCGCCGGAGGAGGATCACCTGTGCTCGAAAGCTCTCCGCGGGGCGAGGTTCTGACTAGTTGTGATAGAACTCCGCGGGGCCCGATCCGGCATCAATTGCCGGATCCCGCGTAGCCCGGCGACCGCGTGACCCACTTCTTCCTGAACCACAGCGTGCTCTTTGCCCTGCTCTGCGCCGCCGTGGGGATCGGCTGGGGGATCGCTCTCACCGTCAGGATCCTCGGCCTGCCAGCCGGGACGGAACGCATGCAGGAGATCGCGCGCGCCGTGCAGGAGGGTGCCTCCGCCTATCTCAGACGCCAGTACCTGACGATCGCGGCCGTCGCGGCCGTGGTCTTTCTCGGAATCGGCTTCTGGAACGATCTCGGCTGGTACACCGCCTTCGGTTTCCTGATCGGCGCGGTGCTCTCGGCGGCGGCTGGCTTCATCGGCATGAACGTGGCCGTTCGGGCCAATGTGCGTACGGCCGAGGCGGCGAAGGGCGGCGTCAAGCCGGCCCTCCGAGTGGCGTTCAGCGCCGGCTCGGTCACGGGTCTTCTCGTCGTCGGGCTTGGGCTTCTCGGCGTCGCGGCCTACTACGGCATCCTCACGAAGTGGTTCGACCAGGCGCCTGACGCTGCGACGAAGCACCTGATCGGGCTCGCGTTCGGAGGGTCGCTCATCTCGGTCTTCGCGCGGTTGGGGGGCGGCATCTACACGAAGGCCGCGGACGTCGGCGCAGATCTCGTTGGCAAAGTCGAGGCTGGCATCCCCGAGGACGATCCGCGGAACCCTGCCGTGGTCGCGGACAACGTCGGCGACAACGTCGGCGATTGCGCAGGAATGGCGGCCGACCTCTTTGAGACCTATGCGGTCACCGCAGTAGCGGTCATGTTCCTCGGCGCGATCAACTTCCCCTCGTCGGGCCTGGTCGTGTTTCCACTGGCGCTCGGCGGGGTCGGCGTCGTCGCCTCGGTCCTGGGCACGTTCGCGGCGCGCATCGGACGTACGGGCTCGATCATGAACGCGCTCTACAAGGCTGTCGCCACCGCGACCGTCCTCTCAGCGCTCGGTTTCATCCCCGTCACGCTCGCCTTCGACGGCGCCAAGTACCACTACTGGGATCTCTACGGCTGCGCGCTGATCGGCCTTGCCGTCACGTTCCTGCTCGTCGCGATCACCGAGTTCTACACGGGCACGCGCTGGCTCCCCGTGAAGGGAATCTCGCGCGCCTCGACTACGGGCCACGCGACCAACATCATCGAAGGGCTCGCCATCGGGATGCAGGCGACGGCGCTTCCGGTGATCGTGATCGCCGCGGGAATCGTGGGAGCGGCTGGCCTCGCAGGCCTGTACGGCATCGGCGTCGCCGTGATGGCGCAGCTTTCGATGACCGGGATGATCGTCGCCCTCGACGCATATGGCCCGGTCACCGACAACGCCGGGGGCATCGCCGAAATGGCCGACCTGGATGAGGCCGTGCGTGGCGTGACCGACCCGCTCGACGCTGTCGGCAACACGACCAAGGCTGTCACGAAGGGTTACGCGATCGGCTCCGCCGGGCTCGCGGCCCTCGTCCTCTTCGACGGCTTCACGTCGGAGCTGTCGAACCAGGGAATTCGTGCGAGCTTCGACTTGAGCGACGACTGGGTGATCGCGGGCCTCTTCATCGGCGGATTGATGCCGTTCCTCTTCGCCTCACTCGCCATGCAGGCGGTCGGTCGCGTCGGCGGCCAGGTCGTCGAGGAGGTGCGGCGCCAGTTCCGTGAGATCCCCGGGATCATGGAGGGGACCGCACGGCCCGAATACGGCCGCACCGTCGACATCGTCACGAGCGAGGCGATCAAGAAGATGCTGCTGCCGGCGGCCATCCCCGTGCTCTTCCCGATCGTGGCCGGGATCATCAAACCGGAGCTTGTCGGCGGCCTGCTCATCGGGACGATCGTGACCGGGATCTTCCTCGCCATCGCCATGACCTCCGGAGGCGGCGCCTGGGACAACGCGAAGAAGCTGATCGAGGACGGCGCGTACGGCGGTAAGGGCTCGGAGGCACATGCGGCCGCCGTGACCGGTGACACGGTCGGTGATCCCTACAAGGACACGGCCGGGCCGGCCATCAACCCGATGATCAAGATCACGAACATCGTCGCGATCCTGATCATCCCCCTGATCGCTGCGATTCACGGCTAAGAAACCGAATAAACCGGCGCTTTGCAGCGTTAAAGAGGAGTAGATGATCGTTTTTATTCTTCTCTTCCTGGTCGTCCTCGGCCCGCTCGCCTACTTCATGGGCGCCGACTCGCGCGTGTTCGACCCGCGCGACAAGCGTCCGTGGCTGTAGGCCGGATCTAGGCCGAGCGGCGCCGGCGCACCTGCGGTCCCTGCTGCCCCAGGGCGGCGTACGCAAGGGCCTGCAGGGACTCGTTCAGGGTCGCGAGCTCGTGCGCGATCCGCACGAGGCCCTCGGCCGTCTCGAAGCGGCGATTGAGGCCGTGTACCTCATCGCACAGCCGATCGAGCCGTTCGAGAATGGCATCGAGCTGGCGGTCGTCGAGGGGCTTACGCTCCGGCACTGCGACTGATCTTAACCAGGTCGGCTCGGGTCACTGCGACGGTCGTGTCCGGCCCGAGCCGCTCGACGAGGCGCTCCCGTGCGCCGTGCCCCGCCTCGAGAGCATCGATCCGTCGCGCGGCGCCGAGGTGCGCGAGCGCGATGCGAGCGAGCTCCTCCGGCGCGTCTGTGAAGACGCCGATGCGCGAGCCCGCCGCTGCGAGAGAACGGAGAGCGGCGCTCGCTTCTCCGTCCGGGCGCAGGAAGACGGGGGCGCGTTCCTCGGCGAAACGTTCCAGGGCGTTGCGCCAATCACCGACTCCGCGCGCGGCCCAGGCGTCGAGCTCCGCGGCCGCCCGACCGCGATCTGCCGGCAACGCGCTCGGGTCGAGGCTGGCGATGGAGCCGAATCTTCGCGCCGCATCGGCGAGAAAATCGTCCCAGAGCGGGCGCGTATTGCCGAGCGCGCCGTCGAGATCGATCGCGACGGCGCGGCTCACCGCGATAGGCGCGTCGCGGCGGCGACACCGAGGACGACTCCGACCGTGTCGATGAGCCAGTCGACGGGTGAGCCATGTCGGCCTCGGACGAAGGTCTGATGCACCTCGTCGGTCACCGCGTAGGCAGAGCCGAGCAGCACTGCGACGGACGGATTCCGCGCAGCACGCAGGATCAGCGCGCCGAGAATCGCGTACTCGGCGGTGTGAGCGAGCTTGCGAAGTACGAGATCCCAGACGCCGAGGCCGGTCCCGAGGTCGGGGATCGACGACAGGACGAAGATGAGCCCCGCCCAGAGGATCACCGGAACCCATGCGTTGACCCGTGCCAAGACCATGGATCGCCAGCCTAGCCCGACGCAGGGATAAAGGGTTGCGCCGCGGCGGCCGATGAAGGTGCTGGAAGCAACTTCCAGGAATTCAATGGCGTCTGCGGCGAATTACGAGCGCGACCTCCCGCTCGGGGAGCTTCTCCTCCGAGCGGGCCTGATCGCGCCCAACGACCTCATGGCGGCCCTCGCCACAGGGCGGGCCGCGCGTCGTCGCCTAGGCGAGGTCCTGCTCGAGCAGGGGCTTGTCGGCGAGCGCGATCTCGCCATGGTCGTCGACGAGCAGGAAGACCTCGAGTTCGTCGACCTCGGCAAGCTCGACCTCGATCAGGACGCGGTCGACCTGCTCTCGGAGTGGACGGCGCGCAACTACGCTGCGGTTGCGTTCTGTCGCGAGGGCCCGGCCGCCGTCGTGGCAGTGGCCGACCCGACGGACAACAAGGCTCTGGACGCAATCGTCGCCGAGATACCCGGCGGCGTGCGCTTCGTCGTCGCCACGCGCAGCGAGGTGGAAGCCGCCCTGGCGGAAGCGTTCGGGGACGCCACCAAGCCCGACTGGTAAGTTTTCGCCCGACATAGGCGAGCGGTAAGGGAAGCCGGTGGAAGTCCGGCACGGTCCCGCCGCTGTGAGGGGAGACGCTCTCTCACCGAAGTGCCACTGGCCGACGCCGGGAAGGCGGTGAGAGAGGGAGCCCCGAGTCAGAAGACCTGCCGTCCCGCCTCCAATCCGTTCCCCTCGCGGAAGGAGGAAACGTGCTTCGTCGATCCTTTGTAGTCGTCCTCTTTGTCCTGCTCGCCGCTGGCTGTGGCGGAGGTGGTGGAGGCGGAACACAGGAGTCCACGGTGAGTGTCGGGCAGGCGCCCACAAATCAGACGGCTCTGGTCGTGACGACCGATTGCGGTAAGACCGTCGTGGTCAAGAAGACGCAGGTAGAGGCCGACCAGACGGCTATGCGCGCGCTCGACACAGTGGCCGACATCGACACGGACTCCGGCGGCAAGTTCGTCACCGGTATCAACGGCGTCGAGCAGAACACCGGCAAGAAGCTTGCGTGGCTGTACTACATCAACGGCGTCGCAGCGCAGAAGGGCGCGACCGAAATCACGCTCGAGAAGGGCGACGTCGAGTGGTGGGATCTCCACAACTACGAGAACGAGTGCGCCGCCGTGCCGGCGATCGCGAAGTGAGATTGGCGCCCGGACCGGCCGCCGCGCTGCTCGCGGCGGCCTCCGTGGCGGCGTTGCTCGCCGACCACATCATCCCGTTGGCGGTCCTGACCGCCGTCCTCTTGGCGGTGTGCGTGCGTGTGCCGGGCCGCAAGGCCAAGCCGTATCTCATCGCGACGGCCGGGTCCGCCTTGGGGGTCTTCCTCGTCTGGCCATTGCTGCAGACGACAGGGATCCACGTGCTGTGGGAAGGCCCAGTCGTGCCCGTGCTCGGGCTCCTCGACGTGACGCGGGAGGAGCTCGTGCTGGGCACGTTGTACGCCCTCCGCCTTGCCGCGGTCGGGCTGGCGTTCGCCGCGTACGCGCTCGTTCTCGACCACGACCGTCTGGTCGCGGCGGCCGGATTCGCGAGGCGCTCGGCGCTAGCCGTCGCTCTCGCAACCCGCCTCGTGCCGACGTTGGAACGCGACGCCGCCGGCCTCGCGGAGGCAGTCCGCGGCCGAGGAGTGCCCGTGAGCGGCGTCCGCGGCCACGCCCGCCTGCTCTCGCCCCTTGTCGCCGGCTCGCTCGAGCGTGCCGCAAGTCTCGCCGAGGCGATGGAGGCCCGCGGTTACGGGAGCGGGCCCCATTCGCGTGCGCCCGGGCCGCAATGGACCTCGTGGGATTTCGCGGCCGTGACGGGCGCAGTGCTGCTCGTCCTCGCGGGAGCGCTGTGGCTCTAGCCGCGCTCGACGGTCTGACCTATTCGTACCCGGGTGCGGAAGGCCCTGCCCTCCGCGAGGTCACGCTCGAGATCGAGCCCGGCGAGATCGTCGCCCTGCTCGGCCCCTCGGGATCGGGGAAGTCGACACTCGTCCGTGCTCTGGCCGGGCTTGTGCCTCACTTCCACGGAGGAAGGTTCGCCGGCCGTGCTGTCGTGGCCGGACTGGACACCCGTCTCGCGCGCCCCGCGGGCCTGGCCGGAACCGTGGCGACCGTCTTTCAGGATCCCGAGGACCAGGTGGTGATGAGCGTCGTTCGCAACGAGGTCGCGTTCGGGCTTGAGAACCTCGGCGTCTCGCCACAAACGATCTGGTCGCGAGTTGAGGACGCTCTGGACGAAGTCGGCGCCGCTCACCTCGCCGACCGGCGCACGGCCGAGCTCTCGAGCGGGGAGCTGCAACGCGTTTGCCTGGCCTCGGCGCTCGCTCTCGAGCCTGAGCTCTTGCTGCTGGACGAGCCGACATCGCAGCTCGACCCTGCGGGCGCGGAGGCCTTCCTCGCCCGGGTGGAGGAGATAGGTTGCGCTGTCGTACTCTCGGAGCAGCGCACGGGACGCGCTCTTGCATTCGCGCGGCGTGTTCTCTTTCTCGAGGGAGGTCGGCTCCTTTGCGACGCGCCGCTTGCCGACGCGCTCGACTGGTTGGCCCAGTATCGGCCGGCCTATCTCCCGCCTGTGGCGGCAGCTCCGTCGACGGAAGACGCGGACCCAAGCATGGGCGATGTGGTGTGCCGGCTCGAGGGCGTCTCGTTTGGCTACCCCGGCGGAGACGCCGTTCTCGGAGGTGTCTCCGTGGAGATCGGCCGCGGTGAGGTCGTTGCCCTCGAGGGCCCCAACGGCGTGGGCAAGACGACGCTGGCGAAGATCGCCGCTGGGCTTCTCGATCCGGACGAGGGTTCGGTCACCGTGCGAGGGCGAGCCGGGTACCTGAGCCAGGATCCTGGGCGCTACCTCGTGAAGGAGCGTGTCCTCGACGAGGCGGCACTTGCCGTCCACGGGGACGTGAGGCTCGCGCGGAAAGCCCTTGACCGGGTCGAGTTGGGCTGGGCGACGGAGCGTCACCCCCGCGATCTCTCGAGCGGCGAGCGCGAGCGCCTCGGCCTCGCGGCCGTTGCGGTCGCCGAGCCTGAGCTACTCGTCCTCGACGAGCCCACGCGGGGAGTCGACCCGGTCCGCAAGGGGGAGATCGCCGCGTGGCTCGCCGACTATGCAGAGGAAGGACGAGGCGTGCTCGTCGCCACGCACGATCGATTCTTCCCTGCCGACCGCCGCATCTCCCTCGCGAAGGAGGCGCTCGTTGGCGTCTAGGGTCACGCTCGCAGCTGCGATCGCCGCCCTCGGGGCAGCGGCCTGGGCCGCCCTCGACCCGGCCCGTGGAGGCTTGGCCGTTCTGCTCGCGGGAGTCGCGGTGCTCGTCGCCGGTGCCGCAGCCTTGGAGGGCGGCACGGAGTCGGTGAAGGATCTCGTTCTCATCGCCACGGTCGCCGGGGTGGCGGCGGCTGCCCGGGTCCTCTTCGCGCCGATTCCGGGCGTGCAGCCCGTCACTGTGATGGTGGTCGTCGCCGGCGCTGCCTTGGGAGCTCGGCGCGGCTTCGCGGTCGGAGCGCTCGCTGCGTTGGCGTCGAACTTCTTTCTCGGTCAGGGCGTGTGGACGCCGTGGCAGATGCTCGCATGGGGTGCGTGCGGCCTCGCCGGGGCCGCGGCGGCGCCGTTACTCCGGCGCCGGATCGCCCTGGCAGCCCTCACGTTCGTCCTCGGGTTGGCGTTCAGCTTCTTTCTGGACGTGTGGGAGTGGTATGCCTTCTTCCCGCACACCTGGGAGGCGTTCGTCCTCCAGGTCACCCGAGGGTTTCCCTTCGACCTCGCGCACGCGATCGGAAACGTCCTCCTCGCCCTCGCGGTGGGCCCCGAGCTTCGCCGCGTCCTCGAGCGCTACGAGCGGCGCACTCGCGTCGAGATCGCCTGGGCCTGAGCGCTACGCGGCCTGGCGGGGCAGGAGGAGAGTGAATCTTGCCCCTTTTGGCGACGCCGGCTCATAGACGAGGTCGCCACCGAGCCTGCGGGCGTACGACTGCGCGATCGCGAGCCCGAGGCCCGCGCCGGGCCGAGCGTGCGCCTCGCTTGCCCGCGCAAAGGCTTCGAACAGGCGGCTAGTGAACGCTTGCGGGACCCCCGGGCCGCGATCCTCGACGGAGATCCGCGCTCCCGCCTCGGCCTGGAAAGCCGTGATGGTGATCGGCGGCGCGCCGTGGATCAGAGAATTCCGCACGAGGTTCGTGAGGATTCTTTGGAGCGCGCTTCGGTCCGAGACGATGACGAGGTCGTCAGGAACCTCGATCGCGATGTCTCCGCGCTTGCTCGATAGCTCGGCCGACAAGTCCTCGATCACACGCCGGAGCTTGAGCGGCTCCACGGAAATCGCACTGGCCGCCTCGAGCCGGGAGAAGTCCAGCAGGTCCTCGGTCAGCTGGACGAGCCGTGCGCTCGCCTTGTAGAAGGAGTCGAGCAGTTGGTCCATCGTCTTTGCGTCGAGGGAGTCACGGCGCTCGGACATCGTCTTTGCAATTCCGTAAATCGCGGTCGCGGGCTGGCGCAGCTCGTGCGCGGCCGTGGACACAAACTCGCGCTTGAGCGTGTCGAGAAGCAGCAGCTCCTCGTGAATGAGGCTCCGTTCGAGCGCGAGGCCGACCCGATCCGCAACGACCTCGAGGAGCTCCGCATCGTTGTCGGTGAACTTGCGGTGTTTGAGCGTCCCGACGTGGATGACGCCCAGGACTCGGTTGCGCGCGACGAGCGGAGCACCCAGAAGAGACTTGATTCCCTTTTCTCGCAGGATCGGGTTCAAGACGTTCGAGTGGTCGACGTCCTTGATCGCGATCGGCCGCCGCTCGGAGAAGACCCTGCCGGCGAAGCCCTTGCCCACGGGAATCCTGATGCCTTGCTCGACCTCCTCCTCGATGCCTTTTGCCGCCCGGGCGACGAGCTCGGCGCGCTCCTCGTCGAGCAGGAGAATCGCGCAGGTGTCGGCGTCGAGCGCGTCTCGGACGCGGATCAGCAGCTCGTCGAGGAGCTTGTCGAGAGTTAGGTGCAAGAGGGCGGCGTCGGAGACGGCCTGAATCCGCCGCAGGCGCTCAGCGTCCTTGATCCCCCCGTGCCGCCCGAACATGTGTGTCCGCCTAGGTTATAACCAGTTTCGGTGCTCAAGGCCATTGTCCTCACGGTAGGCAACGAGATCGTCTCCGGGGATGTCGAGAACACGAATGCCTCGTGGCTGGCCCGCCGGCTGGCGACACTTGGCGTGGAGGTGAAGCTGATCGCAGCGGTCCGCGACGAGATCGACGAGATCGCCGCGCTCCTGGGGGCAGAGTCTCCGCGGACGGATCTCGTCTTCGTCACCGGCGGGCTCGGTGGCACACCTGACGACATCACGCGCGAGGCAGTCGCCGCTGCCTTCAGTGTGGACTGCGTGGAGATTCCCGCGGTCGCGGAGAGCCTCCGCTCACGGTTCGAAGGCCGCGGCCTCGGCGATTACGCCGCTCGCTGGGCCTGTCTCCCTCGGGGCGCCGAGCCTCTTGAGAACCCGCTCGGGGGAGCGCCCGGCTTCGTGCTCGCGAACGTGTACGTCTTCCCAGGGCTTCCACGCGAGATGGAAGCGATGTTCGAAACGGTCGCCGAACGCTTCCAGGGCGACGCCATCTCGACGTGGCGCCAGACCTACCACACCGGGGAGGGACAGATCGTCGCCATCCTCGAGGAGGCGACCAGGCGCCACCCGGGGGTCACCATCGGGAGCTACCCGCGCTTCCTCGAGGGCGGTCCTGAAGTCGAGATCGTCCTGAAATCGAGTGACGCCTCAGAGGTGGCCCGGGCCTCCCGGTGGATCGAGGCTAGTCTGAGCCGATGGCCGTCGCATCCCCGGAGAAGTACCTCGCCGACCTAAATCCCGCTCAGCGCGAGGCTGTCCTGACCACTGAAGGGCCGGTCCTCGTGGTGGCCGGCGCGGGGTCGGGGAAGACACGTGTGCTCACGCACCGGATCGCGCATCTCGTCGCGGCCTGCGGCGTGAAGCACCAGGAGATCCTGGCCATCACATTCACGAACAAGGCCGCCGGAGAGATGAAGGAGCGGCTCGAGGGGCTCCTCGGTGATATCGCTCCGCGCATGTGGGTGATGACCTTCCATGCCGCCTGCGGGCGCATCCTGCGGCGGGAGGCGCCGCGGCTCGGCTACCGCTCGAACTTCACCATCTACGACCAGGCCGACCAGATCCGGCTCGTGAAGCAGTGCCTGGAGGAGCTCGACCGGGACCCCAAGCGCTTCGTCCCGCGCGGTATCCACGCGCAGATCTCCAACGCGAAGAACCAGCTGATCCTCCCCGAGGAGTACAAGGCACGGGTCTCTTCCTTCTACGACCAGACCGTCGCCGACGTCTACGAGCTCTATCAGGATCGGCTCCACAGATCGAACGCCGTCGACTTCGACGACCTGCTGATGCTGACCGTGGAGGTGCTCGAGCGCTTTCCGGAGGCACTGACTCGTTGGCGCAAGGCCTTTCGCTACGTCCTCGTCGACGAGTACCAGGACACGAACCACGCCCAGTACCGCCTGCTGCAGCTCCTTGCCGGAGAGCACGGGAACGTGTTCGCCGTGGGCGATCCGGACCAGTCCATTTACGCCTTCCGCGGCGCCGACATCCGCAACATCCTCGAGTTCGAGCGGGACTTCGGCGGCGCGCGGCAGATCGCCCTCGAGCAGAACTACCGCTCCACAAACTCGATCCTGCGTGCGGCCAATGCAGTTATCGCCAACAACCGCGAGCGCAAGCCGAAGAACCTCTGGAGCGAGCTGGGGGAGGGAGATCCGGTGCGCGTGGTCGAGGTCGAGGACGAACACGCAGAGGCGCGGTTCGTCGCCGCCGAGGTCGCCGCGCTCATCGACGAGGGCTACACCGGCGCCGAGATCGCCGTCTTCTACCGCACGAATGCGCAGTCCCGCGTGCTGGAGGACGTTCTCGTTCGGCAGGAGATCCCGTATCAGGTCATCGGCGGGCCGAAGTTCTACGAGCGCGCGGAGATCAAGGACTCGATCGCCTATCTCCAGGTGATCGACAACGCGTACGACGCAGTCTCGCTCACCCGGATCGCCAACAAGCCGCGCCGCGGAATCGGAGACGCTTCGCTCGCCCGCCTGCAGACATTCGCCGACACGCAGAACCTCTCGCTCTGGGAATGCCTCGAGAGGGCCGATGAGGCCGGCGTCGGCGCCGCTCCCCTGAAGGCGGTGGACCGCTTCCGGACGATGATGGGGTCGCTCATGGCCGGGGCGCTCGAGTTGCCTGTGCCGGAGCTTCTCGAGCACGTCCTCGACAAGAGCGGCTACCTCGAAGCGCTCGAGGCGGAGCGCACCGTCGAGGCGCAGGGTCGTATCGAGAACCTGCTCGAGCTCGTCGGGGTGGCGCGGGAATACCAGGAGCAGGCGGACAACCCGAGCTTGTCCGAGTTCCTCCAGCAGATCTCGCTCTATTCCGACCAGGACGAGATCTCGCCTGAGCGCAGCCTCGTCACCCTCATGACGCTGCACAACGCAAAGGGGCTCGAGTTCCGTGCCGTGTTTCTCATCGGAATGGAGGAAGGGATCTTCCCGCACGCCCGGTCGCTCGAGGAGCAGGGCCTCGAGGAGGAGCGACGGCTCGCTTATGTGGGGCTGACGCGGTCGAAGGAGAGGCTCACACTCACGCATGCCTCGGCCCGGTCGCTCTGGGGCTCGCGCGGCTTCAACCTCCCAAGCCGCTTCCTGGATGAGCTGCCGCAGGAAGAGATCGAGCGCGACCGCCTGCGGCCGTCTTCGTGGTCCGGCTACGGGGCTCCGACCGTCGCTGTGCGCCGTGATCTTCCCGATTTGTCCACGGGGGATTCCGTTCGCCACTCGACCCTTGGCGAGGGTGTCGTCACGCGGATCGAGCCCGACGGCACTGTGACCGTGCGGTTCGCCGAGGACGGCGTCGAGCGGCGTCTGATGCTGGACTACGCGCCGCTCGAGAAGGTGTGATCCTGCTTCAGCTGTAAACTGCCCGGCCGTGTTCGCCCGCACAGCGCTCGCGGGCTTCGTGCTCGCAGCGCTTTTCGCTCCAGCGGCAGGGGGCCGCTATACGGAGCCACCAGCCACGGTCCCAGATCGGCAGCTTTTCTTCGTTCCGCTGAACGGGAACCTCGGGTCACCCTTCGGGCCGCGTTGGGGCCGTTTCCACGAGGGGATCGACATCGAGGGCTGGGCGCACACGCAGGTGTACTCGGCGTTGTCGGGACGTGTGATTGCCGTGGGCTGGCTGAAGAACGGCGACGGCTATGGCCTGGTGGTCAAGATCCGTCACGCCTACGGGATAACGACCATGTACGCGCATCTCGCGCGGGCTTTCGTGAAACGCGGCGACCTGGTGGCAGAGGGGCAGCTGATCGCGCGGGCGGGGTGCACGGGCTCATGCACGGGCGTCCATCTGCACTTCCAGGTGTGGGTGCACGGGAAGCTGACGAACCCGCTTCGTTTCTTAGGGAATCGCGTTCGGCTTCGCTAGACTGGCCGCCGCAAGGGCGGTTAGCTCAGTTGGGAGAGCACCAGCTCGACAAGCTGGGGGTCACTGGTTCGAGCCCAGTACCGCCCACCTCTGAAAGCCCCGGAACTCGGGGCTTTTCGTTTCTGGGTGGCGCCAGGAAAACGGGCTTGGTGGGAAGTGCCAGATAGCTCGACCGAGTCGCGCGCGAGAGAATGGCGTCGTGCGCGAAATGATCAGCGTCTTTCTCGCCGACGACAACCTGATCGCCCGGGAAGGAGTCCGGGCGCTGCTCGCGCTCGAGGACGACCTGGAGGTCGTCGGCGTCGCGGCGGATTACGACGAGCTGGTCGCCGGCGCGGATCGGCTTGCGCCGCAGGTCGTTGTGACCGATATCCGGATGCCGCCTGACTTTCAACGCGAGGGCATCGACGCGGCGAAAGAGATCCGCAAACGACACCCTGGCACTGGAATCGTCGTGTTGTCGCAGTACGACGACCCCCAGTACGCGGTGTCGCTGCTCGGGGAAGGCGCGGCGGGCTTCGCCTACCTCCTGAAGGACCGCATTGCGGAGAGTGATCAGCTTGCTCGCGCGATTCGCGAGGTGACGGCGGGAGGCTCGTTGATCGACCCGCGGATCGTGCAGGCGCTCGTCAATCCGGTCCGCGACGAGAGTCTGACCAGCGTCGAGGACGAGCTGCTCCGTCAAATCGCGGCCGGAATGCCGATCAAGGCGATTGCGGTTTCCGAGCGGACGACGCCCGAGGCTGTGGCCGACGCGGTCGAGGAGCTCTTCCGGAAGTTGGCCGCCGCCGTCGGTCGCGGCGACGAGCGCGCTCTGGAGCGGCTGCGTCTGCTTCACCGCGCGATCGTCGAGCGCGAGGAGCAGGGGGAGCGCCTCAGCCGTCTGCTG
>DASXSE010000138.1:0-19414 GCA_036506175.1 Gaiellaceae bacterium
GGCACCGGGATTCACATCAACAACATGCTGGGCGAGGCCGACCTCAACGTCAGCTCGCGCCGCGTCCTGCCCGGGAGGAGGCTGACGAGCATGATGGCGCCTTCCGTCGTCCTGGCCGGTGGACGGCCGCGCCTCGTGGTCGGCAGCGCCGGTTCCATCCGGCTGCGCGCGGCGATCCTCCAGATCGTCACGAACGTGATCGCGCACGGTCTCGACGTCGATACTGCGATCGCGGCACCACGCGTCCACCTCGAAGGCGACCAGCTGAACCTGGAGGGCGGGGTCCATCCGGCGGTCGCCGATGCCCTCGAGGAGCGCGGCTATGACGTCTTCCGCTGGAATGATCTGAACCTGTACTTCGGCGGCGCCGCGGCGGTGGCGCTCGATGCGGACGGCCGCCTCGAAGCCGCCGGAGACCCGCGCCGCGGCGGAGCCGGCGTCATCGTCCAATGAGCTTCAACGTCCGGTCTGCGGAGCCCGGGGACGCCGCCCGCCTCGTCGAGCTCGCCCGCGAGGTCGGCGCCGAGGAAGAGGGCTGGCTCATCACGGGCGGCGAGTGGCGCAGCGTGGGCGAGGAGCGTAGGTATCTCCGTTCGCTGCGCCGCCATCCGCATGCGGCTGTGTTCGTCGCGGAGACGAACGGCGCGATCATCGGCCGACTTTCGGTCGCGCGCGACCCTCATCCCGCGAGCGAGCACGTGGCCGATCTCGGTCTGATGGTCGCAAGAGGCCACCGTCGCCACGGCGCCGGAACCGCTTTGATGGAGGCTGCGGAAGATTGGGCGCGCGGCGCCGGCGTCCGCAAGCTCGAGCTGCATGTCTTCCCCCACAACGAACCGGCCATTGCCCTCTACGAGCAGCTGGGCTACGAGCGCGAAGGCCTCCGCCGCCGCCACTACCGCCGCGGCGTCGAGCTTCTCGACGCGATTCTCATGGCAAAAGAGCTGGGATGAGGGTTTGGCGAAACATCAGCTGTGCCGCCGGGGGCACGCTGACTCGCCCCGAGGCAGTAGCCGCCGGTCGCCCCCGTATTGCCGTCAATACGAGGGCGCCCACCGTCCGCAGCCTCGGAACGACCAGCGCACCCCGGCGACGAGCGACATTCCACCAATCCCTCATATGACCGAACCCGGCGTCTACGAGCGGATCGAGGTCGAGCTCGACGCGGAAGAGGAGCTCTGGACCGACGATACGAGCGGCGACCACGCCGGCTGGTTCTGCGTCGCGACGGATCCGTTCCCCTGCCCGGCATCCGGGTGCGCGTTCGTAGCCATGTTCATGACGGCCGTGCACCTAATTCTCGTCTGGGAGAACCGGGACGACCCGAACCTCCTTCGGCACGCGCAGCGGGCGAAGGAGGTCGGTCGCAACCCGCGCGTGGTCACCTACGAGCCGTCGTTCGGGCCAAGCGCCTCCTACTACGCGTGGGAGGCGGCCGGCCGCCCCGTCCACGGGATCAAGAAGCAGTAGGTTGCTCTAGCGCTCTCTGGGGCGTGGTCAGGCGGGGGCGAAGCCGGGCTTAGCCCGGCGAAAGCCGCGCCGGCCAGAAGCGCTAGAGCGGCTCGACTCTGCCGTTCCCCGAGGCGCGTTCGCGGATCTCGCGATCGCGCCGCACGGCGTCGGCCGCCTGGTCGAGCATGGGGGCGAGCCGCAGCACCCGTTCTCTCTCCGACCGCAGCTCGAGCAAGCCCTGCTTGACCTCGGTGCCGAAATCCACCCGCGCCGCGATCTGGAAAGCGATCGAATCCGCGTCCAGGTCGAGGTCCTCCAGCTCGGCCTCAGCGGCCTTGACCACCCGGTCGTAGGCGACGAGGCACTGCTCGATCTCATCCTCCGTCGGCTCCTCACCGTCGTCGTCGATGTCGACGACCTCCGCGGTCTGGAAGGAACGGCCCTCGGTCAGCTCGACGAGCTGGAATCGCTCACGGCCCTCGACCACGACGTTGAGCCTGCCGTCGTCGAATGTCTCGAGCACCTCGATCACGCCTGCGCGTGTGCCGACGTCGCGGAGGCCGTCCTCGTCCGCGAGCACGAGCCCGAATTCCCCGTTGTCCTCGAGGCATTCTCCGATGAGCTCTTTGTAGCGAGGCTCGAAAACGTGCAGGGGAGCCTGCTCGCCGGGGAGTAGGACGAGGTTGAGAGGGAAGAGCCCGAGCTCACTCACAACTGGAAAGATTAGGCGATGGCCGACGACGCCTTGTTTCGACCCGCGATCGGGCCGCTCGTGCCCTACGAGCCCGGGAAGCCCGTGGAGGAAGTCCAACGGGAGCTGGGGCTCGCCCGCGTCGTCAAGCTCGCCTCCAACGAGGGCCAGTTTGGCCCGTTCCCGGAGGCCCTCGAGGCAATCGCGCGGGGCGCGCCGGAGCTGAACCGCTATCCGGACGGGGGCGCCTACCGGCTGCGGACGGCTCTCGCGGAGAAGCACGACGTCGGCTTCGAGAGCGTGGCGGTCGCCGCGGGTGCGGACGCCGTCGTCATGTACCTGTCCCTGGCCGTTCTCGACCCCGGGGATGACATCGTCTGCGGCTGGCCGTCATTTCCCAGCTACGTCCTGGATGCGATCAAGCTCGGTGCGGAGCCGAAACGCGTCCTGCTGACGGACTTTCGCTACGACGTCGAGCGCATCCTCGGCGAGATCGGGCCGCGCACGAAGGTCGTCTATCTCTGCAATCCGAACAACCCGACGGGGACGATGATCACGCGTGGCGAGGTCGCGAGCTTTCTCGACAATGTTCCCGACCACGTTCTCACTGTCCTCGACGAGGCGTACTTCGAATACGTCGACGAGGCGGACTACCCCGACGGAGTCGAGGAGCACTTCAAGGACGGGCGGCGAGTCCTCGTCCTGCGGACGTTCTCGAAGATCTACGGCCTGGCGGGGCTGCGCGTCGGTTACGGAATCGGGCCCGCGGATGTCGTCGAGGCGATCGGCAAGGTGCGGAACGCCTTCGACATCAACCAGACTGCCCAGGACGCGGCCGTCGCCAGTCTCGGCAACGACACCGAGATCGCCCGCCGCCGGCGCCTCACCGCCGAAGGGCGCGCCCAACTCGAGGAAGCGTGCTCGCGCCTCGGCCTCACCGTGGCCGCGCCCGCTGTCGCCAACTTCATCTTCGCGGAGGTGGGCGAGGATGCGCGGCCGATCTTCGATGCCCTACTCCGCGAGGGCGTGATCGTTCGCCCTCTCGCGCCGTTCGGCGCAACCGGCGCGATCCGGGTCACGGTCGGTACGCCAGAGGAAAACGACCTCTTCGCCGCCGCGCTCGAACGCGTGCTCGAAAGCGCGAAAACCGCCCTTTGAGGGCTTATCGCGTCAGGAGCAGGCTGCTACGGTGCGGTCCGTGAGCTTGGGCCACGAGGGGGCTCGGCTGGAGCTTTTGCGGCGCGCTCCCGGCTTTCGCCTGCTCTTCTACGCCACCCTCGCGTCGAGCATCGGCACCTGGCTCGCGTTCGTCGCCCTCGTCATCGACGTATGGGATCGCACGGGCGACACGAACTGGGTCAGCGCGCTCCTCATCGTCGAGTTCCTGCCCATCGTTCTCATCGGCTTCTTCGCGGGCAGGCTGATCGACCGCGCCTCCCGCCGTTGGATCCTCATCTCCGCGGACGTGGCGCGAGCGGCCGTCTTCTTGGCGCTGCCCTTCACGACGAGCGCTCTCCAGATCGTGATGCTTGCGTTCCTGGCTGGGATCGCCACGAGCCTGTTCCGTCCCGCGGTGTACGCGGGCCTGCCGAATCTCGTCGACGACCGCGACTTGCCCCAGGCGAACGGGATCTTGCAGACGGCCGACAACCTCACGTGGACGGTCGGCGCTCTCGTGGGGGGTGGGCTCGTGGCGGCCACGAGCCCGGATGTGGCCTACGTCGTCAACGCCTGTAGCTTCGTCGTCTCGGCCCTGCTCGTCGCGCGGATCCACGAGCGTTTTGAGGAAGGCGAGAGGGAGCCCGGTCAGGGCGCGTGGCGCGACCTCGTCGAAGGGTTCGCCATCGCTGTGCGGTCGAGGCCCCTCCTCACAGTCCTCGTTGCCTGGAGCATCGTCATGCTCGCAAACGCGGGCGTAAACGTGTCCGAGGTGGTGCTGGCGAAGGATGTTTTCTCGGCCGGCGACTTTGGCTACGGGATGCTCGTCGCCGCGACCGGGCTGGGACTCGTTCTCGGCAGTCTCTTCGGCGGCTCGTGGATCGACCAGCGCGGCGTGACGATTCCGTACGGCGTGTCCATCGGCCTCATGGCGCTCGGGTTCGGCGCTGCGGCGATCGCACCGAACGTCTGGGTGGCCGCGCTCGTCGTCATCGCGGCGGGCGCGGGGAACGGCGTCGCCGTGGTCACGAATGCGCTGCTCGTCCAGCGCGGTTCTCCGGACCGGCTCCGCGGACGCGCGTTTACCGTGATCATGAGCGTCGGCTACGGGGTGCTCGGGCTCGGGATGATCCTCGCAGGCCCGCTCACCAACGCGATCGGCGCCCGCGCGGTGTGGGCGATCTCGGCGGGGCTGACCGCTCTCGGTGCGGCCAGTGGGGTGTTGCTCCTGCGAGGCGTCACGCCGGAAACGCGGCCCGGCCCGGCTCTTCCGGCCCGCGATTGAGCCGCGACTGGACGCTCGACCGGCTCGTCGAGGGGATTCGTCGGGGCGACAAGCGCGCGCTCGCGCGGGCCATCACGCTTATCGAGAGCTCGGACGCTCTCGCCTACGACCTCATCCGTGAGCTCTACCCGGAGACGGGGCGGGCTTATGTGGTCGGCATCACCGGGCCACCCGGCGTGGGGAAGTCGAGCCTCATCAGCGCTCTCGTGCGCCACGTGCGGGCCGAGGAAGCCAGCGTCGGCGTCATCTCGGTCGATCCTTCGAGCCCGTTCACGCGCGGGGCCCTGCTCGGGGACCGGATCCGCCTTGCCGATCACTTTCTCGATCCCGAGGTCTTCATCCGCTCCATGGGGACGCGCGGTCACCTGGGCGGGCTCGCCGAGGCAACGCTGCAGGCTGCGCTCGTTCTCGACGCGGCCGGCAAGGACCTCGTCTTCCTCGAGACCGTCGGCGCGGGCCAAAGCGAGGTCGAGATCATCACGATCGCCGACACTGTCGTCCTCGTTCTCATGCCGGGATCCGGCGATTCGATCCAGGCGCTGAAGGCGGGGATCATGGAGATCCCCGACGTGATCGCCGTGAACAAGAGCCGTCATCCGGCGGCCAAGACGATGGTGAACGAGGTGCGCTCGATCCTCGCTCTCGGCGGTGACGAAGATTGGAAGCCGCCGATCGTGCTCACGGAGTCGGTCGAGGGGGACGGAATCGAGGAGCTCTGGGAGAAGATCGAGGAGCACCGCCGCCACCTGGAGGAAGACGGCCTGCTCGCCGAGCGCAGAGCGCGCAACCTCGCCGGCGAGGTCTTCGCGGTCGCAAGCGCGCGGGCGAAGACCCATCTCGAGCAGGCCGTGGCCGATGATCCCGAGCTGCGGCGCCTCCTCGGCGAGGTCGAGCGGCGTGAGCTCGATCCGCTGACTGCGGTCCGCGAGATCCTCGAGAAGGTGTTCAGAATTCAGGTAGATGGCGATTCGAACAGGACCGACGCTCGCTGACATCGAGAGCGCCCGCGGGCAGATTCGCGGCCTCGCGCGTGTCACACCCGTCTACTCTTCGGAGACCCTGTCGCGGCGGAGCGGCCGTCCAGTCGTGCTCAAGGCCGAGAACCTGCAGCGGACCGGTTCCTTCAAGATCCGCGGCGCGGTCAACAAGCTCGCCCACCTGACGGACGCGGAGCGCGCCGCGGGGGTGGTCGCGGGGAGCGCCGGAAATCACGGACAGGCGGTCGCCCTGGCCGCGCGCGAAGCCGGGGTCGCCGCCACGATCTTCATGCCTCAGGACGCGCCGATGGCCAAGGTCGACGCCACGCGCAGCTACGGCGCCGAGGTCGTCCTCGTCGGTGAGGGCTACGACGAGGCGCAGCTCGCCGCCAAGGAGAGGGCGGAGGCCGGCGCGACGCTCATCCACGCGTTCGAGGACGAGGTCGTGATAGCCGGGCAGGGGACGCTGGGGCTCGAGATCGGCGAGCAGGTCGAGGAGCTCGAGACCGTAGTAGTCCCCATCGGAGGCGGTGGGCTCGCCTCCGGAATCGCGCTCGCCCTCAAGGATGTGCGACCCGAGGTGAAGATCGTCGGCGTGCAGGCCGCGACATGCGCTCCCTTCACTGGCTCGGAAGATCTCGGCCACACGATCGCCGACGGGATCGCGGTCAAGAAGCCGGGGGAGCTGACGAGCCGGATTCTCGCCGACCGGCTCGACGATATCGTCACCGTGAGCGACCGTGAGATCGCCCAGGCCATCGTCCTTCTGCTCGAGCGGGTGAAGCTCGTCGTCGAGGGGGCCGGAGCGGCCTCGGTGGCGGCCGTGCTCGGCGGCAAGGTGCCCGGCTCGGGTCCGGCGTGCGCGCTTCTCTCGGGCGGGAACATCGATGCGACGCTCCTCATCGAGGTGGCGCGCCACGGTCTCACTCAAGCCGGCCGCTTCCTCGTCATGCGGACCCGAATCGACGACCGGCCCGGCGAGCTCGCTCGACTGCTTGCACTGATCGCCGGCGAGCGCGTCAACGTGCTGGCCGTCGACCACCACCGCGAGGGGATGGACCTCCCGGTGACCGGAACCGAAGTCGAGCTCACTCTGGCCACGCGGGACGACGAGCACTGCTCCGAGCTGCTCGCCCGCTTGGCCGAGTGGGGCTACGTGACCGAGCGGATCAGCTAGTCCGCTTAGACGGGGCGGGCGACCGGCTGCGTCGCGACGTCGTGGCGCTTGGAGAAGTAGGCCTGCAGCCGCGCGAACGGGCCAGGGCGCTTCTCGGCGACCAGCTTGGCGAGCCGGTGCTGCTCCGCGCTACGGACGAGATCCGCCTGCCGCTGGCGGGCGATCTCCAGGTGCGCATGAGGATTGGCGTACATGTCCTCTCGACGGGCGAGCGGCACGGTTTCTTCCCGCTGCGCTTATGGAATGCTTTCCGGCAATGAGCCTGCGCGGTCATCCGGTCGAAGAGGAGGCGGTGCTGGCGGACGGGCGGGCACTGCGCGTTCGTATCGGCGTACCCGACGATCCTTACATTCGCAAGCGCGAGCTCGACACGGTCGCAGTCGAGATCTGGAACGGAGAACAGGCGCTGGCCACGGTCAACTCCATCCTCTCCGCAAACCAGACGGAGGAAGCGCGCCGCATCGCGCGCGAGATCGTGTCGGCGCTCGAGCGCGGCGAGATCGAGCCGACCGCAGGCGCGATTGAACCGTTCGCCGAGCGCATTCCCTAGTCGCGGGTGGGCCGCGCCGGCTACGACACGCCGCTGCCGCAGAAGCTCGGCATCAAAGACGACTCCCGCGTGGCCTTGCTCGGGGCTCCGAAGGGCTTGGCAGAGCAGCTCGGGGTAAAGAGCCGTGCGCGCGGCGAGCTCGACGTGATTCTCCTCTTCGCCAACCGATACGGCGAGCTCAAGCGCGCGTTCACCCCGCTCGCGCGGCGCCTGGCGCCCGCGGGAGGCTTGTGGGTCGCGTGGCCGAAGAAGAGCTCGGGTGTGGACACCGATCTGTCGTTCGAGGCCGTGCAACGAGTCGGGCTGGACGCCGGCCTCGTCGACAACAAGAGCTGTTCGATCGACGAGACGTGGTCGGCGGCGAGGTTCGTCTACCGGCTCCGTGACCGGCCGGCGAGCTCGAGCAAGCGTTCCGCGTAGCGCGGCGCGGTCGGCTCATCTTCGTGCCGGAAATAGGCGTAGATGTCGACGCCTTGGGCGAGGAGCGGGCGGATCTCCTCGTCGATCGCCGTCAGGGCGCGTTCGTCGTAGGGCGGTTCGCGGAGACGGATGTAGCGAAACGCGGCTTCGCCGGTGCGAGAGTCGACGCGCGCGATGCCACGCTCGTCGAGGGCGTCCTGGATCCCGGGCTCCGACCAGGACTCGTGGCGAAAGTCGAGCGCCCATGACATCGCCGGGTCGAGCGAATCGAGCAGGAGGCGGAGGAAGCCCTCGTCGCGAGCTTGCGGAACCTTGATGCGCACCGGCCCGAGCCGGTCGCCGAGGGTCGAGATCGTCTGGGAGGCCGCGTCGAGCCCGCGTATGCGACCGAACGAGGTCGTGCCGCGGCTCATGGTGACCGCGAACCGGAAGTCGCCCGGCGTCTGGGTCGCCCAGCGCTCGAACTGCGCTTCGGCGGGAAGGCGGTAGAACGTCGTGTTGAGCTCGACGGTGGGCAACCGCTCGCTGTACAGGCGCAGGAAATCCTCGGAGCGCGCGTCCGGCGGGTAGAAGCCGCCCTTCCAGGACGGATAGGAGAAGCCGGACGAGCCGGCGTAGAGGCGGCCTAGCTCGGGCACTGCGGGAGTTGCGAGCTCGGCACGATGGGCGCGCCACTCGTGCGGATGAGGGCGTTACGCTCAAGAGCGGGTGGAGGCACGGGGTGGCCCCCGTCAAAAACCAAGATGCCTGGCGATGACGAGGCGCTGGACCTCGTTCGTCCCCTCGCCGATCTCGAGGACCTTCTGGTCGCGATAGAGGCGGGAAATCGCGTATTCGTCCATGTAGCCGTAACCGCCGTGGATCTGGAGCGCGTGGTTGGCCGCCCGGTGGGCGAGCTCCCCGGTATAGAGCTTCGCCATCGCCGCCGCCTGCGCGAACGGCCGCGCCTGGTCTTTGAGCCACGCGGCCTTGTACACCAGGGCGCGCCCGGCCTCGATCTCAGTCGCCATGTCTGCGAGCTTGAATTGGATCGCCTGGAACTTCGAGATCGGCTGCCCGAACTGCTGCCGCTCACGCGCATAGGCAGCTGCAAGGTCGTACGCGCCCTGCGCGAGGCCGAGGCCCATGGCGGCGATCGAGATCCGCCCGCCGTCGAGGATCTCGAGGAACTGGCGGTATCCGGCGCCCCGCTCGCCCAGCAGATTGCCTTCCGGCACGGCACAGTCGCGAAACGACAGCTCACGCGTGTCCGACGCGTGCCAGCCCATCTTGCGCATCGGCGCCGAGATCTCGTACCCGTCGGTCCCGTTCGGGACGATGAGGCATGAGATCTCGCCCTCGCCGGTCCGCGCCGTCACTGTCACGCACGCGGTGATGTCCGTCCCGGCGTTCGTGATGAAGATCTTCGAGCCGTTCACGACCCACCGGCCGTCGCGGAGCTCCGCAGTGGTGCGGGTCGCGCCGGCATCGGAGCCGGCCCCCGGCTCGGTCAGTCCGAAGGCTGCGAGCTTTCGGCCGGAGGCAAGATCGGGCAGCCATTCCCGCTTCTGCTCCTCGGTCCCGAACTGAAGGATCGGCATCGTCCCGAGCGACGTGTGTGCGGCCACCGTGATGGCGACGGACGAGTCGATGCGGGTTAGCTCCTCGATCGCGATCGTGTAGGCGAGGCTGTCGCCGCCACCACCGCCGAACTCCTCTGGAATCGGAATGCCCATGAGTCCGAGCTCGGCGAGCCCGGCGACGATGTCGTAGGGGAAGCGGTGCTCACGGTCGAGCTCCTCCGCGACCGGGGCGATCCGCTCTTCCGCGAACTCGCGCACCGTGCGCCGGAGGAGTTCGTGCTCTTCGGAAAGGTCGAAGTCCACTACGCGGCGAGACGGGAGGCCAGCTCGGCGAGTAGCCGCACTCCGTACCCCGTCGCCCCGGAGCTCTCGTAGTAGTCGTCGCGCCCGCGCTCCAGGTAGGCCGTGCCGGCGATGTCGAGATGGGCCCACGGGCCCTCGCCGACGAACTCCTCCAGGAAGCGCGCTGCCAGGATGGGAGAGCCCTGCCGATACTCCGAGGAGTTCTTCATGTCTGCGAAACTCGAGTCGATGTAGCGCCGGTAGGTCTCGTGCAAGGGCCAGATCCAGGCGTGGTCGCCGCTTGCCTCCGCGGCCTCGCGGATGGTGGCCGCCCATTCGGGATCGTTCGAGAAGAGCCCCGCGTAGTAGTCCCCCATGGCGATGACCATTGCGCCGGTCAACGTCGCGAGGTCGACCATGTGCGTCGCCCCCGACTCGCGAGCGTGCCAGAGCGCATCCGCGAGGATGAGACGGCCCTCGGCGTCGGTGTTGGTCACCTCGATCGTCTTGCCGTTGAGCGCGGTGATGATGTCGCCGGGCCGGTAGGCGTGCCCACCGGGCATGTTCTCGCACGAGGGAACCACGGCGAGGACGCGCAGCGGCAAGCCGAGCTCCGCGATCGCGCCCGCGGCGGCCAAGACGGCCGCGCCGCCGCCCATGTCGGACTTCATCTCCTCCATGCGGTCGGCAGGCTTGAGCGACAGGCCGCCGGCGTCGAACGTGATCGCCTTCCCGATCAACCCGAGGACGAGGTCGCCCTTGGCCTCCGCGGGTTGGTACGAGAGCTTGATCAGGCGCGCCTCGTTGTCGCTGCCCTGGCTCACGGCGGAAAGCGCTCCCATGCCCGCCGCACGGATCTCCTTCGGGCCCAGGACCTCGAAGTCGAGCGTGTCGAATGCTCCGGCCGTTTCCTTCGCCCACTCCGCCAAGCGCGCGGGAGTGCACTCGTTCGGAGGCGCGTTGACGAAGTCGCGGCACCGGTTGGTCCAGGCAGCTACAACGTTGGCCCGCTGGGCCTCCTCGGCGACACCGGCAGCTCCCGGCCCGCAGAGAACGAGCCTCTCGACGCCCTGCCGCCGGTCTTCAGCGCGCGTCTTCCAGCGGCCCGCGTCGTAAGGCCCGAGCGCAGTTCCCTCGACGATCGCGCGCGCCTGTTCCTGAGGAGAGAGCGAGACGCCGTCACTCCCGATGACCCACGCGACGGAGCGACCCCCGACATCGGCCGCTCGAATGGCGATTGCAGCTGCGGCCGTACGGAGGCTGTCCGCGTCGACCCCGTCCGAGTCGCCGATCCCGGCCGCGCCCAGCCGGTGCGCGGCGATGCGGCCACCGGTGTGCAGAATCGTGGCCTTCCCGCGTTCCCCCTTCAGCTCGCCGTCCTCGATCAGATGGCGAAGATCGCCTCCGACACGCTCATCGAGCTCCCGGCCGGCTGGGGAGAGCACGACAGGGTCGGGGACGGCGAAAGCGAGCACGTCGGCATCGACCTCCGCCGGCGGTGTTTCGACGACGTCGATCTCCATTTGGGCGAGGCCGGATGCTATCCGAAGCCCCCTCTACGGTGTCCTCGAATGGGGGATACGCAAGTAGCCCTCGTAGTCGATGGTAGTGGTGCGCAATGAGCGCAGCTCTACCCTCTCAGCCCGCATCCTCCCCTCGCGGGCGAAGAAACCCTCTCCCTGTGGAAGCCCTCCAGGATCTCCTCGGAGGGCTTCTGCGTGAGAGGGAGCTTTTGCGCTCCGGCGGGGCCAAGCGCGCCCTCGACCGCAACCGGCACGAGATCGTGCGCGTGCAGTGGGAACTCACGTACGCGCTCGGCGAGCGCTACGGCTAGCGCCTGTCGATAGTCTCAGGCCCCGTGCGGGGTGTGGACCGAAAGGCGATGGCGGCGCTTTCGTCGGGCCACCTCGCCACCGACCTCGCGCAAGGCTCGTTGCCCGCGCTTCTGCCCTACCTGAAGGACGAGTTCGGGCTTTCGTACACGCTCGCTGCGGCTCTCGTGCTTGCCGCGACGATCGCGTCGTCGGTCATCCAACCGGCGTTCGGCCTCTGGTCTGACGCGCGCGGCGCGCTCTGGCTCCTGCCGGCCGGGGTCGCGCTCGCGGGAGTGGGGATGGGAGCCGCGGCACTCGCACCTTCTTACTGGGTCGTCGTCGTCTGCGTGCTTGCAGCCGGAGTCGGCGTCGCCGCCTACCATCCGGAAGGCTCGAAGTTCGCGAACTATGTGAGCGGGTCGGCG
Source organism: Gaiellaceae bacterium (assembly GCA_036506175.1). Classification (GTDB taxonomy): domain Bacteria; phylum Actinomycetota; class Thermoleophilia; order Gaiellales; family Gaiellaceae; genus JAIBJP01. The sequence continues at coordinate 11,794 of DASXSE010000138.1, forward strand.
CGGGCAAGCGGGATGTCGTTCTTCTCCGTGGGAGGCAACGTCGGATTCGCACTCGGCCCGATCCTCGCCTCGGCCTTCATCGTGTCTTTCGGCTTGAACGGGGGTGCGCTCCTCGCTGTGCCGGGCCTGATCGTCGCCGGCGCACTGCTGTTCGTGCTTCCCTACCTCGCCGGCTTCGCTCCCTCGGAGGAGCGGAGGGCACAGGCTCCCGTGCAACGCGCCGAGCGGCGTGGAATCACGCTGCTGCTCGTCGTGGTCGGTCTGCGCAGCGTGGCGCACATGGGCCTCTTTACCTTCATCCCGCTCTGGGAGAAGTCACAGGGCCACAGCGCCGCTTACGGAACGCGGGTGCTCTCCGCCTTCCTCATCGCCGGGGCGGTCGGGACGCTCGTCGGCGGTCGGCTCGCAGACCACTTCGGGCGCAGGCCCGTGCTCCGGTGGAGCTTTGTCGTTAGCGTCCCGCTCATCCTCGTCTACGTCCTTGTCGGCGGCCCGATCGGGATCGTCGCGATCGTGCTCGCGGGCGCGGCGGTCATCGGCACGTTCGGAGTCAGCCTGGTCATGAGCCAGGAGTACATGCCTGGCCGCGTCGGGATGGCGTCCGGGCTCTCGATCGGATTGGCGATCGGGCTGGGGGGCGTCGCGGCGGTCACGCTCGGCGCCGTCGCCGACGCTGTCGACCTCCGGGCGGCCGTTCTCGCGACCGCCACGGGCCCCGCACTAGCGCTCGGCGTGAGCATGTTCTTGCCGCCCGCCCCCCTCCGCCGCCGCATGGAACCCGAGCCGGCGCCTGCCACCCTCTGATGGTCGAGAGCGCACGCGATTTCTTCGCAGGGTTGGGTGACCGGATCGACCCCGAGCGCGCGCGCAAGCTCGACGCCTCGTATCGCTTCGACATCGAGGGCGTCGGCAGCTGGCGGCTTGAGTCCGACGGCGATCGAGTCACGGTGACGGAGAGCGAGGAGCCCGCCGACTGCGTCATCCGCGCCGACGAGCCCACGTTTCTCCGCATCGTCAAACGCGAGCAAAGCCCGATGGGCGCCTACATGACTCGCAAGTTGAAAGTGGAGGGCGACCTCGGGCTCGCCCTCCAGCTTCGAGATCTGTTCGGCTAGCTCCGCCTGTGGCGCATCATTGGGGGGTGGCGCGGAAGCTCCCGAGCGGCACGGTCACGTTTCTCTTCACTGACGTTGAAGGATCTACGCGGCTGCTCGAGGAGCTAGGCGCCGAGGGGTACGCGGCTGCCCTCGCGGAGCACCGGCGCGTCCTCCGCGAGGCGTTCACCACGCACGGAGGGGTCGAGGTGGACACGCAGGGCGATGCTTTCTTCGTCGCCTTCTCGACTGCGCCGGCCGCCCTCGCGGCCGCACGCGAGGCGATCGCTGGGCTGCAGACGGGGCGCCTACGCGTTCGGATGGGGCTGCACACGGGCACGCCCCATCGAGCGACAGAGGGATACGTCGGACTCGACGTCCACCGAGCCGCGCGCATCGCGGCGGCGGGGCACGGGGGGCAGGTGCTCGTGTCGGCGGCGGCGGCCGCGCTGGCCGGAGCAGACGGTCTCCGCGACCTCGGCGAGCATCGGCTCAAGGACCTCTCCGCGCCCGAGCGAATCTTCCAGCTCGGCTTCGAGGACTTTCCGCCGCTGCACACGCTGCATCAGACGAACCTCCCCGTTCCGGCGACGCCGTTCATCGGGCGGGAACCCGAGCTGGCGGAGATCGGTGAGCTCCTCTCGCGGCCTGACGTTCGGCTTGTGACGCTGACGGGACCGGGTGGTACGGGAAAGACGCGTCTGGCGCTCCAAGCAGCGGCCGCCGCCGCAGGCGACTTCGAGGACGGCGTCTGGTGGTTGCCTCTCGCCCCGCTCGACGATCCCGGCCTCGTCGTGGGGGCAGCGGCAGATGCCCTGGGCGCGAAGACGGGCCTCGCGGACCACATCGGCGACAAGCGCCTGCTCCTTCTGCTCGACAACTTCGAGCACGTGGTCGATGCGGCTGGGGATCTGGCGGTACTTCTCGCTGCCTGTCCGCGCCTTCGTCTCCTCGTCACGAGCCGCGAGCGCCTCGCCCTCCCTGCTGAGCATGTGTACCCGGTTGCGCCCCTAGCGCCGGCCGAAGGCGTAGAGCTGTTCTTCGCACGAGCGCAGGCCGCGGTCCCTGAATTCGAGCGGAGCCCCGCAGTGGAGGAGCTCTGCATTCGGCTCGAGCAGCTGCCGCTAGCCCTCGAGCTCGCGGCGGCGCGGGCACCGGTGCTTTCCCCGGAGCAACTCCTGGCGCGGCTCTCCCAGCGACTCGACGTCCTCGAGGCGGGACGCGGAGTCGATCCTCGCCAGCAGACGCTTCGGGCCACGATCGAATGGAGCCATGACCTCCTCGGGGCGGACGAGCAGCATCTCTTTCGCCGGCTCGCCGTCTTCGTGGGCGGGTTCACGGTCGAGGCTGTCGAGGCGATCTGCGACGCGGATCTCGCCACTCTCCAGGGGCTTGTGGACAAGAGCCTCCTCCGCCGGTCCGGCGGGCGACTATGGATGCTCGAGACGATCCGCGCCTACGCGGCGGAGCGCCTCGAAGCGGCAGGCGAGGGCGAAGAGCTGCGGCGGCGACACGCCTACTATTTCCTCACCCTGGCCGAGGAGGCGGCTGCGGCCGAGCGGGCCATTGCTTCCGACGCCGCGGAGCTCGCCGACCGACTGGAGGCCGAGTTCGACAACCTCCGAGCCGCGATGACCCTTCTTGCGGAGTCAAGCGACGTGGAGTCGGAGCTCCGTTTCGTCCACGCCGCACGGGAGGCCCTCTGGCCTCGCGGTCGCGGCCTCGGCGAGATGTATGTGTGGGCCGTCCGCGCCCTCGGACGGGCCGACGCCCTCGACGCCGGAGCGCGGGCCGATGCGCTTGCGCAAGCCTCGTTCCTCGCCGCCCTCGTCGGCGACGCGGCGCCCTCGCGGGACTACGCGGACGCGAGCCTCGCGCTCGGTCGGGAGCTCGGCGACAAGCGGCGCATCGAATGGGCGCTGCGGTGCAGAAGCTTCGAGGAGCCCGACCTCGAGCTTCACTCGCGCATGCTCCATGAGTGTGAGGCGCTCCTCCAAGAGCTTCAGGACGAGGTGGGGCGGGCGTGGGTGACGGTCGAGCTCGGGCACGTCGCGCTCAGGGGCGGGGATTTCGACGAGGCGCAGGCGGCCTTCGAACGCGGCGCGGATGCCTTTATGGCGCTGGGGAAGGATTGGGAGGCCGGGAACGCGCAAGGAGCGGGCGCGCTTGCAGCCGTGCTCGGTGGCCGGAGCGACGCGCAGAGGCTCGTCGAGGAGTCCTTGCAAGTAGCGCTGACCTTGCATTCCGAGACTCTGTTAGTCGAGGTGCTCGAGGCCACGGTGGCGCTGGCGCTCGACGAGCACGGATCCGAGGCCGCGCGCCTGTTCGGTGCTGCGGCGGCGATTCGCAATCGATTGGGGATGACGCGGGAGGTATCGCGTCGCGAGGTACTCGAACGCCTGCACGAGCGCGCCCAGAGACTTTTGGGAGAGCGGTTCGCCGAAGCTTGGCACGCCGGCGAATCGCTCTCCCCGGACGAGAGCATCGAGCTCGCGCTCGACCTCCTGTCGAAGGTCTAGGACCTCGGCAGACCTTGCAACGGGAGTCGCGCCCGACTTCAATGGCGCCGTGGAAGCGCACGAGGAGCTGCCCGCCTGGAGCCTGCCGGCCGAAGCAGTCGACGGCATCGCCCTTTCGGTCGACTGGCCGGAGCGCGTCGACCGCACTTGGGCGTGGGGAGGGGCAACAGGCGCCGAAACGCGCGTCTGCATTCTGGACAGCGGGGTCGAGTCCGACCACCCGCTCGTTGGCGGTGTCGAGCGGGCGGTGGCGGTGGCGATCGGTGACGACGGCGAGGCGGTTATCGAGGAGGACACGGAAGGAGACCTGTGCGGGCATGGGACCGCATGCGCCGGAATCGTTCGCTCACTTGCGCCGCAGTGTCGCATCTTCAGCGTGCGCGTCCTGGGTGCGGGTTATACGGGCAGCGGTTCGGCGCTCCTTGCCGGGCTCCGGTGGGCGGTCGAGCAGGGCTTCGACGTCGTCAACATGAGTCTCTCGACGACCAAGCAGCAATTCGCAACGGTCTTGCACGAGCTCGCCGACAGCGCGTACTTTCAGCGCTCCGTGCTCGTTGCCTCCGCCCACAACATGCCTGTGGAGAGCTATCCGTGGCGCTTTTCCTCCGTTCTGTCCGTGGGCAGCCACGAGCTCGCCGACCCCTTGCAGTTCTTCTACAACCCGTCGCCCCCGGTGGAGTTCTTCGCCCGGGGGCTCGACATCGACGTCGCTTGGCTCGGCGGAACACAGATCCGCGCCTCCGGCAACAGCTTCGCGACGCCGCACATGTCGGGGATCTGCGCGCTCATCCGCTCGAAGCATCCGGCGCTGACGCCGTTTCAGCTCAAGAGCGTCCTCCAGCTGACGGCCTCGAACGTAAGTGGGGCGGCGTGAACGAGGACCGCTTTCAGGCGGCGGTGGCGACGGGGGTGCTGGGCTCTGAGGATGCGTACGCCGCTTTGCTCCATTCGGTCGTCGAGGTTGCGCGTGCGATCTTCGGCGCCCGCGCGTCGTCGATCTTCCTCCTCGACGAGGAGACGGACGAGCTCGTGTTCGAAGCAGTTTCGGGGGAGGGCTCGGACAAGCTCGTCGGCACGCGTTTTCCCTCGAGCACAGGGGTCGCCGGGTGGGTCCTCGTCACACGCCAGCCGCTCGTCCTCGAGGACGTCGGCGAGGACCCTCGTTTCGCGCGCGAAGCCGCCGAACAGACGGGCTACGTGCCCAGAGGATTGATGGCAGTCCCCTTGCTCCACGGGGAGCGGGCGCTTGGTGTTCTCGAGGTGCTCGACCGCCCGCAGCAGTCTCGGTTCACGCTCGCCGACAGCGAGCTCCTCGGTCTCTTCGCCAACCAGGCTGCGATCGCCCTCGACCTGCTGCAGTCGGCGCGGCGGGCGCGTGCCGTCCTCAGGGAAGGATCAGGTGACACGGCTGCGGTCGCCAAGCTGGCAACGGCATTGGACGGCCTCGAGGGAGAGCGCCGCGCTGCGGGCCTGCGCCTGCTGGCCGCCCTGGAGGAGCTTCTGAAGGAGTAGGCCGGGCGGCCGAGGCCGCCCGGCCCGCATTGGCTAGCCGGCCTTGGTCCGGTGTGCCTCGACGTCGGGGTCATCGTCCGACGCGCGGCGGCCGATCTCCTCTTCGGAGCCCTCGTCGCCATAGCCAGCCTTCGTGCGATGGCCCTCGACGTCGGGGTCTTCCGACAGCGCTGCTTCCCTTTCTTGCTCCTGCTCGGACATGCAGCCTCCTTTCGTCACCGCTTGTTCGCGGACTAGCCGCACTACAAGACGACCACGTGTGGCCATATCTTCCCACGCAGCGCAAAAGGCGCAAACATCTCGCGCGTGATCGCAGGAGCACGGGAGCGGCTGGCCGAGTCCTTGCGGGCATTCCGAGCCGTGTTCGCGAATCCGGACCTGCGCCGGATCGAGCTGGCGCTCACCGGTTCCGTGACGGGGGAATGGGCGTACGCGATCGCTCTCGCGGTCTTCGCTTTTGACCGCGGCGGTGCTGCCGCTGTGGGTCTCGTCGGCCTGATCCGTTTCGTGCCGGCCGCGCTTGCAGCGCCGTTTGCCGCGGTCCTCGGCGACCGCTTCGACCGCGGGCGGGTGATGGTCGTCTCAGACGTCCTGCGTGCCCTGGCGATGGCGGCCGCCGGAGTAACCGCGCTGGCCGACGGGCCCGCGGGAGTGGTCTATGCCCTGGCGGTGTTCGTCGCCGTGGTCTCGACAGCTTTCCGACCGGCGCAAGCGGCGATCCTCCCGTCCCTGGCCCGCACGCCGGAGGAGCTCACCGCCGCCAACGTCGCGTCCACGACCATCGAGAGCGTTGGGAGCTTCGTCGGCCCGGCCCTAGGCGGGCTCCTGCTCGCCGCTACGAGTGCCGGCGTCGTTTTCCTGGCGACCGCCGCGACGTTCGTCTGGTCTGCGCTTCTCCTCGCCTTCGTCTCCCCGACCGGGACCCCGGGACGGCAGGGCGTTCCAAACCTCCGTGAGGAGGCCCTCGCAGGATTCAAGACGATCGCCGAGCAGCCACGTCTCCGGCTTATCGTCAGCCTCTACGGAGCACAGACTCTCGTCAACGGCGCGCTCAACGTTCTCATCGTCGTCGCAGCGCTCGATCTCCTCGACCTCGGCCGGTCGGGGCCCGGCGTCCTCACCTCGGCCGTCGGGGTGGGCGGCCTTCTTGGAGTCGTTGTGGCACTTGCACTCGTGGGGCGGCAGCGCCTCGCGGCGGATTTCGGGCTCGGCCTCGTCCTCTGGGGCATCCCGATCGCGCTCATCGGCGTCTGGCCCCACGAGGCCGCTGCGCTCGTCCTCCTCGCGGTGCTCGGGATCGGGAACACCCTCGTGGACGTCGCTGCGCTCACGCTTCTCCAGCGTGCGGCGCCCGACGAGGTGCTCGCGCGCGTCTTCGGCGTGATCGAATTCGTCCTCATCGGCACGATCGGCGTGGGGGCGATCCTGGCACCCGCGCTCATCTCCGCGCTGGGGATTCGCGGCGCGCTGATCCTCACCGGCGCCCTCCTGCCTGCGCTCGCCCTGATCGCGTGGCCCCGGCTCAACCGCATCGACTCCGAGGTCAAGGTGCCCGAGCTCGAACTGGGACTCCTCCGTGGCCTGGACATCTTCGCCCCGCTTCCGCCGGCGACGATCGAGCACCTCGCAGGGAGCCTGCGCCCCCGCCGTGCAAAGGCAGGCGAGGAGATCATCCGAGAGGGCGAGCCGGGCGATCTCTTCTACGTCGTGGGCTCGGGAGAGGTCGACGTCACCCAGGACGGTCGCTCCCTTGGGACGCTCGGACCCGGGGAGAGCTTCGGCGAGATCGCCCTGCTGCGACCGGTCCCGCGGACTGCGAGCGTCGTTGCGCGCGTCGACGTGGAGCTCTACACACTCGACCGCGACGAGTTCGTCGCCGCGGTCACCGGGCATCCTGAGAGCAGCGAGGCGGCCGACGCGGTCATCGGGGCGCGGCTCGGGTCCTTGCGGACGGGAATGGCTTCCATCTAAGGAGCCAGGACTTCGCGCTTCCAGCCGTCGCGATCGCGCGAGTAGCGGACACGGTCGTGGAGCCGGTTCGGGCGGCTCTCCCAGAATTCGATCGTCTCCGGCTCGAGCACGTAGCCGCCCCAGTAGGGAGGACGATCCGGCTCGTGGTCGTCGTAGCGCTCGTCGGCCTCCGCGAACGCGCGTTCGAGCTCGTCCCGGCTCGCGATCGGCGCACTCTGGCGCGAAGCCCACGTTGCCAGGCGGCTGCCGAGCGGACGCGTGCGGAAATAGTCGTCTGACTCCTCCTCCGGCAGCCGAGCCACGCGCCCTGTCACGAGCACCTGCCTGCGCGGCTCCTGCGCCCAGTGGAAGACCAGGGCCGCACGTGGATTCTCGGCCAGCTCCCGGCCCTTGCGGCTTTCATAGTTCGTGAAGAAGGAGAAGCCGCGCTCGTCGAGTCCCTTGAGGAGAACCGTGCGGGCCGACGGCGCCCCCTGGGCGCCTGCGGTTGCCAGAGTCATCGCCTCGGGGAGCTCGAGCCCGCTC
>DASXSE010000139.1:0-6586 GCA_036506175.1 Gaiellaceae bacterium
CACGCGCCTGGCCGGGAGCCTGCACGACCTGGGCAAGCTCGCCATCCCGGAGGAGATCCTGCGCAAGCCCGGTCCTTTGAACGAGGCCGAGCGCCTCGTGCTCGAGCGCCACCCGCAGATCGGCTTCAGGATGCTCGACTCGCTCGGGGTCGAGCCGGTCGCCTCCTGGGTCTTGCACCACCACGAGCGCTGGGACGGGGACGGCTACCCCGACCGCCTGGGCGGGGAGCGCATTCCGCTCGGCTCCAGGATCCTGCTCGTCGCCGATGCCTACGACGCCATGACGACCGACCGCGTCTACCGCTCGCGCTTCTCGCACGAGCGCGCCATCGCCGAGCTCGAGCGCTGCGCGGGCACGCAGTTCGACCCCGACGTCGTCTCCGCCTTCAAGGAGGAGTTCGACGAGCCGAGGCGGCCTGTGCTGGTCGCCGTCGAGTCAGCCTAAGCCCTAAAGAACTCGTACAGCGCCGCGTAGGTCCCCTCCGGCGATGGTGGCCTCGCCCGTGTCCAGCGACGCCAGCTCGAAACCTTCGAACACGTCGCGGCGTAAGGTGACATAACCATGCGCCGCTGGCCCACGTGGCTCGTCGTCGGCGCGCTCGTCGCGCTCGGGGCATTCGCGGCCGCAGACGCGCTGCGGGGCAGCTCTCGGACCGAGTCCCGTGCCTCGACGATCTCGGTGCCGCTCATTCCGCGCAACGAGCCGGCGGCGAGCGCCATGAGCGGCGTCCTCTACTACACCGACGCCGGCTGCGTGCTGCGGGCGGTCGAAATGCCGACCGTGAACGAAGTCAAAGCGCCGCGCTGGCGGCAGTGTCAGTTCTCGATGGCGCCGCACGACGCGCTGCTGGGAGATCCACGGGCAATTTGGAGCCCTGAAGGCAGCATGTACGCCGTCGATACGAGGAAGAGGATCACGCTCGCCTCACCGGCCTCGGCCGAGACGATCGCAGTGGACGGCCACGCCCCGGCTTTCAAGCCGGACGGGACGTTCACGTACGTCCGCGGACAAAGGGTCATCGAGTGGTCGACCGAATGTCCTCCCGTGTCCGGACTCCCCACCCTGACCGGCGACAACTCGGTGACCCACTGTCGGCGTTCTTTCTTCAACCTCGACAACGTCAGTCCGCTGGTTTCACCCCCCGGGCGAATCGCCCAGCTCATGTGGCTGAGCAAGACGCGTCCCGCCTTCGTCGTTCGGTCGGACTCCGGCACGCCACCCGTGCAAACCGTGGCCGTCTTCGACGGCGTTCGTCTGGCCGGCGCAAGCAGGCGCCTGACCGCCCGTTCCGTGGTAGTCGAGCCGAGCCCGCGTGGCAGCTACTACGCGATCTGGGTTGACGGAGGTCTCTTCGGCATCTGGGACTTCGAAGGCCACCGCGTGCTGCTACCGCCGATCACGGGAGTCCGCGCTCTCACGTGGTCGCCAGACGAACGCTGGACGGCGGCCGCGACAGCCCACTCGGTCTTCGTCTTTCGCACGAACGAAGACGAGGCGCGAGTCCGGCGGCTTCCGATCGAGGCCAACGACCTCGCCTGGCGCTGATGCGGCACCTCCCGAGCTGGCTGATCGTGGGAGCCATCGGCATTCTCGTCGCGCTCGCGGCTGCCGACGCCATCAGGCCCCACACTGAGTCGAAACCCACCCCGGCGAAGGCTGAAACGTCGGCTCCTGCGTCGCTCTCGGGCGTCGTGGTGGTCGCGGGTCCCGACTGCTCGGTGTCCGCGCTGCATCTCCCAGACCTCGCCGAGCAGAATCCGCCTCGCCAGCCGGACTGCGGCGGGCTCCTTTGGACTCGGGACGGCTCGCTCGCGGCCCGGTGCACGCCCGATAACGGCAGCCTCGTCCTCACGGCCGACCTCGAATTCACCGCCCGAGCGGCAGGCTGTGCTTTCGGCTGGCGAGACGACGGCTCACTCTCGCTGGTTCGCCACGGCGATCTCGTGCTCTGGCGGCGGCGCGGCGGCGAACGGTCTGTAATGACGCAGGCGCAGCTTGTTCAGCAGCTGAAAGGCCGGGCGGAGCGTCTCGAGCGGCCGGAGACTTACCGCTTTGCGGAGGTGAGCTGGGGAGACGAGTCGAGTTTCGCAGCCATCCTCCAAGGCGACCGCCCGTGGGAGACGGCGATCGCGCGATTCACCAACGGCACGCTGGATTGGCTCGTACCTGTGTTTGGTTCCCATGCCGAGGGGCTCCGCACGAACGCGGGCGGGAGCGTCGCCTACGCCCGCGCCGTGCCCGTGCGCGAGTACCGGGTTCTGGGCGCGGACGGTCGGGAGGTGAAACTTCCCCGAATCGGGAACGCGAACGACCTCGCCTGGTCACCAGACGAGAAGTGGGTGGCGATCGAGACCCGAACGAGGACTTTCCTAGCCCGGCCGGGCAGAACCAAGACCGTCGAGCTCCCGCTCGGGGGCGAGTCGATCGACTGGATGCCCAGCGGCTAGAGCGGGATGTTGCCGTGCTTACGGGACGGGCGGCGCTCGCGTTTCGTGATGGCGGTCTTGAGCGCATCGATGATCGCCGGCCGTGTGCGGCGCGGCTCGATGACGTCGTCGACGTAGCCACGCTCCGCCGCCGTATACGGGTTGGCGAACTGAGCCTTGTAATCCTCGATCAGCTCGGCGCGCTTGGCGTCCGGATCGTCCGCCTCCTCGATTTCCTTGCGAAAGACGATGTTGACAGCGCCCTCAGGCCCCATGACCGCGACCTCAGCAGTGGGCCAGGCGAAGTTGAAATCAGCGCGGATGTGCTTCGAGCTCATGACGTCGTACGCGCCGCCATAGGCCTTGCGCGTGATCACTGCGATCTTGGGCACGGTCGCCTCGCAGTACGCAAAGAGAAGCTTGGCGCCGTGGCGAATGATTCCGCCCCATTCCTGCGCCGTCCCCGGAAGAAACCCCGGGACGTCGACGAACGTGACGAGCGGGAGGTTGAACGCGTCGCAGAAGCGGACGAAGCGCGCCGCCTTCACAGAGGAGTCGATGTCGAGCGTGCCCGCGAGCGCTCGGGGGTTGTTGGCGACGACGCCGATCGGATGGCCGCCCAATCGCGCGAAGCCGCAGACGATGTTCTCGGCCCAGAGCTGGTGGACCTCGAGGAGCTCGCCGTCATCGACGACGCGCTCGACGATCGCGCGCATGTCGTAGGGCTTCGTCGGCTCATCGGGGATGATCGTGTCGAGCTCTGAGTCCTCGCGCCCGATCGGGTCGGCCGGCTCGAAGTAGGGCGGCGGATCGACATTGTTTTGGGGCAGGAACGAGAGGAGGTAGCGCGCGTCTTCGAGGCAGGCGTCCTCGTCGTCCGCTGTGAAGTGCGCGACACCCGAGCGGGAGGCGTGCGTGGCCGCCCCCCCGAGCTCCTCGAAGGTGACCTCCTCTCCGGTGACGGTCTTCACCACCTCGGGCCCGGTGATGAACATGTACGAACTCTCCTTGACCATGAACACGAAGTCCGTCATCGCCGGGGAGTAGACGGCGCCGCCCGCGGTCGGCCCCATCACGAGCGAGATCTGCGGGACGACCCCGGAGGCCTGGACGTTGCGCCAGAAGATCTCCGCGTAGCCGCCGAGCGAGACGACGCCCTCCTGGATCCGCGCGCCGCCTGAGTCGTTGATGCCGATCACCGGGCATCCGTACTTGAGCGCCAGGTCCATGACCTTGCAAATCTTCTCGGCGAAGGCCTCGGAGAGCGTGCCGCCGAAGACCGTGAAGTCTTGCGAGAAGACGAAGACGCGCCGGCCGAAGATCGTCCCGTAGCCGGTGACGACGGCGTCGCCCCACGGACGCCGTTCCATCATCCCGAAGTGCGGCGTGCGGTGACGCACGAAGCGGTCGAGCTCGACGAAGCTGCCGGGGTCGAGGAGCTTTTCGATTCGCTCGCGTGCGAGGAGCTTGCCGCGCGAACGTTGGCGCTCGACCGCTTTCTCGTCGCCGGCGTGGAGCGCTTCCTCCTGCAGGCGCCGCAGCTCGTCGAGCTTTGCCTGAGTTCCCCTCTCCTCGGCCTTCGCCATGCGGCCTATTCTCGTTCAGAATCGGCGACGCTGCGCTTCGGGAACCCGCCGGGTTTGGCTGCCACATTTTCGTCACACCGCGCGCGCCACGCGTTTGAGGTTGGGCGCTACGCTCGAAAGCGGGTGGTGGCTCGGGGTGGCCCCTAGGCGGGTGGCAGCTCTCCCGGCAAGAGCGAGAACATGAAGCCGTCACGGTGCTCGTCGCCGAAGTTGAGATAGCGTCGCAGCAGCCCTTCGCGCGTGAAGCCCGTTTTCTCGGCCACGCGCAACGACGCCACGTTTTCCGGCTCCGCCGTCAACTGCAGACGCACGAGCCGCTGCTCGTCGAGCGCCCACCGGGCCAGCAGACGAAGCGCCCGAGTGGCGATCCCTCGCCCCCGCGCGTCCCGCCTGACCCAGTAGCCGACCTCGCCGACTCCTTCCGTCGGCATGCGCATGCCGATTCCGCCGAGGAGCTCGCCGCTCGCTCGATCGGTGATTGCGAATGCCCGCTCCTGAGTCGAGCGCATGAACTCCAGCGCGTCGGCCTCGGTATAGGGAAACGGGATGCGGGTCCAGCGAGAGATCTCAGAGTCGTTCAGGCAGGCGACGAGCGCCTCGACATCGGCCTCCGCGAAGGGACGGAGTTGGATCTCCCCATCCTCGAGCGTCACGGCGCGAGATGGGCGTCGTACGTCCCGAACTCCTCGCGAAGCGCGTTACAGATCTCACCAACGGTGTCCATCGCCGCGAGAGCGTCGCGCATCGCCGGCAGAAGGTTCTCGCTTCCGCGCGCCGTCTCACGCACCCGCGCGAGGGCGGCTTCCGCGCCCGCCCCGTCGCGTTCGGCCCGCACCCGCTGCGTCCTCTCTACCTGGCGCCGCTCCGCTTCGGGGTCGAGCGCGTGGAGCTCGATTGCCTCTTCCTCGGCTTCTGCGAACCGGTTGATCCCGACGATCACCTTCTCGCCCGTTTCGAGCTGGCGCTCGTGCTGGAACGCAGCCTCCTCGATCTCGTGCTGCGTGAACCCCTGCTCGATCGCCGCGACCGCGCCGCCGAGCTCGTCGACCTGCCTGATCAGATCCCAAGCCCGCTCCTCGAGCTCACGGGTCAAGCTCTCGATGAAATAGGCGCCGCCCAGCGGGTCGGCGGTGTCCGTGCCGCCGGCTTCGTGCGCGAGGATCTGCTGCGTGCGCAGGGCGATCCGCACTGAGTTCTCAGAGGGCAGCGCCAACGCCTCGTCGAAGGCGTTCGTATGGATGGACTGCGCGCCGCCGCACACCGCTGACAACGCCTGAACTGCAACGCGGACGACGTTGTTCTCAGGTTGTTGCGCCGTCAGCGTGGACCCGCCGGTCTGGGCGTGAAACCGAAGCGCCTGGGCCTTCGGATTCGTCACCCCGAAGCGCTCCCCCATGATGCGTGCCCACAAGCGGCGAGCAGCCCGGAACTTCGCCACTTCCTGGAAGAAGTGGTTGTGTGCGTTGAAGAAGAATGAGAGGCGCTCCCCGAACTCGTCGGGCGAGAGCCCCGCGTCAACGGCCGCCTCGCAGTACGCGATTCCATGCGCGAGCGTGAAGGCAAGCTCCTGCACGGCCGTCGAGCCCGCCTCCCGAATGTGGTAGCCGGAGATCGAGATCGTGTTCCATTTCGGCAGCCGGTCGTGGCAATACGCGAACAGATCGGTCGTGATGCGCATCGAGGGCTTCGGCGGAAAGATGTAGTTCCCGCGCGCCGCGTACTCCTTGAGGATGTCGTTCTGGACCGTGCCGCGAAGCGCTGAGCCCGGGATGCCCTGCTTCTCCGCAACGAGCTCGTAGAGGAGGAGGAGTAGCGCCGCGGGCGCGTTGATCGTCATCGACGTCGAGACCTCGCCCAGCGGGATCTCCTCGAAGAGGATCTCCATGTCGGCGAGCGAGTCGATCGCAACCCCCGTCCTCCCCACCTCGCCGAGAGAGCGTGGGTCGTCCGAGTCATAGCCGAGCTGGGTTGGGAGGTCGAACGCGACCGAGAGACCCATCTGGCCTCGCTCGAGCAGGTAGCGGAAGCGCTTGTTGGTCTCCTCGGCCGACGCAAAGCCCGCGTACTGGCGGATGGTCCACGGGCGCCCGCGGTACATGTCCTTGTACGGCCCGCGCGTGAACGGATATTCGCCCGGGAGCTCCAGCTCGAGCCCCGCGACATCCTCCTCGGCGTAGACGGGCTTGACCTCGATGCCCGAGTCGGTCTCGCGCCGGTCTTCCTGCAGGGCCATGCGACTAGGCTAGCTCCGTGCGCGTCCGGGTGAGGCTTTTCGCGGGCTTGCGCGAGCGTGCGGGCGTCGGCGAGCGCGAGGTCGACCTCCCTGAAGGGAGCCGGGCGAACGACGCCTGGACGGCGCTCGACCTGGGCGCGGAGCCGCCTGGACTGGCGTATGCGGTCAACCGCCAGTACGTCGACCGCGATCACGTCCTCTCCGAAGGGGACGAGCTCGCCGTCATTCCTCCCGTTTCCGGCGGGGATTTTCGCCTCGTCGAGGGGCCGATCGACGTCGGCTCGGTCATGCGTGAGGTGGAGAGTCCCTCGGCAGGCGCCGTCGTCACCTTCGTCGGCAC
>DASXSE010000140.1:0-2553 GCA_036506175.1 Gaiellaceae bacterium
GGCCAGCGCGGGAAGCCGCGGGCACGAAATCCCGCAAGCTGAAGGGATTGGCCGAGGACGAGTGACCGCGAGTGGACGCGGGTGCCCGCGCTGGTGTTCCCTCAGTGTTCCCTCTTTCGGGTTGAACTCGATCGCGCTTCCCTCAGGAGCGGCTTGCGTTCGTCGCCGCTGCCTGTAATTCGCAAGCGGCGTGCTCGGGACACTTCCCGGGCCGGGGATCGGGCCATTTGAGGGCCACCCTCCACATAGGTGGGGCTCGGCATCGGTCTCGCCGCCGCTCTGTGCCTTCCCGCTAAGCTCGGGCGGCTGGAGGCTTGAGCTCGATGGCGGACGTGACCACGGACTTCTTCCAGGCGCTCGCGTCGCGCGGACCCCACCCGGAGTTGGAGAACGCAAAGGGCACGCTTCGCTTCGACCTCAAGGACACCGGTAAGCGAACCGCCCGCTGGCTGGTCGCGCTCGAGAACGGCACGGCGGCCGTCTCCCGGCGCAACGCCAAGGCGGATTGCATCGTGCGCGCGGACAAAGCGGTCTTCGACCGCGTCGCGAGTGGCGAGCAGAACGCGATGGCGGCCTTCCTGCGCGGTGCGATCGAGGTCGATGGCGACCAGGCCTTGTTGCTCCCCTTCCAGCGCCTCTTTCCCGCCCCGCCCAGTAGCACGCGATGAGACGACGCGTGCGGCGTCTCCTTCAGGACGTACGGGCTCTGCCCGTGCGTCCGTTTGCTTCTGCGGGTCGACGCGTTCGGATTCAAGGAGTCGCGCAGTGAGCGACGGGCTTGTCCAAATTCTCGACGGCAACACGTTCGTGGTCAGCGACTCGCGCGGCGACATCGAGGCCTCGTCCACCGATCCGACCGGCCTTTTCTCCTTCGACACGCGCTTCCTCTCCACCTGGATCCTCACCGTGAACGGCGAGCGTCTCAACCCGCTTTCGGTCGACGATCTCCAGTACTTCGAGACCCGCTTCTTCCTCGTCCCCGGTATGGGCACGGTCTACGTCGATGCCAAGCTCTCGGTGATCCGCGAGCGCGCGGTCGGCGACGGTTTCCACGAGGAGCTGACGATCCTGAGCCACGACGAGGAGCCGGTCGACCTGACGGTGCGGGTGGAGGCGGCGAGCGACTTCGCCGACCTCTTCGAGGTCAAGGACGCGCTCAAGAAGAAGGGCCGCTACTCGACCCGCAGCGAGAAGCGAAAGCTGCTGCTCAGCTACGAGCGCGACACCTACCGCCGCCTGACCACGATCTCCGCCTCGGCGCCGGCGGAGATCGACGAGAAGGGATTGACGTTCAGCGTGCGGATTAAGCCCCACGGCGAGTGGACGACCGACCTCGATGTCGTCACCGCGGCCGGCGTCGGCGGCAGGTACGTGCGCCCCAAGTACAAGCGCGGCCAGAAGGGCGCGCGCCCGAAGATGGGCCGCAGCCTCGAGCGCTGGTTGCAGGATGCTCCGCGACTCGAGTCCGACTCCGACTCGTTGAAGGCGACCTACCGGCGAAGCCTCATCGATCTTGCGGCGCTTCGCTTCTCGCCACCTGTGGCCGGGCGCGGCACCAGCCTGCCGGCCGCCGGTCTGCCCTGGTTCATGACCATGTTCGGCCGCGACAGCATCCTCACGAGCCTGCAGGCGCTGCCCTTTACGCCGGAGCTCGCGGCGACGACGCTGCTGGCACTAGGCGACTGGCAGGGGAGCCGAGTGGACGACTTCCGCGACGAGGACCCCGGCCGCATCCTCCACGAGATGCGCTACGGCGAATTGACCGCCTTCGAGGAGCGGCCGCACTCGCCGTACTACGGCACCGCCGATGCGACGCCGCTCTACGTCGTCCTGCTCGACGAGTACGAGCGCTGGTCGGGCGACCGCCGGCTCGTACGCGAGCTCGAACGCGAGGCGCGGGCGGCGCTCAACTGGATCGACGAGTACGCCGACCTCCAGGGCAACGGCTACATCTCCTACCAGCGCCGCAACGAGCAGACCGGCCTCGAGAACCAGTGCTGGAAAGACTCCTGGGACTCGATCTCCTACCGCGACGGGCGCATCCCCGGCTTTCCGCGCGCCACGTGCGAGCTGCAGGGCTACGCGTACGACGCGAAGCTCCGCGGTGCACGCCTCGCGCGCGAGATCTGGAACGACTCCGCCTACGCAGACCAGCTAGAGCGCGAGGCGGCCGATCTCAAGCGCCGCTTCAACCGGGACTTCTGGGTCGAGGACGGCCAGTACTTCGCGCTTGCCCTGGACAATGAGGGCAGGCAGGTCGATGCCTTGAGCTCGAACAACGGCCACCTGCTCTGGAGCGGAATCGTCGACAAGTCCAAGGCGAAGGCGGTCGCGGGCCACCTGCTCGGCCCGAGGCTCTTCTCCGGCTGGGGTGTGCGCACCCTGGCCGAGGGCGAGGGCCGCTACAACCCAATCGGCTACCACGTGGGGACCGTCTGGCCCTTCGATACCTCGTTCATCGCCTGGGGCCTTCGCCGCTACGGCTTCAAGCAGGAGGCCGCCGTCCTCGCCGCCGGCATCCTCGACGCCGCCGAGGTCTTCGAAGGGCGCCTG
>DASXSE010000141.1:0-22936 GCA_036506175.1 Gaiellaceae bacterium
TCAGCCTCGTCGAGGCGCTCCTGCTCGAGCAGCGCGCGTCCGAGAACGAGCTCCGCGTTCCCCTTCTCGTCGAGGACGTCGACCCGCTCACCGAGGAGCTCGAGCGCGTGGCGCGCCTGCTCCTCGGCCAGCTTGGGCTCGCCGGTGCGCAGATGAACCTGCGCGAGCGAGGAGACCACATAGCCCGTCTCCGCCTCCGTCCCGACCTCGAGGAGCACGCGATACGCGTCCTTGAGGTGACGGATGGCCTCCTGAGGCTTGCCAAGCTGGAAGTTGAGGCCGCCGAGGTTGTTGAGAAGCCGCCCGACGTTGGCCTGGTCGGCGAGCTCCTCGTACTGAGCCTTGGCGCGCTCGGCGTAGGAGCGGGCCAAGACCCAGTGACCCGTGCGCTCGGCGATGAGCGAAGCCTGGAAATAGTGGTGCGCGACCGTGCGGCGGTCGTTCAATCCTTCGGCGAGCTCGAGCGCGCGCTCCACGTCTTCGCGCGCAGCTTCCCAGTCGCGCTGGCGCCGATAGCAGCGCGAGCGCCAACCGAGGATGTTCGAGCGGAGCCGGTCGGCCGGCAGCCCGGAGCGCTCGGACAGCTCTAGCGCCTCGGAGAGGAGCGCGACTGCGGTCGAGATCGAGGACAGCTTGTAGCGGCAGACGCCCAGGCGGTAGAGAACCTCGGCTCGGTCGACGTCGCTGAAGGACGGCGCTTCGACGAGCTCCCGCGCCGTGTCGAGCCGCGCGATCGCCTCGCGCACCTCGCCAACGTTCATCCGCCCCCAGGAATCCGCGAGCAGAGCCCGGAGCTGGAGGGCGGGAACCGCAACCGTCTCGAGCGCCGTGCCGAGCTGCGCGATCTCGTCCACGGCGTCCTGGTAGGCGTTGGACTCCAGTGCCGCCTCGGCGCGCGCGATCACGCTTTCGACGCGCTCGCGCTCGCTCGAGGAGACGCCAGTCTCGAGGAAGCTCTGATCGACGCCCAGACGGGAGGCGAGCCACTCGATCGTCTCCCCGGTCGGGCGAGTCTTGCCGCGCTCGATCTGGCTCACGTACTCCTTGGAGAACCGCTCGCCGGCCAGCTCGGTCTGGGTCAGGCCTTTGGCGATTCGCAGCTGGCGGACGCGATCGCCTAGGCTCGGACGCGCTGCGACGGGGGTCTTGGGGGCGGTGATCAATTGCTCGCGCATGTGATTCTAAGGTGAACTATAAGGCGAAAAATTTACTTCACAAGGCTACTTGACTTCTCGGGGCGAGTGGCTATAGTCCGACTAACTCGCATTCCTGCCGGACGCCAGGCAGAGGGGTGCGGGAGGCGCGCCAGATTCCCGGCGACACCAACCCGGAGGCATCGGCTGGGCCGCAGAGCCGAAACCTCCGGGTCGTCGCCTTTAAAAGCGGAAAACATGCCCGAAGCATCGGCGTTTCCGCCCGTTTCGTCATCCCCCGAAGGAGCATTGCTTCACCCGCAGGTGAAGCACATACCGAATTCAGTCCAACGGGAGGTCGCGTCCGGTCAACCAAAGGAGGCGCGAGCGGCGAATCGCGGGCCATTTGTCCAGCATGACGCCGTCTAGCACGCGGTCGGCCATCGATAGAAGGCCAAGGGAGATGAAGATCCACGCCTCGGCCTCGATGTCCCGGTCCGCTTCGATTCCGCCCAGTTCCTGGGCTTTGCGTCCCAGGCGAACGACGAAGCCATGCACTTCGCGCATGTGCTCCTTCATGTAGGTGCCGATCTGTGGATCCTCACTCCCTTCGGCAAGGGCCTGGACCCAGAGGTTGGAGATCAGCGGCCGCTGCACCTCGGACTCGATGAATGAGCGGCCGATCGTCGCGATCCAAAGCGACGGATCAGGCTCTGAGGCGACTACTTCCTCCCACATCGTCCGAACGCCGGCCCACGTCTCCTCCAGACAAGCGAGATACAGCTCGCGCTTGTTCTCGAAGTGACGGTAGAGGATCGGCTCGGTGACGCCGGCCTCCCGCGCGATCTCGGCGGTCGTCGTGCCGCGGTAGCTCCCCTGCGAGAAAACCGCGCAGGCCGTTTCGAGGAGCGCGGCGCGGCGCTCCTCCGCGGGCAGCCTTGTCGTTCTCATCCTGTCTCGAATGCCGGCTGGTCGGCGTGCCGGTACTTGCGCACCGTTGCTATCGACAGGAAGGCGCCGGCCAGGGCGATCAGCGCGGCGACGACGAGCGCATGCTGGTAGCCCGTCACGAAGCCGTCGAGATACTCCGGCGAGCCGGGGATGCCGTGCACCTCCGAGAGCACGATCGCGCCCATGACGGCGATCCCGAGGGAACCGCCGACCTGGCGCCCGCTGTTGAGCACGGCCGATCCGACGCCCGCCTTGTCGACGGGCACCGATCCCATCGCAGCCGCGGTCGTGGGCGTCATGACGAACGCCATGCCGAGGCCGCCGACGAGGAGGCCGGGGAGGATGTTCCAGAAGGTCGAGCTCGCGTCGAGGCGCGAGAAGATGAAGAGCGACGAGGCCAGAAGCACCATCCCGAAGCCCATGAGCCAACGGGAGCCGACGCGGTCGGAGTACTTTCCGGTGAGCGGTGCGACGAGGATGATCAGGACCGTCATGGGCAAGAAGGTCGCGCCCGTCTGCACGGCTGAATAGCCCAGGACGTTCTGGAGGAAGAGCGAGTTGTAGAAGAAGACACCGAACATCGCGAGCCCGACGAGGAGCATGACCGTGTTCGCGCCCGCGAAGGTGCTGTTCTTGAACAGGCTCAGGTCGAGCATCGGATTGCGCTGCCAGAGCTCGAGCACGATGAAAGCAGCGAAGCTGACGGCCGCTAGCCCGAAGAGGCCGAGGATGCGCGCCGATGTCCAGCCGTAGTTGTTCGCCTCGATGAGCGCATACGTGAGCGCGAACAAGGCGATTCCCGAAGAGAGGAGGCCGGGCAGGTCGAGGCGCTGGTCGGCCGAGGTGTCCCGCGATTCGTCGACGACGAGGCGCGTGAAGAGGACTGCCACGACCGCGACTGGCACGTTGATGAAGAAGATCCAGTTCCAGCCGATGTGCTCGGTGATGAGACCTCCGGCAAGGGGCCCGATCGCGAGCGCCATGGCCGCCACGCCGGCCCAGATGCCGATCGCCATCCCGCGCTGGCGCGGCGGGAAGGTGGCCGTGATGATCGACAGCGTGGCGGGGTTCATGAGCGCGGAGCCGACGCCCTGGACGACGCGGGCGCCGATGAGCATCCCGCCGCTCGTAGCCAAACCGCATGCGAGCGAGGCGGCCCCGAAGATGACGAGCCCGACGATGAAGATGAACCGGCGGCCAAGGAGATCTGCGAGCTTCCCGCCTGTGAGCATCAGCACGCCGAACGTCAGCGCGTAGCCGTTAAAGACCCACTCGAGCTCGGAGATGCCAATGTGGAGGTCGCGCTGGATCGACGGCAACGCGACGTTCACGATCGTGTTGTCGAGCATGATCATGAAGAGCCCGAACGCCACCGCGACAAGCGTCAGCCACTTACGGTTCTCGGGGGCGAGGATCCTCGCCTTCATCGCGTACCTCCGGGAAAAGTTAGTGATAGCTAAGTTACCACAACCGGCAGACTGACCGCGTGCCCGACGTCGTCTGGACTCCATCCGAGGAAGTGCTCGAGCGGGCGAACGTCGTCCGCCTCATGCGCCGACACGGCATTTACGACTACTGGGAGCTCGTACGGCGCTCGCAGGACGATCCCGAGTGGTTCTGGCCGGCGGCGATCGAGGACATGGGTCTCGATTTCTTCGCGCCCTGGGACAAGGTCGTGGATCTCTCGCGCGGCCCCGAGTGGGCGACCTGGTTCCTAGGCGCAAAGGTGAATGTCGCCTGGAACTGCGTGCACAGGTGGGGCAAGAGGACTCCGGATGCGGTCGCGGCCGTTTTCGCCGCCGAAGACGGTGAGCGGCGCGAGTGGACGTTCGCAGCGCTTTCCGACGCGACCACTCGCTTGGCAGAAGGGCTTGTGGGGCTCGGCATCGAGCCGGGAGACCGCGTTGCGATCTACATGCCCATGTGCCCCGAGGTGGCGGTCGCCTCCCATGCCTGCGCGCATGTCGGGGCGGTGCAGATGCCGATCTTCTCCGGCTTCGCCGCGCCCGCGGTTCGGGAGCGGCTCCGCGATTCGGAGGCGAAGGTCGTCATCACGGCCGACACCTCACTCCGCCGCGGCAAAAGCCTCGACATGCGCGGTGTGGTGGACGAGGCGGCCGGCGACGCCCCTTCCGTCGCACATGTGGTCACCTGGTCGCGCGCGGACGGCTACTGGGACGGCCTCGAGCTCGGGCCGGGGAACCTCGCTCCGCTCGAGCTCGAGTCGGAGCACCCGTATCTGCTCACGTACACCTCCGGGACGACGGGCAAGCCGAAGGGCGTCCTGCACGTCCACGGCGGCTTCCTCGTCTCGATCACGCGCGAGGTCGCCTATCAGGCAGACGCGCATGAAGAGGACGTGATCCTCTTCGCCACGGACATGGGCTGGATCATGGGCCCGTGGATGGTGGTCGGCGGCGGCGCGCTGGGTGCCCGGCTCGTCTTTTCCGAGGGGGCGCCGGACCAGCCCGCCGATCGTCTCTGGAACCTCGTCGAGCAAGAGCGCGTGAACGTCCTTGGGTGCTCGCCCACGCTCGTTCGCGCTCTTCTCCCCCATGGCGATCCGAAGACCGACCTCTCGTCGCTGCGCACGATCGTCACGACGGGCGAGCCCTGGAATCCGGCGCCGTACATGTGGCTCTTCGAGAAGGTCGGCGGTAGCCGGTGTCCGATCATCAACTGCTCCGGCGGCACGGAAGTCGGCGCCTGCTTCCTCTCGCCCACCCCCGCGATCCCGATCAAGGCGTGTTCGCTCGGCGGGCCCGCGCTCGGGATGGACATGGACGTCGTCGATGCGGAAGGCAACTCGCTCGTCGAAACGGGCGAAGTGGGCGAGCTCGCCTGCCGCATGCCGTTTCCAGGCATGACGCGCGGCTTCTGGCGCGACCCCGAGCGCTATCTGGACGCATATTGGCGACGGATTCCCGGACTTTGGGTGCACGGTGACTGGGCGTCGGTCGACGAGGACGGCTACTGGTACCTGCACGGGCGGAGCGACGACACGCTCAACATCGCCGGGAAGCGCATCGGCCCGGCCGAGATCGAATCCGCGGTCGTCGCCCACCCGGCCGTCGCGGAAGCGGCGGCCGTGGGCGTCCCGCACGAGATCAAGGGCGAGGTCGCGTGGGTCTTCTGCGTGCTCAAGCCCGGGAACGACGGGGGTGAAGCGCTCGAGCGGGAGGTCGGCGACCGGGCTGCGCAAGAGCTCGGCAAGGCCTTCAGGCCGGAGCGCATCGTCTTCGTCCACGCATTGCCGAAAACGCGCAGCGCAAAGATCGTGCGGCGCGCAGTGCGCGCGAAGGTGCTCGGCAAAGATCCCGGCGATCTTTCCTCTGTGGAAAACCCCGAGGCGCTCGACGAGATCGAGCGCCTCGAGGCGTCGCGCCCGTAGCCGCGGGCGCTCGATGCCTTCGCAGGGGCCCTACAGGCGGGCGTTGAGGGCGGGTGGGTGCATCCGCCGCAGGAAAACCCCTAGCCCACTCAGGACTAGCCCAGCGAGGGCGACTGCCCACAGCGGCAAGCCGGTGAAGGGAAGCTCGCCGCTCGCGAGCGCGCCGAGGACTCCCCTCGGCGAGCCGTTTGCCACCTCTCCGGCGACACCGCCGGTCGAGTCATCGAAGCCGCCGGCTTCGTCGCCGCTGCCATCGTCGCCGCCGGTCTCGCCCCCCGGGGCCGTCGCAGCGGCCCGGCAGACGCCCACGCTCGCGCCGCCGGTCGTGCCGCCTCCCGACGCGCCGGCCGTCACACACCCGACCAAGCCGCTTGCGGCCGTGTCGCCGTTCGCGGTCCCGGCCGTGGCGGCGCTACCGCTCGTCGTACAGGAGCCGACGGTCGTACCGCCGGTCAGGTCACCGCTTCCAGCCGCGCCTGTGACGCAGCCCGCACCAGCAGTTCCGGACGAGTCGCCGGATCCGCCGGTGGCGTTCGCAGCGCTGGCCTGGGACGCCGTGCGGCAGATGCCCACGCCTGCTGACGTGTCGCCACTCGACGCGTTTCCGCTCACGCAGCCGACAGTTCCGGTCGCACCGCTGCCGCCGCTCGACCCACCTGCATTCGCGGCACTGCCTGCGCCTCCGTTTGTCGCCGCCGTGGCAGTCGCGTCGTTGCTCGTCGCACCGTTCGCATCCGCCACGGTGGCGTTGCCGCTCGTGTCCCCGGTGAGATCGAGGTTGGCCGTCTGGCCTAGAGCGGCGCCCGGGACGACGGCCGCCGCGAGAACGACCGCGCCAAGAGCGCAGGTGATTCGTATTCGTCTCATCTGACTGACTCCTTCGGTGCGTTGGTGTGCTGAGAAAGGTGTGATGCAAAGGAGATTTCTGGCGGCGAATCCCTCGTTCGAGGGAAGGTATTCGTCTGTGGGGCGAAAACCGCTAAGCTGCATGTGATGCGCCTTGCGCTCGCCCAAATGAACACGGTCGTCGGCGACCTCGACGGGAACCGCGATCGGATCGTCGAGCGGCTGGAAATGGCACGTGACGCAGGCGCCGAGCTCGTCCTCTTTCCGGAGCTCGCGGTCACCGGCTACCCACCCGAGGACCTCCTCTTGCGCCCCGGTTTTCTCCGCGCCGCGGCACAGACGCTTGACGAGATCGCCGCGAAGACAAAGGGGATCGCCGCCCTCGTGGGGGCGCCGCATCTAGATCGCGACCTCTTCAACGCCTGCGCCGTCTGCGTCGACGGAGAGGTGCGCGCGATGTACCGAAAGCAGTTCCTACCGAACTACGGTGTCTTCGACGAGGACCGCTACTTCCAGCCGGGCCGGGGGCTCGTACTGCTCCGCTGCGGTGAGACGCTCGTCGGGCCGACCGTCTGCGAGGACATCTGGCAGCCGGGACCGCCCGCGACGGATCTCGCGCTGGCCGGTGCACACGTGGTCGCAAACATCTCGGCCTCTCCGTTCCACCTCGGCAAAGGCGTCGAGCGCGAGGAGATGCTGGCGACGCGTGCCCGCGACAACTCGTGCTGGATCGCCTTCGTCAATGCGGTCGGCGCGCAGGACGAGCTCATCTTCGACGGTCACAGCCTGGTCATCGACGAGGAGGGCCGCGTCGTCGCCAGAGCTCCTGCGTTCGAGGAGGCGTTCCTCGTCGTCGACGTGGACGCGACGACCGCAATCGGACGACGGCTCCGTGATGCGCGCCGGCGGGCGCTTGCACGGTCGCGCGGTGAGATCCCGGACCCGCCGGTCGTCGATATCCCCGAGCGGCCTGAGCAGAAGAAGAAGGCGCCGTTTGGCTCCGCGCCTCTGCTCGACGATCTCGAGCAGATGCGGCTTGCTCTCGAGCTCGGGCTTCGGGACTACGTGCGGAAGAACGGCTTCGAGGAGGTCGTGCTCGGGATCTCGGGCGGGATCGACTCCGCGCTCACCGCGGCCCTCGCGGCAGAGGCTCTGGGGCCCGAGCACGTCGTGTGCGTCTCGATGCCCTCGAGGTACACATCTTCGGAGACACGTGCGGATGCGAAGCGGGTGGCCGAGGCGCTTGGCACGCGCTTCATGGAGGTTCCGATCCAACCGGTCGTCGAGGCGGTGACCGGAGCGCTCGGTGAGGCGTTCGCCGGCACGGAGCCCGGAGTCGCCGAGGAGAACATCCAGTCGCGGCTGCGGGGAGTCGTCGTCATGGCGCTCTCCAACAAGTTCGGGTGGCTCGCGGTGGCGACCGGCAACAAGAGCGAGTTTTCGGTCGGTTACGCGACGCTCTACGGCGACATGGTCGGCGGATTCGCGCTTCTGAAAGACATGTACAAGACGGACGTGTTCCGACTGGCTCGGCACCTCAATCACCGGGCGCGGCGCGAGCTCATCCCGGCCTCGGTGATCGAGCGGGCGCCGAGCGCAGAGCTACGCGCAGACCAGAAGGACGAGGATTCGCTCCCGCCGTACGCGCAGCTCGATCAGGTGCTCGAGGCCTACGTCGAGCTGGATTCGTCGCGCGAGGAGCTCACGACGGATGGATTCGACCCCGAGGTCGTCGAGCGGGCGGTGGAGATGATCGACAAGGCGGAGTACAAGCGCCGGCAGGCCCCGCCGGGCGTGAAGCTGCGCCCGAAGGCGTTCGGCCGCGACCGCAGGGTTCCCATCACGAACAGGTGGCGCGGCTGAACCCGGGGCCACCCCTCGCCTCCTCCCGCATTTCAGCGTAATGAGCAAGAACGGCCGCATGGCGCGCCGAACGCGCCGAGACGGTCACGAACTACGAACGAGTTCCGCCAGCGCGCGAAACCAGTGCAACCGCTCCGCATACGGAACGGCCGCATTCGCCGGCGACGTAGACGGTAAGACGAAGAGCTGCGTCTCCCCGAGCCGCCGCTCCCGCAGGCCGAGCCCCGCCCGCTCCCGGAACACGCCGTGGTACGCGGCCTTCCCCACGAAAGCGATCCACTCCGGCACCAGATCCCGTGCCAACCATTCCAGCCGCTCCAAAGATTCCGCGAAATCGCCGCGCCGCAGCTCCCCACTTCCCCGCGTCGTCCGCGGCGCCGCGTTCGTCAGTCCGTAACCCAACCCGAGCATCTCCCATTGCTCCTCCGGCGCCAACAACCGCGGCGTCAGCCCCGAATCCGCCAACAGGCGCCAAAAGTCGTTGCGCGGATTGGCGAAATGCGCACCCGCGGCCGCCGACCGCATTCCCGGGTTGATCCCGCAGAAGACGACCCGCAGGCCGGGTCCCAGCACGTCCGGAACGGCCGACGACACGGCGGTACGCTACGCGGCAGAAGCGACAGGGAGGCAGCGATGGCGGTGGAGACGCGAACCAGAACGATGCGCAATTACGTCGGCGGCGAGTGGGCCGACGCCTCGGCGAGTGAGACGCTCGCCGTCACGAACCCGGCCACCGGCGAGGAGCTCGCCCAGGTCCCGCTGTCGAACGCTTCCGACATCGACCGCGCCGTCGCCGGCGCCCGGGCAGCCTTCCCGGATTGGCGCAAGACACCGCCGCTCGAGCGCGCCCGCGCGTGCTTCGAGCTCAAGTACCTGCTCGAGGAACGCAAGGACGACCTCGCGCGCCTCGTCACACAGGACAACGGCAAGGCCATGAAGGACGCTGCCGGCGAGATTCGCCGAGGCATCGAGTGCGTCGAGGTCGCGACCGGCATTCCCTCCCTGATGCAAGGCGCGAGCCTCGAGGACGTCTCGCGCGGCATCGACTCAGACATGATCCGCCAGCCGATCGGCGTCTTCGCAGCGATCACGCCGTTCAACTTCCCGTTCATGGTGCCGATGTGGTTCCTCCCGTTCGCGATCGCGTGCGGGAACGCGATCATCGTCAAGCCGTCTGAGCAGGATCCGCTGGCGATGGAGCTGACCTTCGAACTGATCGACCGGATCGGCCTGCCGGCGGGGGTGGCCAACCTCGTGAACGGCGGCAAGGACTCCGTCAACGCGATACTCGAGCACCCGGGCATCGACGGCGTCTCCTTCGTCGGCTCGACGCCGGTCGCGCGCCACATCTACGAGACCGCCGCCAAACACGGGAAGCGGGTACAGGCCCTCGGCGGCGCGAAAAACCACGTCGTCGTCATGCCAGACGCAGAGCTCGAATCGGCGGTCGACGGCGTCCTCTCCTCCGCCTTCCACGCAGCGGGCCAGCGCTGCCTGGCGAATTCGGTCTGCGTCGCGGTTGGCGACGCGTACGAGCCGCTGAAGCGCCGACTCGCCGAGAAGGGCGGCGCGATGGTCATCGGCGAGGGCTCGGATCCCGACACGGAGGTCGGCCCGGTCATCTCGGGTGCCGCGCGCGAACGCATCCTGGAATGGATCGACAAGGGCGTCGAGAAAGGCGGCGAGATCGTGCTGGACGGTCGCGGTAAGGGCTCGGACGACGGCCACTTCCTCGGCCCGACGATCATCGAGGCCGATCCCGACTCGGAGATCGCCAAGGAAGAGATCTTCGGGCCGGTCCTCACGTTCATTCGCGCGGCCGACCTGGACGAGGCGCTCCGGATCATGAACTCCTCGCCCAAAGGAAACGCCGCCTCGATCTTCACCACCTCCGGCGGCGCGATGCGCAAGTTCCGCTATGAGGCCCAGGCGGGGATGATCGGCGTCAACATCGGCGTGGCGGCGCCGATGTCCTTCTTCCCCTTCACGGGCTGGAAGGACTCCTTCTTCGGCGACCTGCACGCACACGGCCGCGACGCGATCGAGTTCTATACCGAGAAGAAAGTCGTGATCACCCGCTGGCCCGAATGACGGCCAGACGCTTCGAGTACCACGTCGAGGAGCGCTTCGGCGACCCACCCCACGTCGAGCCCGACTGGACACCGGAGCACTTCGTCCTCGCCGGGCTCGCGCGTTGCACGTTCAAGAGCCTGGACTTCCACGCCAAGCGACGGGGAATCTCGGTAAGCGGGACAGCCGCCGCCCAAGGGCTGGTAACCAAGCGCGACGAGGACGGCCGCTATGCCTTTGTCGATGTCGACTGTCGCCTCGAGATCGAGCTCGACCCCCCTCCTTACCGCCAGGCGCTGGAGGAACTCCTCGACCTTGCGGAGCGGGACTGCTTCGTGGGCGCCTCGCTTAACCCGACGCCGCACTACGAGTGGCAAGTGGGCGGAAAGTCGGTGCGATGAGCACCGTCGCGCTTGACGTCGCGGCAGTCCGCGCCCGCTTCTCGGCACTCGATCGGCGCACCGCGTTTCTCGACGGTCCTGGCGGGACGCAGACTCCGGATTCCGTCATCGAGGCCATGGCGCGCTATATGCGCGAAACCAATGCCAACGTCGGCGGTCCATTCGAGACGAGTCGGCGCACGGAAGCGGTCGTTGCAGATGCGCACACAGCCGCAGCTCACTTCCTCGGCGCATCGCCGGACGAAGTCGGCTTCGGGCAGAACATGACGACCTTGAACTTCGCTCTCACGCGCACGCTCGGACGCGAGCTTCGCGCCGGAGACGAGATCCTTGTCACCCGCCTCGACCATGACGGCAATGTCGCCCCCTGGCTCGAGCTCGCGCGCGATCTCGACCTCGTTGTCCGCTTCGTCGAGCTGCGCGACGACGACTGCACGCTCGATCTCGAGGATCTCGAAGGCCAGCTCAGCAATCGAACCCGGATCGTTGCGTTCCCCTGGGCTTCGAATGCGGTCGGGACGATTACGCCGGCCCGCCGCATCGCGGAGCTGGCGCACGACGCCGGCGCGCTCGCATGGGTCGACGCGGTCCACTACGCGCCCCATGCGGCGATTGACGTTGCCGAGGCGGACGTCGACGTGCTCATCTGCTCTCCGTACAAGTTCTTCGGCCCCCATCTCGGGCTCTTCTACTGCCGACGCGAGGTGCTGGAGCGGTGGCGGCCCTACAAGGTGCGTCCGGCTCCCGACCAACCGCTCGGCCATCGCTTCGAAACCGGGACGCTCCCGCACGAGGCGCTCGCCGGCTTCATCGCGGCGGTCGAGTACGTGGAGTCCATCGGCTGGAACGCGATCAAGGCGCATGAGCGCGAGCTCGGACAGCGGTTCCTCGACGGCGTTCCGGAGGGCTTCCGCCTGCACGGGATCCCGACGATGGAGAACCGGACGTCGACGTTCGCCGTCACGCATGCGGCGCACTCTCCTGAGGCTCTGGCGACCCGGCTGGCCGAACGCGATATCGCCGCCTGGTGGGGGAACTACTACGCCGTCGAGGTCATGGAGCGGCTGGGCCTTGCCGACGGCGCGTTACGCATCGGCTTCGTGCACTACAACACGACGGACGAGGTCGACCGGGCCCACGCGGCCCTCGCTGAACTGGCCTGATGCTTCGCCTCTACTGGGCTCGCAACGACGGAATGAGCGGCCACGTCTTCTTAAGCCCGCTCGAGAGCTCCGCTCTCGAGCGGGAAATGGTGTTGCAGGCGATGCAATTTCCGAAGCTGAGGCCAGACATGCATATCACCGCCACCGAAATTGACGAGGCGCTCGAAAGCGCCGATCCTGAGCCGATCTCCCTTGACGACCGCAAGCTCTGGTCGGACTGGCTCAGCTTCCTCCAGGGCGCGTCCACCAACGGCGGCGTCCTCGTCCGCTAGTCGTAGGACTTCCGGGCCGCGTCCCAGCGCGGGTCGTCCCAGCGGATCTTGTCCGGGTTGATCCCGCGGCGTTCGGCCATGTCGAGCGTGAGGAGCTGAAAAGGGACGACGTCGACGACCGGGTGGACGGTCGGGATGAGCGTGGTCTCGGAGCCAATCTCCCCGAGCGCACGCACAACGTCGGCTGCGCGCTCGGCGGCACGGCCCTCGCCTTCGAGGACGAACACCCGGACCGTCTCGTCGATCGCCGCCAGATCGCCGTGGAGAATCTGCTCGGTGTGCCGGGCCTGGGCGGGCAGGTAGGCGCCCTCCCTGAGCTTGAGCACGGCCTCCTGGGCGGTCGGCCAGTCGCGCCCCGCGCCGACCACTGCCACGCGCTCCCAGTCACCGCCCTCGAGCGGAGACAAGAGCGCCTGCTCGACGGCCAGGCGCAGCCAGCGGACGTCCTCGCCCTTCAGGACGTCGAGCGCGGCAACCGCGCACGCGTACGAGACCGTGTGGCAGTAGGACTCCTCGATCTCGGGCGTGACGACGATCACCTCGTCCGCCAACTCGGCGAGCGGGCTCTCGGCCTTACCGGTGACGAGCCAGACCGGACCGTCGAAGGCCTGCGCGGCCTCCATGGTCAGCTTCGTCTCCCCCTCATGGCTGATGCAGACGAGGAGATCGGAGTCGGGCGGAGACAGCACCGCTTCGAGCGCCTGCAACGCCTCGCCGCCCGTCTGTGCCGCGTGGAACGACGTGCCGCACCCCGTGAAGACCACGCGGCCCTCCGGAAGCCGTCGGTCGCCGACGCGGTCGGGCACGCCGCGAAGCCACTCGGGCTGGTCGTGAATCGCCTTGCGGGTCAGCTCGCCGGCCATGCAGGAGCGCGAAGGTAACATCCCGGCCGATGGAGGGGTTCCGCTTCGTGCACCTGCAGGACGTCACGTTCCGCGATCTCGACGTGTTCGGGCACGTCAACAACGCCGTCTATCTGACCTACATCGAGACGGCCCGAATCGGCTACATGCGGGAAGTGCTCGGCATCGAGTCGCTGGACGACCTGCTCGTCATCGTCGCGAAGGTCGACATCGACTTCCGGTCGCGGGCGACTCTCGGCGAGACACTCGAGGTCGGCGCGCGCACCTCCCGCATCGGGACGAAGAGCCTCGACCTTGACCACGAGATCCATGGGCCCGACGGGCGGCTCGTGGCGACTGCAAAGACGACGCTCGTCGCCATCGACTACGCCGCGGACAAGACGATCCCCGTTCCAAAGGAGTGGCGGGAGCGGATCGAGACGTACGAAGCAAAGGATTTCGCGACCGCATGAGCGCCTTCGAGAAGAAGACGCTTGCGAACGGCCTGCGCGTTCTCACGGCTCCAATGCCTCAGGCGAAGTCGGTGGCGTGCTTCGTCATGCTCGCAGCCGGCTCGCGCTACGAGACGAAGGACACGAACGGGATCGCGCATTTCGCGGAGCACATGTTCTTCAAGGGGACGGAGAAGCGTCCAACCGCGCGCCAGATCGCCGGCGAGATCGACTCGATCGGCGGCGAATTCAACGCATTCACGTCCAAGGAGTACACGGGCTACTACGTCAAGTGTGCGGCCGAGCACCGCGACACGGCGCTCGACGTCCTCGTCGACATGCTCCGACACTCGAAGTTCGACTCCGAAGAGATCGAGCGGGAGAAGGGCGTGATCGTGGAGGAGATGAACATGTACTACGACACGCCGCGCGACTATGTCGACGGTGTCTACGACGAGCTCCTCTACGGCGACACGCCGCTCGGGTGGGACATCATCGGACGGAAGGAGACCGTTCGCTCGGCCAAGCGCGAGACGTTCCTCGAGTACCTCGACCGTTGGTACCGGGCACCGCGCATGGTGGCGGGGGTCGCGGGCAATCTCGGCGAGGGGCTCACGGAGCGTCTGGAGGAGCTCCTCGGGGACGTGCAGGACGGCGCCACGGGTAGCCCGCCGCCCGCCGAATGGAGCCAGGACGCGCCGCGCGTGAAGCTGCACACCAAGCAGTCCGACCAGGCGCACATCCGCGTGGGCGTGCACAGCTACCCACTCGTCCATCCGGACCGTTACTCGCTCCAGCTCCTCGCCACAGTCCTGGGGGGAGGGATGTCCTCACGCCTGTTCACCGAGGTTCGCGAGCGGCGCGGGCTCGCGTACTACATCTACGGCCAGCAGCAGGGCTACACGGATACGGGGACGCTCTACGCCCAGAGCGGCGTCGACATTCAGCGGATCGACGACGCTGTGCAGACGATCGTTCGCGAGTTCGGCCGCATCGCTGCCGAGGCGATCGAGCACGATGAGCTCGAGAAGGCGCGCAACTTCGCCAAGGGCCGCCTCGTCCTCTCTCTCGAGGATCCGAAAGGGATGATCATCTTCGGCCTCCGGAACGAGGTCCTCGAGGGCGCCCAGCGCGAGCCCGACGACGTGCTCGCCGAGCTCGACAAGGTCACGATCGAAGACATCCAGCGCGTGGCGCAGGACATCATCCGCGAAGACAGGCTCAACTTCGCGCTCATCGGTCCGTTCGACGACCCGGACCGCTTCCAGAAGCTGCTGGCGCTCTCGGCCTAGCTAGGCCTCTGGTCGGCGGGCTTCAGTCGGGCAAAGCCCGACTTTGCCGGGCCTGACGCCGCTCGCGGCAGGATCCTGCACGAGCTCGCCCTCGCCGTACTACAGATGTACTGCCTCGGGCTCGCTCGCTGGGCTCCTTTGCGAGCAGCGTCCCGGCGACCTAGCTAGGACGGTCCCGGTTTCGCCAATCCCTCAGCTAGGGCGCCAGGTCGTACGAGTAGCCGCTGCCGAGGAGCTCGACACCGTCCTCGGTGACGAGGACGGTGTCCTCGAGGCGGCAGCCGCCGAACCCCTGGCGATAGAGACCGGGCTCGACGGCGAGTACGTCGCCCCGCACGATCTCCACTCCCGTGCGTCCCAGCCCGGGCTGCTCGTGGACTTCCAAGCCGACGCCGTGCCCGAGGGAATGGAAGAACCCTTCGTCGAGGACCTCGCCCGGCGTCTTCGTGAGCTGCGTCGGGAAACCGTGCTGCTGGAAGAACTCGCAGACGGCGCGGTGCGCTTCCTGGCCGCTCACTCCCGGACGAATTGTGCTGTAAGCGAGATCGAGAGCCTCACGCACAAGCCCCTGGAGCTGCACGAGCTCCTCGGGTGGGTCGCCGACGCAGAACGTCCGCGTCATGTCGGTGTAGCAGCCCGATTCCGGATCTTGCGGAAAGAGGTCAACGACGACCGGCTCGCCGGGCTGGATCTCGCCGTAACCGGGCTCGTGGCCGATGGCCGTCTGCGGTCCGTGGGACACGATCACGATGTCGGGGACGATCGCGCCGGCCTCGCTGAACACGCGCATGGCCTCGCCGCGAAGCTCCTCACAGGTCACGCGTCCTTTCCGCAGCCGCCCGCGGATTGCATCCATCGCCGCCTCGGCGGCCTGCTGGGCGCGCCGGATTCCGGCCAGCTCAGCCTGGGTCTTGACCCGTCTGCGACCGTCGAAGAGCTCGCCGTCTACGCGGAGCGTGACTCCGTTCGCGCGCAGATGGTCGGCGATGTCGAGCGGGAACCAACGGGGCGCACTCGCTTCCTCGAGCCCCACGCGCTGACACGCGCGAAGGACGATTTCCCGGTCGAGCTCGTCCGAACTGAGACCCTGCGCGATGAGCTCGTCCATGCCCAGCTCCTCAAGCGGAACAGGCTGCAGCCCGTTGAGTCCTTGCATGCGCGGGACTTCGAGGGAGCCCACGAAGGCATACCGGGAGCCGTTGCGCTCGACGTAGAGGAAAGGATCGGGGACCGCCAACGGCACCTCGTGACGCAGCTCTGGCGAGCGGACGGTGTCCGCGTAGATCAGCAGATCCCCCACGGCGCCATAGTACCCAGCTAGATTCAAGCCTCGTGGAAGAGGCGGTCGAGCGAGCGCGGCGCCTCGTCGGCGTCTACGACGAAGAGCTCACGAAGCTCATTCCGCAAGGCGCGGAGATCTTCGACGCGCACGTGCACGTGGGCCGTGACATCGACGGGTTCGTGGCGCCCTACGAGGACTTGATGTCAGTGCTACAGCGCTATGGGGCAAAGCGCGCGTTCACCTTTTGTCTCGATGAGCCGGATCGGGAGCCGGCATTCCGCGCCGCCAACGACCGCACGCTGGAGGCTGCGGAGCGGTCAGGGGGCGTCCTCATTCCCTTCGTTCGCCTCGATCTCGCCTCCGAGCCGATCGAAGAGGCGGTCCGCTGCCTCGATCTCGGCGCCCGCGGCATCAAGCTCCACCCACGCGCGCAGGGCTTCCTGCTGAACGACGAGCGGCTCGCCCCCGTGTTCGAGCTCGCTGCCGAACGACACGTTCCCATCCTGATTCACGGGGGCCGTGGTCTCCCCCCGATCGCCGACCACCTGAGCAGGCTCGTCGAGAGCTACCCCGAGGCCCAGCTGATCATCGCCCACGCAGGAATCGCCGATCTGGCCGCATTGTCAGAAGCGTTCGGCGGCCGCAGCGGGGTCTTCTTCGACACCTCGGTGTGGAGCTCGATTGACCTCCTGGACATGTTCCAGCGCGTTTCTCCCGAGCAGGTCCTTTACGCCTCGGATTACCCGTACGGGCAGCAGCCGGGCTCGCTCTTCATCGCGCTCAGGACGGCCCGACTTGCCGGGCTATCCGACGAGCAGTTGCGCGACATGCTCGGCCGCTCTGCGGCGCGCATCGCGGACGGCCATGAGCCGTTACCCCCCTCGCAGCCCAACGGGCACCCGGTGCTTGCGCAGCCGATCACGTTCGCCCGGATCCACCACTACCTCGCGATGGCGACGCCGCTCCTCTGGACGAGACAGACGGACACGATCGGCGTGCTCGGACTCGCCCTCAACGCATGTCGAGAGCGCGACGGCTATGAGGAAACACGCGAGCAAATCGCGGACCTACTCTCCTGCGCCCGCGAGCTCTGGCGGACTCTTCCGGAGACCGAGACGGAGACCGAGCGAATCGATCTGAGCCGCCTGACCTTCCGGCTCATCCACCTAGCCGACATCCTCGCCGTCACGACGTCCGAGTGATCGCGGCGATCGTCCTCGCAGCCGGAGCGGCAAGTCGCTTCGGCGCGCCCAAGCAGGAGCTGCTTCTGCCACGTGTGCTCGAGCGCCTCGCCGAAGCGCCCGTGGACGAGGTGATGGTCGTGACCGGTGCGCACCCACTCAAAGCCGAAGGCGTCCGTGTAGTTCACGCCGAGGACTGGGAACTTGGTCCGGGCGCATCGCTTCGCGCCGCGCTAGGCGAGCTCGGGCCAGCTGTGGAAGCGGCCGTGGTCTGCCTCGCCGACGGGCCCAACCTCGCGCCCGAGTCCGTGCGCCGGGTTCTCGGGGCATGGCGAGCCGGAGCGGGAAGCGTCGTGGCGGCGAGCTATGCCGGTAACCGTGGTCACCCGCTCGTTCTGGGTCGCGGCGCCTGGAAGTCGGTCCCGGACGAAGGCATGCGCGAGCTCCCTGTAGTGCTCATTCCCTGCGACGACCTAGGAGCGCCCGGCGACGTCGACACGGCCGAGGATCTTTGAAACGGCACCCGGGCCTCATCGCGCTGGCGATCGTCCTCGTTTCGTTGAGCGCCGGGATCGCGTACGCCCTCCTCACCGGGCGCAACTCGTCAGGAATCGAACAGAACCGGCGCGAGCTGGCGACCGCCGGCGTGTATCCGGGCGCTGAGCGCGTCGGGAGTGGCAGCACAGCGGCTTTCCCGGAGAACGGTTTGCCGGTCCCCCGCGGCGTCGTAACCACCGCGGCGTTCAGGCCGCCGGTCGGTGCGAAGCAGATCGAAGTCGTCGACTACTACGTCGGTCGTCTCAACGGCCGCTGGACCCCGAAGGTCGAGCGCTCGCTCTCCGGCCCGAGCGGCGAGCGCGCATTTCGCGTCACCTTCTCGCGCGACGAGCGCTGCCTCGCTCTCCTCACCGCTGGCATGCTCGTTTCGCAGCAGGACGAGCGGGTCTACACGCTCTCCGCCTACGAGGCGAACGACGGCAGTTGCTAGGCCTCAACCAGATCGGCTCACTGCCGATGTACAGGAGGTTGGCACAGCCGTTCGCCGAACTCTGATCCGCCCATGGCGATTTCGCCTTTCGGAGCCGCACGCCTCAGCCGCCGCTTGACACTCGAGCAGGCGGCAGCGCGCGCGAACATGGACGTCGACGCGGTCAAGTCCCTGGAGGACAACTGCATCTACCGCTTCGGCTCGAATGCCGATGCGCTTGCCGCGGCTCTCGTCTACGCGGCTGCGCTTGGGATCTCGGAGCGGGAGGCCCGGAGGCTCGCCGGCCTCCCGGTGCCCTCCCGACTCGACCCGTGGTCGTTCCGTCGGACGGCAGCCGCGCTCGCGTTCATGCTCACATGCGCTGCGCTGCTGTGGTTCGTTGCGCGTCCCGAGCTCTTCCCCACACCGTCGACAGCCGCGCCTGCGGAGGCTGCTGTGCGCCCCGCCGCCCCGCAGCTTCCTGATCGGTGGGACATCCAGGTCGACGTCTTCAACGGAACGAGCGTGGGCAACGCGGGCGCCGGGATGGCGAACCAGATCGCCGGGCTCGCGTACCGGATCAGCCAGGTGAAGGACGCCCGGCAGAAGAACTACAAGCGCACACTCGTCTACTACCCGCCGGGCGCGGAGGACATCGCCAAGCGTCTGGCCGGCGAGCTCGGTGTCGGAACGGCGGCGCTCCCGGGCGGAGACAACCCTCGTCGCTTGGTCGTAATCGTCGGACGCTCGAAGAGCTAGCTACTGGATGGGCGTGCGCAGGGCCGCGAGCTTCGCCTTCAGCTCGGGAGACATCGGCTCGGTCCATGCCTGCCGCACGTACATGCGCAGCTTCTCCTCGAACCTGTAGCGCTTACGGCAATAGGAGCACTCGTCGAGGTGTGCCTCGGCCTCCGCGACCTCTGCCTCGGAGAGCTCCCGGTCCAGGAAGGGCTGTAGCACCTCTTCACACTTCGCGCATGGATCGAAGCTCATCAGGAAGCCTCCTCCTGCACGGCGGCCTCTGCCAGTTCCCGCTTCAGGATACGCCTGCCGCGGTGGAGACGCGACATGACGGTCCCGATGGGGATGTCGAGGATGTGCGCGGCGTCCTGATAGGTGAAGTCGCCGATGTCGACCAGGACGATCACGTCGCGGAAGTCGTGCGGCACCGCTGAGAGCGCGTCGACGATCCCATCCTGGGAGAGGCGCTCGACGATCCGCTCCTCGTCGTCCGGCTCGCCCTCCGCCTCGAGGCGGTTGTACAGGAAGTAATCGCCTTCCTCGAGCGGCTGCGTCGTGGGGGCACGCTGCTCGCGGCGACCGCGGTCGATGTTCAGGTTCGTGAGGATGCGGAAGAGCCACGCCCGGAGGTTGGTCCCCGGCGTGTAGGAGCGCCAGCTCCGGAAGGCTCGCGCGTAGGTCTCCTGGACGAGGTCCTCGGCCTCTTCGCGTGTCGGAACGAGTCGCCGAGCGACCCGGTAGACCTGATCCGACAACTCGAGAACCTCCTCTTCGAACCGCGCACGCTCACGCGCACCTTCAGCAATGCGGCGAGCATCGGTCTCGGGCGTGTTGCTGCTCATCGCCCGGACCCTAACAAGAGAACGGGTGGGCCCTTTTCGTTATTCCGAGGAGGAAACGAGGGGGAAGCC
The DNA here is from genome assembly GCA_036506175.1 of Gaiellaceae bacterium. GTDB lineage: Bacteria > Actinomycetota > Thermoleophilia > Gaiellales > Gaiellaceae > JAIBJP01. Next base: position 19,759 of record DASXSE010000141.1, read on the forward strand.
TCCCCGTTCCAACGCTGCGACGATCTCCTCTCGTGCGAGGCGCTCGTCGTCCCAGGCGAGCATCACCTGGCCCATGAGGTTTGCGTTCGCCGACTCCAATCCGTCGAGACCTTGCAGCGCTCCGCCGAGGCGCATGACACAGCGCTCGCAGCGCACGCCAGTCACTTGAATCGTCTCGGACTGCATGGCCACGATTTCGATCTTACGTGGCCTCGACGAGGCGGCGGCCGAGGGAGCGGAGACCTTCGGCGCGCCCGACCTCTAGCTGTTCGCCCGCCTGGTCGAGGTCGCGTACCGCGCCTATCGCCTCCGCACCGAGACGCCCGGCCAGCTCGTCGAGCAGCTCCGACACGGTGGCGAGCTGCTCCCCCGAGGGGTGGATCAGCCGCGCGTCCCGCCCGAACCTGAGTGCGGCCCAGCGATTCTCGGCATACGCGCCTCGGTCGGCAGCGCCGTTCGGCTCCGACGAGCGGACGAGCGCGCGGATGAGGCCAGCGATCGCCTCGGTTGCCTCGAGCCGCGTGGGCTGATCGGGCATACGGATCTCGAGCGTTCCGTAGCGGGGATGGGGGCGGATGTCCCACCAGATGCGCGTGTACTCGTCGGCGAGGCCGAGCGCGATCAAACGCTCGGCGAACGCCTCCCACTCCGCGTACGAACCGAAGACCGGCGGCGCGCCGCTTCTTGGCAAGAGGGCGAGGATCTCCGCCCGCGAGGACGTCAGCCCGGTCTCTCGTCCGTCGCGATAGGGCGAGTTGGCAGAGAGGGCGAGAACGAGCGGAAGCCAGGGGAGGACGGCCTCCAGGGTCGCCATGCACGCTTCTGGGCTCTCCATCCCCATATGGATGTGGAGGCCCGAGCAGTACTGCCGGCGCGCCGACGACCCCGCGTACTCGACAAAGCGCCGGTAGCCCTCGTTGGCAGTGATCGACTGCTCCTCCGAGATCGCGGTCGGCCATGTCCCCGCGGCGGCGAGCACGAGCCCGGCCTCTCCAGCCCGCCGCTTCGCCTCCTGGCGAAGCTCGGCGAGCTCTTCAACCGCCTCCGCTACGGAAGCGCAAATGCCCGTGTTGAGCTCGACGACGGCGGCGAACAGCTCGGCCTTCAGACGGGTCCCGTCGAATTGCTCGGTCGGAAACGGAGCGGGCTCGAGCGTGTCGGCGTCGAGGACGAACAGCTCCTCCTCGAGGCCGACTGACCAGGCTGGGCTCTGCCCAAAGGCGTGCGGGATCACTCCCGGAGCCTAGGCGAGACCCTAGTAACACACTGGCACTTGGTCACTCTTGTCTGATTCGGTCAAACATCCGTGACTTCGGCAGCGCGATGCTTTTCGTCGTGACGGCTTCCGCTCCGCGAATCGACTCGCGCCTCGTCGCCGCCGCCGAGCGCCTCGATACTCCAACCCGGCCGATCGCGGAGACGAACCGCCGAGTCGGGCGGATAGCCGAGAGCCTCGGACTCACAAGACCAAGCTACGAGCAGGTTCGCAGGATCGTCCATGCCGCCCGCCGCCACGGTCGCCTACCTACGACGGGCGACGTGCTCCTGGGGATCGCGTTCCGCACACGTGCCCCAGAGGAGCTCATCGATCACCTTGCCGGCACGTTGCCGCCGAATAGAAATTACTAATGCCCACGACTTAGCAACAGACTGTTACTTGGGTCTTCTGGCGGTCTTTCGGCCCAAAGAAATGGTGGTCGGAGGCCCGGGCAGGCGGGCGGGCCTCCGACCGTTTACTTCCGGTCAGCCAAGCTGGCGATTCGGCTTCGCGGAAGCGGGCCCCTGGGGGAAAGGGCCCATCTTGGAGAGATCAGGCGGCACGCTCATCCGACGGAGCTCGCTGGTTGGGTTCCGAGCGTGACCGTGACCTCTTTTGTCTCGTTCTGGCGATGGATCTGGAGGGTGAGCTGGTCACCGGGCTTCTTCGAGGTGACTACGCTCCGGAGCTGCTCTGCGGTTTCCATCGGGATGTCGTCGGCTTGGGTGACGACGTCGCCGCCGATCAGATAGCTCTCACCGTCGACGACCACCTGGGACGTCCCCCCGCGGAGCCCTGCCCGGGCGGCCGGGCTTCCCGACTGCACGTGCTCGATCAGCACACCGTGGTTCACGGGCAGGCGCACGTTGGCCGCCAGCGTCTTGGAGATCGTCGCCAGGTCGACGCCGAGGAAGGCGTGCTCGACCTTGCCGTCTTCGATCAGCTGGGAGACGACTTCCTTCACGGTGTTGATCGGGATGGCAAAGCCGATGCCGACGTTGCCGCCCGACTCGCTTTCGATCTGTGAGTTGACGCCGATGACCTGACCGTCGGCGTTGAGCAGCGGACCGCCGGAGTTCCCCTTGTTGATGGCCGCGTCGGTCTGGATGACCTCGTCGATCGCAAACCCGTTCGGCGCGGTGATCTCGCGCTGGAGCGCGCTCACGATCCCGGCCGTCACCGTTCGCTCGAGGCCGAATGGGTTGCCGATCGCGACGACTGCGTCGCCGACCTTGACCCGCGTCGAGTTACCGAGCTCGAGCGGAGTAAGCGCGCGGCCCTGCGCACCCTTGATGCGCAACACCGCGATGTCGGTCGAGGGATCCCGTCCGACCACCGTCGCCGGTATCTCGTCATTTCCGGAGAAGCTCACCTGGACCTTGGTGGCGCCCTCGACGACGTGGTAGTTCGTGACGACGTGACCGGCCTTGTCGATGACGAATCCGGAACCGAGAAGACGAGCTTCCTGGGGGCCGAAAAACGGGTTGTCGGAGACGACCGCCGTTGCCAGGACCTGGACGACGCCGCGCCTGGCGCTCGAGTAGATGTCGGAGATCGTTCGACCGCCCTTGTTGCGGAAGGCAGTCGGCTCCGGCGTGCCGGGGCTCACCTCGCGGATAACGGTCGTGGAGCTCTCGTCGCCGACCGCCCGGTCGATGCCAACGGCAATGCCGCCACCGAGAAGGGCGGCCAGAACGAGCGCGCCAGCGCGCGGCCACAGCGCCTGCATGACGGGGTTATAGCTCCGGGTCGTTTAAGCGCGGGTTGAGGGTGGTTAAGCCAGCGTTAAGACGGTTTGTGGTAGCTTCGGCGCCTGGTGCGCCGGCGTCTCCTGTTCCTTGCGATCCCTTTCGCCATGCTCGTCTTGGCGGTCATCGCCGGCTGTGGGAGCGGCGGGACCACAACGACCCAGGCAGGCGG